>NZ_JBIVNX010000058.1:0-43415 GCF_044753805.1 Streptomyces sp. NPDC093225
GACCGGAGGCAGGCCCGGGCCGGAGGTGGCCGAAGGCCAGGGCGAAGCCCCAAAGCCTCCGGGGTGGGCCTGCCGCAGGGCCTGCAGGCCACCCCCGTCAAGCGCCGAGGGGACCCACACACCACGGGACCCACCCCCGAAGCGAGCCCACCCCGACACCGCCCCACCCCTCGAAGCGGGCCCCTCGCCCCCAGCACCTCACACAGAAGCGCTCGGGACACACGGGGCACAGGACACACGGGGCACAAGGCACACAGGGCACACGGGCACGGCGGAACGCCGTTCACCCCGACAGCCCGCCCCGGTGGCAGGGCGCACGACCCCGGGACATCCTGCTGTGTGGCGGTCAGGTGAGGACCGCGGACCCCGAGGAGCTTGCGCATGCCCGCTCGAACGCCACGCAGCAGCCTCCAGGCGCTGCTCCCCTTGGCCGCCGCGGCCTCCCTGGCGCTGACGGCGGCCCCCGCCGCCGCGGCCGGCCCGGTCGGCTCCGAACCGCCCGACCCGGCCGTCTGGGGAGACCTCACCAAGGCCTACGCGGCCACGGAACGCTACGTCTGGGAGCCGTACGCCCTCAACGACGGCTGGCAACCCGACACCTTCTGCATGAAGGACCCCAAGGGCGGCGGAGCCATGGGCATCCACTACTGGAAACCGGAGAACATCGGCTCCACCGACCCCAGTCGCCCCGCCGCCCTCCTCTACGAGGACGACCCGCGCACCGGCGAGCGGGAGCTGGTCGGCGCCGAGTGGCTGGTCCCTGACAAGGACGGCGACCTCACCACCGCGCAGGACCGTCCCACGATCTTCGGCCAGCAGTTCAACGGCCCCATGCCGGGCCACAAGCCCGGCCAACCGGTCCACTACGACCTCCACGTGTGGCTGTGGAAGGACAACCCGGACGGCACGTACAAGACCTGGAACCCCACCGTCACCTGCAAACCGGGCAGCACCACCCCACCACACTGACCCACCACCCACCACCCACCACCCACCACCCACCACCCACACAACACACCAGGACCCGACCACCCCTTCAAGGGTGGCCGGGCCCCGGCCGTACCAAGCTCCGAACTCCTAGCTGCGAACTCCAAGCACCAAGCTCCGAACTCCCAGCACCAAGCCCGGAACTCCGAGCTCCAAGCCCCTCAGCGCACGAACACACTCGCCTGACTGGCCAGATCCAGGAAGTACTGCGGCGCGAGCCCCAGCACCAGCGTGACCGCCACCCCCACCGCGATGGTCGTCATCGTCAGCGGGGACGGCACCGCAACCGACGGGCCGTCGGCCTTCGGCTCGCTGAAGAACATCAGCACGATGACCCGGATGTAGAAGAACGCGGCGATCGCGGACGAGAGCACACCCACCACGACCAGCACCCCGGCCCCGCCCTCCGCGGCCGCCGAGAACACCGCGAACTTCCCGGCGAAACCGGACGTCAGCGGGATGCCCGCGAAGGCCAGCAGGAAGACCGCGAAGACCGCCGCCGTCAGCGGCGAGCGCCGCCCGAGCCCCGCCCACTTGGACAGGTGCGTGGCCTCGCCGCCCGCGTCGCGCACCAGCGTGACCACCGCGAAGGCGCCGATCGTCACGAACGAGTACGCGGCCAGGTAGAACAGCACCGAGGAGATGCCGTCCGGGGTGGTGGCGATGACACCGGCCAGGATGAACCCGGCGTGCGCGATCGAGGAGTACGCCAGCAGGCGCTTCACATCCGTCTGCGTGACCGCGATGACCGCACCGGCCAGCATCGTGACGATCGCGACGCCCCACATCACCGGCCGCCAGTCCCAGCGCAGGCCCGGCAGCACCACGTACAGCAGCCGCAGCAGCGCGCCGAACGCGGCGACCTTCGTGGCGGCGGCCATGAAGCCGGTCACCGGGGTCGGGGCGCCCTGGTACACGTCCGGGGTCCACATGTGGAACGGAACCGCGCCGACCTTGAACAGCAGGCCCATCACCACCAGCGCACCGCCGATCAGCAGCAGCGCGTCGTTGCCCATGGTCGCGGCCAGCGTCGGGTCGATCGTCGCCACCGTGCCGTCGACGACGTCGGCGATGCCGGCGTACGTGACGGTGCCCGCGTATCCGTACAGCAGGGCGATGCCGAACAGCAGGAACGCCGACGAGAAGGCGCCGAGCAGGAAGTACTTGACCGCGGCCTCCTGCGACATGAGCCGCTGGCGGCGGGCCACGGCGCACAGCAGGTACAGCGGCAGCGAGAAGACCTCCAGGGCCACGAACAGGGTCAGCAGGTCGTTCGCCGAGGGGAAGACCAGCATGCCCGCGATCGCGAACAGGACCAGCGGGAAGACCTCGCTGGTGGTGAACCCGGCCCGGACCGCGGCCTTCTCGCTGTCGCTGCCCGGGACCGAGGCCGCCTGGGCGGCGAAGGAGTCCACCTTGTTGCCGTGCGCGGCCGGATCGAGCCGGCGCTCGGCGAAGGTGAACACGGCCACGATCGAGGCCAGCAGGATCGTGCCCTGCAGGAACAGCGCCGGGCCGTCCACGGCGATCGCGCCCATGGCCGCGATGTGCGCCTTGGTCGTGCCGTACCCGGCGGCGGCGAGCCCGACCACCGCCGCGAAGGCCGAGGCCAGCGCGGCGATCGTGAGGAACACCTGCGTGTAGTGGCGGTACTTGCGCGGGACGAACGCCTCGACCAGGACGCCGACGACCGCCGCGCCCACCACGATCAGGGTGGGGGACAGCTGGGCGTACTCGATGTGCGGGGCGGGGATCCGCTCGACGGGGTCGACGGCCGCGGACGCATGACCCACCATGCCCGCCATGCCCGTCAGGCCCGCCATGCCCACCATGCTCGTGCTCACTTGGCCGCCTCCACCTCGGGCCGGGGGTCGTGCTGCTGCACGTCGGACATCGTGTGGCGGACGGCCGGGTCGACGATCTCCGTGAGCGGCTTCGGGAAGACGCCCAGGAAGATCAGCAGCGCGATCAGCGGGGCCACCACCAGCAGTTCGCGCGGACGCAGGTCGGGCATGGCCCGGACCTCCTCCTTGACCGGACCGGTCATGGTGCGCTGGTACAGCACCAGCGTGTACAGCGCCGCGAGCACGATGCCGAAGGTGGCGATCACACCCACGACCGGATACCGGGCGAACGTGCCGACCAGGACCAGGAACTCGCTCACGAAGGGCGCCAGGCCCGGCAGCGACAGGGTCGCCAGACCGCCGATCAGGAACGTGCCGGCCAGGACCGGCGCCACCTTCTGCACGCCGCCGTAGTCGGCGATGAGCCGGGAGCCGCGCCGCGAGATCAGGAAGCCGGCCACCAGCATCAGCGCCGCCGTCGACAGGCCGTGGTTGACCATGTAGAGCGTGGCGCCGGACTGGCCCTGGGTGGTCATCGCGAAGATGCCCAGGATGATGAAGCCGAAGTGCGAGATCGACGCGTAGGCGACCAGCCGCTTGATGTCGCGCTGCCCCACCGCGAGGAGCGCGCCGTACACGATGCTGATCAGGGCGAGCACCAGGATGACCGGGGTCGCCCACTTGCTGGCCTCGGGGAAGAGCTGGAGGCAGAAGCGGAGCATCGCGAAGGTGCCGACCTTGTCGACCACCGCGGTGATCAGGACGGCGACCGGGGCCGTGGCCTCGCCCATCGCGTTGGGCAGCCAGGTGTGCAGCGGCCACAGCGGGGCCTTCACCGCGAAGGCGAAGAAGAAGCCGAGGAACAGCAGCCGCTCGGTGTTGGTGGCCATGTCGATCTTGCCGGCGGCGCGCAGGTCGGCGATCTCCGTGAGGGAGAAGGTGTGGGTGACCACGTACAGGCCGATCACCGCGGCCAGCATGATCAGGCCGCCGACCAGGTTGTAGAGCAGGAACTTCACGGCCGCGTACGAGCGCTGGGCCGCCGCGTTGTCGTCCGTACCGCTGTGCGCGCGGTCGCCGAAGCCACCGATGAGGAAGTACATCGGGATGAGCATGGCTTCGAAGAAGACGTAGAAGAGGAAGACGTCGGTGGCCTCGAAGGAGATGATCACCATGGCCTCGACCATCAGGATCAGGGCGAAGAAGCCCTGGGTCGGCCGCCAGCGGGTGGATCGGGTCTCCAGCGGGTCGGCGTCGTGCCAGCCGGCCGCGATCACGAACGGGATCAGCAGCGCGGTGAGCGCGATCAGCGCCACCCCGATGCCGTCGACGCCGAGTTGGTACCGGACGCCGAAGTCCTCGATCCAGGCGTGGGACTCGGTGAGCTGGTAGCGGGCGCCGCCCGGTTCGAAGCGGACCGCGACCACCGCGGCCAGCGCGAGCGTCGCCACGGAGAAGAGCAGCGCGAGCCACTTGGCGGCGGTCCTGCGGGCCGCCGGTACGGCCGCCGTGAGGATCGCGCCGGCCGCGGGGAGCGCGGCCGTCGCCGTCAGAAGCGGGAAACTCATTTCACACCGCCCTCATCAGCAGGGTCGCGGCGATCAGTACCACCACGCCCCCGAACATCGAGACCGCGTAGGAGCGGGCGTAGCCGTTCTGCAGCCGGCGCAGCCGGCCGGAGGCGCCGCCGACCGCGGCGGCCGTGGTGTTGACGACCCCGTCGACCAGGCTGTGGTCGACGTACACGAGCGAGCGGGTCAGGTGCTCGCCACCGCGCACCAGCACGACGTGGTTGAAGTCGTCCTGGAACAGGTCGCGGCGGGCGGCGCGGGTGAGCAGCGAGCCGCGCGGGGCGGTGACCGGGACCGGCCGGCGGCCGTACATCGACCAGGCGATCGCGACGCCGACGACCAGGCAGGCCATCGTCGCGAGCGTGACCGTCATCGCGCTGACCGGCGGGTTGCCGTGCTCGTGCCCCGTCACCGGCTCGAGCCAGTGCAGGAACCGGTCGCCGACCGCGAAGAACGCGCCCGCGAAGACCGATCCGAAGGCCAGCAGGACCATCGGGATCGTCATGGACTTCGGCGACTCGTGCGGGTGCGGCAGCTCGCCGGCGCGGTGCTCGCCGGCCGGCTCGACGCCGGCCGCCTCGTCCGCGTCGGGGGCGGGCTGCCAGCGCTTCTCGCCGAAGAACGTCAGCAGCATCACGCGGGTCATGTAGAAGGCGGTGATGGCCGCGCCCAGCAGGGTCACGCCGCCGAGGATCCAGCCCTCGGTGCCGCCCTTGGCGAAGGCGGCCTCGATGATCGCGTCCTTGGAGAAGAAGCCCGACAGGAACGGGAAGCCGATGATGGCCAGGTAGCCGAGGCCGAAGGTGACGAAGGTGATCGGCATGTACGTCCGCAGGCCTCCGTACTTGCGCATGTCGACCTCGTCGTTCATGCCGTGCATCACCGAGCCGGCACCCAGGAACAGCCCGGCCTTGAAGAAGCCGTGCGTCACCAGGTGCATGATGGCGAACACGTAGCCGATCGGACCGAGTCCGGCGGCCAGCACCATGTAGCCGATCTGCGACATGGTCGAGCCGGCGAGGGCCTTCTTGATGTCGTCCTTCGCGCAACCGACGATGGCACCGAAGAGGAGCGTGACGCCGCCGACCACGGTCGTGACGAGCTGCGCGTCGGGCGCCCCGTTGAAGATCGCTCCGGAGCGGACGATCAGGTAGACGCCCGCGGTCACCATCGTCGCGGCGTGGATGAGGGCCGAGACCGGGGTCGGGCCCTCCATCGCGTCGCCGAGCCAGGACTGCAGCGGCACCTGGGCCGACTTGCCGCAGGCGGCCAGCAGCAGCATCAGGGCGATGGCCGTCAGCTTGCCCTCGGTGGCCTCGCCGGCCTCCTTCAGCACCGGCTCGAAGGCGAAGGTGCCGAAGGTGGTGAACATCAGCATGATCGCGATCGAGAGGCCCATGTCGCCGACCCGGTTGACCAGGAAGGCCTTCTTCGCGGCGGTGGCCGCGCTGGGCTTGTGCTGCCAGAAGCCGATCAGCAGGTACGAGGCGAGGCCCACGCCCTCCCAGCCGACGTACAGCAGCAGGTAGTTGTCGGCCAGGACGAGCAGCAGCATCGCCGCGAGGAACAGGTTGAGGTAGCCGAAGAAGCGGCGGCGGCGCTCGTCGTGTTCCATGTACCCGATCGAGTACACGTGGATGAGCGTGCCGACGCCGGTGATCAGCAGGACGAAGGTCATCGACAGCTGGTCGAGCTGGAAGCCGACGTCGGCCCGGAAGTCGCCCACCGCGATCCAGCTGTACAGGTGCTGGGTCATCGTCCGGTCCTCGCCGGAGCGGCCCAGCATGTCCGCGAACAGCGCCAGTCCGACGCCGAACGAGACGGCCGCGAGCAAGGTCCCCAGCCAGTGGCCGGCCCGGTCGAGCCGGCGGCCGCCGCAGAGCAGCACCGCCGCTCCGAGCAGGGGCGCCGCGACCAGCAGCGCAATCAGGTTCTCCACTGTTGATCGACCCCTTACAGCTTCATCAGGCTGGCGTCGTCGACCGAGGCCGAGTGGCGGGTGCGGAAGAGCGACACGATGATCGCGAGGCCGACCACGACCTCCGCGGCGGCGACGACCATCGTGAAGAACGCGATGACCTGGCCGTCGAGGTTGCCGTGCATCCGCGAGAAGGTGACGAACGCGAGGTTGCAGGCGTTCAGCATCAGCTCGACGCACATGAACAGCACGATCGCGTTGCGCCGGATCAGCACCCCGGCCGCGCCGATCGTGAACAGCAGGGCCGAGAGGTAGAGGTAGTTGACGGGGTTCACTTGGACGCCTCCTCACGCCCGGCGCCCTGGTTGAGCTCCCGGCCCAGTCGCTCCGCGGACCGCTGCTCCAGCGTCTTGAGGTCCTTGAGCGCCTGCGCCGAGACGTCGCGGACCTGGCCGCGCGAGCGCAGCGTCTTGTTGACGGTCAGCTCCGACGGCGTGCCGTCGGGCAGCAGGCCCGCGACGTCCACCGCGTTGTGCCGCGCGTACACGCCCGGCGCCGGCAGCGGCGGGAGCTGCTTGCCCTCGCGGACCCGCTGCTCGGCCAGCTCGCGCTGGGTCGCGGCCCGCTCGGTGCGCTCGCGGTGCGTGAGCACCATCGCGCCGACGGCCGCCGTGATCAGCAGCGCGCCGGTGATCTCGAACGCGAAGACGTACTTGGTGAAGATGAGCTCGGCCAGCGCCTGGACGTGCCCGCCGGAGTTGACCCGGCCCAGGCCCGTGAAGGACTTCAGCCCCGCGTTCCCGATGCCCGCGATCAGCAGGATGCCGAAGCCCAGACCGGCCGCGGCGGCCAGCCACCGCTGGCCCTTGATGGTCTCCTTCAGGGAGTCCGCCGCGGTGACGCCGACGAGCATGACCACGAACAGGAACAGCATCATGATCGCGCCGGTGTAGACGATCACCTGGACGACGCCCAGGAAGTAGGCCCCGTTGGCCAGGTAGAACACCGCCAGGACGATCATCGTCGCGGCGAGGCTCAGTGCGCTGTGCACGGCCTTCTTCATCAGGATGGTGGCCAGCGCGCCGATCACCGCGACCGTGCCGAGGACCCAGAACTGCACGGCCTCGCCGCTGGAGGTCACCGAGGCGTCGGCCGCGGTGGTGAGGAGGGCGCTCATCGGCCGGCCACCTTCCCCGACGCCGGCTCGGCCGGACCCGGGACGGCGTCGGACCCCTGCGGGCCCTCGCCCTTGGACACGGCCACCTGCCGCTCGGTCCCGGGCGCCGCGCCCGTCACCAGCCCCCGGTAGTAGTCCTGGTCGTCCGTACCGGGGTACATCGCGTGCGGCGCCTCGACCATGCCCTCGGTGAGGCCGGCGAGCAGCTGCTCCTTGGTGTAGATGAGCGACTCGCGGCTGGCGTCGGCCAGTTCGAACTCGTTCGTCATCGTCAGCGCCCGCGTGGGGCACGCCTCGACGCACAGCCCGCACAGGATGCAGCGGGCGTAGTTGATCTGGTAGACGCGCCCGTACCGCTCGCCCGGCGAGTAGCGCTCCTCCTCCGTGTTGTCCGCGCCCTCCACGTAGATGGCGTCGGCGGGGCAGGCCCAGGCGCACAGCTCGCACCCGATGCACTTCTCCAGACCGTCGGGGTGGCGGTTGAGCTGGTGCCGTCCGTGGAACCGCGGGGCGGTGGTCTTCGGCTGCTCCGGGTACTGCTCGGTCAGCCGCTTCTTGAACATGGCCTTGAAGGTCACGCCGAAGCCGGCCACCGGGTTCTGCCACTTCTCGTCAGACATTCTCAGCACCCTCCTCTCGGTCACTGTCAGTATCGGTTCCGCCACTGACAATCAGCTCCCGCTCGTGACGGGGCCGTCGGCGCGGCACCGGCGGAAGGGTCTGCCCGGGCAGCGGCGGTACGGGGAACCCGCCCGCCATCGGGTCGAAGGTGGCCGGCGGGGCGGCCTTCGCGGTGGCCTCCGCCGCCTTGGACCGCCGGTCGCGGAAGAGGTCGGCGACGAAGGACAGCAGCAGCACGACGATCACCGCGCTGCCGACGTAGAGCACGATCCGGCCGAAGTCGTAGTTCTCGTTGCGCAGCGCCCGGACGGTGGCGACGAGCATCAGCCACACCACCGAGACCGGGATGAGCACCTTCCAGCCGAGCTTCATCAGCTGGTCGTAGCGCACGCGCGGGAGCGTGCCGCGCACCCAGACGAAGAAGAACAGCAGCAGCTGCACCTTGATGACGAACCAGAGCAGCGGCCACCAGCCGTGGTTGGCGCCCTCCCAGTACGTGGAGATCGGCGCCGGGGCCCGCCAGCCGCCCAGGAAGAGGGTGACCGACACGGCCGAGACGGTGACCATGTTGACGTACTCGGCCAGCATGAACATCGCGAACTTGATGGACGAGTACTCGGTGTTGAAGCCACCGACCAGGTCGCCCTCGGACTCCGGCATGTCGAACGGGGCCCGGTTCGTCTCGCCGACCATCGTGACGACGTAGATGATGAAGGACACCGGCAGCAGCACGATGTACCAACGGTCCGCCTGCGCCTCCACGATCGCCGAGGTCGACATCGACCCGGAGTAGAGGAAGACCGAGGCGAAGGCCGCGCCCATCGCGATCTCGTACGAGATCATCTGCGCGCACGAGCGCAGGCCGCCGAGCAGCGGGTACGTCGACCCGGACGACCAGCCGGCCAGCACGATGCCGTAGATGCCGACCGAGGCCACCGCGAGGACGTACAGCATCGCGATCGGCAGGTCGGTCAGCTGCATCGTCGTGCGGACGCCGAAGATCGAGACCTCGTCGTCCGCGGGCCCGAACGGGATCACCGCGATCGCCATGAACGCGGGGACCGCCGCGATGATCGGGGCCAGGACGTACACGACCTTGTCGGCCCGCTTGACGATCAGGTCTTCCTTCAGCATCAGCTTGATGCCGTCGGCCAGCGACTGCAGGAAGCCCCACGGTCCGTGCCGGTTCGGGCCGATGCGCAGCTGCATCCAGCCGACGACCTTGCGCTCCATGACGATGGAGACGAGCACGGTCACCATCAGGAAGGCGAAGCAGAAGACCGCCTTCAGCAGGACCAGCCACCAGGGGTCGCGGCCGAAGAGCGAAAGGTCCTCGGCCGCGAGTTGTACCGCGTTCACGCGCGCACCTCCGGCGTCGTGTCGCCGGCACCGTCCGCCACGGACGGGCCGATACGGACCAGGGAGCCCGGCTGGGCGCCCGTGTCGGAGAGGACGCCGCCGCCGACGGAGTTCAGCGGGAGCCAGACCACCCGGTCCGGCATCTGCGTGATCCGCAGCGGCAGTTCGACGGTGCCGGCGGGGCCGGTGACCGCCAGGGCGTCGCCGTCCTTGACGCCCGTCTCGGCCGCCGTGGCCGCCGACAGACGGGCGCTCGCCTCGTGCCGGGTGCCCGCCAGCGCCTCGTCGCCCTCCTGGAGCCGGCCGAGGTCCAGCAGCAGCCGGTGGCCGGCCAGCACCGCCTCGCCGGCGGCCGGCCGGGGCACGGCCCGGGTGTCCGCGGACTGCTCGGCGGCCCGCTCCCCGGCCCAGTGCCCGAGCCGGTCCAGCTCGGCGCGCACCGCGTGCACGTCGGGCAGGCCCAGCGCGCGGCCGTCCGCGTCCGCCAGCATGTGCAGCACCCGGCCGTCGGCCGGCGCCAGCGGCCGGGTCATCTGGTCGGGCTTGAGGGCCGCCTCGAACGGCCGCAGCCGCCCTTCCCAGTTGACGTACGCGCCGGCCTTCTCGGCCGCGGCCGCCACCGGGAGGACCACGTCCGCCCGCTCGGTGACCTCGCTCGGCCGCAGTTCCAGCGACACCACGAAGGCCTCCGCCAGCGCCTCGCGCGCCCGCGCCGGGTCCGGCAGGTCGGCCACCTCGACGCCGCCGACCAGCAGCGCGCCCAGTTCACCGGTGGCCGCGGCCTCCACGATCTGCCCGGTGTCCCGCCCGTACCGGTGCGGCAGCTCGTCCAGGCCCCAGGCGGCCGCGACCTCCTCGCGGGCCCGCGGGTCGGTGGCCGGCCGGGCCCCGGGCAGCAGCGACGGCAGGGCGCCCGCCTCGACCGCGCCCCGCTCGCCGGCCCGGCGCGGGATCCACACCAGCCCGGCGCCGGTGGCCGCGGCCGCCCGCACCGCCGCGGTCAGTCCGCCCGGTACGGCCGCCAGCCGCTCGCCGACCACGATGACCGCGCCCGGCTGCCGGAGCGCCTCGGCCGCCTCGTCGCCGCCCGCCTCCAGGCCGGTGCGGGACGCCAGCGCCGCCAGCCACTCCGGCTCGGTGCCGGGGGCGGCCGGCAGCAGCGTGCCGCCCGCCTTCTCCAGGCCCCGCGTCGCGAACGGCGCCAGCGCGAAGGTCCGCTGCTTGTGCTTGCGCCACGCCTTGCGCAGCCGCAGGAAGACCCCGGGGGCCTCCTCCTCGGCCTCGATGCCGGCCAGCAGCACCGCGGGGGCCTGCTCCAGCGACGCGTACGTGACACCGGTCCCGGACAGGTCCCTGCCGCGTCCGGCGACGGTGGCGGCCAGGAAGTCCGTCTCCTCCGCCGAGTGGACCCGGGCCCGGAAGTCGATGTCGTTGGTCTCCAGCACGGTCCGGGCGAACTTGGCGTACGCGTACGCGTCCTCGACCGTCAGCCGGCCGCCGGTCAGCACGCCGGCCCGGCCGCGCGCGGCCGCCAGTCCGCGCGCGGCCGCGTCCAGCGCCTCCGGCCAGCTCGCCGGCTCCAGCTCACCCGTCGTGGCGTTGCGCACCAGGGGCGTGGTCAGCCGGTCGGGCCGCTGGGCGTACCGGAAGCCGAACCGGCCCTTGTCGCACACCCACTCCTCGTTGACCTCCGGGTCCTCCGCGGCCAGCCTGCGCAGCACCTTGCCGCGCCGGTGGTCGGTGCGGGTGGCGCAGCCGCCCGCGCAGTGCTCGCACACGCTCGGCGAGGAGACCAGGTCGAAGGGGCGGGAGCGGAACCGGTACGCCGCCGAGGTCAGCGCGCCCACCGGGCAGATCTGAATGGTGTTGCCGGAGAAGTACGACTCGAACGGGTCGCCCTCGCCGGTGCCGACCTGCTGCAGCGCGCCGCGCTCCAGCAGCTCGATCATCGGGTCGCCGGCCACCTGGTTCGAGAAGCGGGTGCAGCGCGCGCACAGCACGCACCGCTCGCGGTCCAGCAGCACCTGCGTGGAGATCGGCACCGGCTTCTCGTACGTCCGCTTCCTCCCCTCGAAGCGGGACTCGGCGTTGCCGTGCGACATCGCCTGGTTCTGCAGCGGGCACTCGCCGCCCTTGTCGCAGACCGGGCAGTCCAGCGGGTGGTTGATCAGCAGCAGCTCCATCACGCCGCGCTGCGCCTTGTCCGCCACCTGCGAGGTGAGCTGGGTCTTCACGACCATGCCGTCGGTGCAGGTGATCGTGCAGGAGGCCATCGGCTTGCGCTGGCCCTCCACCTCGACGATGCACTGGCGGCAGGCGCCGGCCGGGTCGAGCAGCGGGTGGTCGCAGAACCGCGGGATCTCCACGCCGATCTGCTCGGCGGCGCGGATGACGAGGGTGCCCTTCGGTACGGACACCTGGACCCCGTCGATGGTCAGGGAGACCAGGTCCGCCGGCGGGACCGCGGCCTCGCCGCCCCCGGCGGGTGCGGAGCTGGTGATGGTCATGCGGTCACCTCCGTGTCGGCCCACAGGGTCGACTTCGCCGGGTCGAAGGGGCAGCCCTTGCCCGTGATGTGCTGCTCGTACTCCTCGCGGAAGTACGTGAGCGAGGAGAAGATGGGGCTGGCGGCGCCGTCGCCGAGGGCGCAGAAGGACTTGCCGTTGATGTTGTCGGCGATGTCGTTCAGCTTGTCGAGGTCGGACATCACGCCGTTGCCGGCCTCGATGTCGCGCAGCAGCTGGACCAGCCAGTACGTGCCTTCGCGGCACGGCGTGCACTTGCCGCAGGACTCGTGGGCGTAGAACTCGGTCCACCGGGTGACCGCGCGGACCACGCAGGTGGTCTCGTCGAAGCACTGCAGGGCCTTGGTGCCGAGCATCGAGCCGGCCGCGCCCACGCCCTCGTAGTCGAGCGGCACGTCGAGGTGCTCGTCGGTGAACATCGGGGTGGACGAGCCGCCCGGGGTCCAGAACTTCAGCCGGTGCCCGGGCCGCATCCCGCCGCTCATGTCGAGCAGCTGGCGCAGCGTGATCCCGAGCGGGGCCTCGAACTGGCCGGGGTTGGCCACGTGCCCGGACAGCGAGTACAGGGTGAAGCCCGGGGACTTCTCCGTGCCCATCGACTTGAACCAGTCCTTGCCCCGGTTCAGGATCGCGGGAACCGAGGCGATGGACTCGACGTTGTTCACGACGGTGGGGCACGCGTAGAGGCCCTCGACCGCGGGGAAGGGGGGACGCAGCCGGGGCTGGCCGCGGCGCCCCTCGAGCGAGTCGAGCAGCGCGGTCTCCTCACCGCAGATGTACGCGCCGGCGCCCGCGTGCACCGTGAGTTCGAGGTTCAGGCCGCTGCCGAGGACGTTCTCGCCCAGGTAGCCCGCCTCGTACGCCTCGCGCACCGCCTCGTGCAGCCGGCGCAGGACGGGGACGACCTCGCCGCGCAGGTAGATGAAGGCGTGCTCGGAGCGGATCGCGTAGCAGGCGATGACGATGCCCTCGATGAGGGAGTGCGGGTTGGCGAAGAGCAGCGGGATGTCCTTGCAGGTCCCGGGCTCCGACTCGTCGGCGTTGACGACGAGGTAGTGCGGCTTGCCGTCGCCCTGCGGGATGAACTGCCACTTCATCCCGGTCGGGAAGCCGGCGCCGCCGCGGCCGCGCAGTCCGGAGTCCTTCACGTACGCGATCAGGTCGTCCGGGGACATCGCGAGCGCCTTGCGCAGGCCCTCGTAGCCCTCGTGGCGCCGGTAGGTCTCGAGCGTCCACGACTCCGGGGCGTCCCAGAACGCGGAGAGCACGGGCGCCAACAGCTTGTCGGCGTTCCCGGCCCCCGGCTGGGAGGTTCCCCCGTCGTTGGACTCGGCGGTCACGGTCATCACTCCCCCTCCTCGCCCGCGGCCTCGCCGCGCGGGTGCACGACCTTGCTGTGCGGGGCCGCCTCGCCGCGGGCCAGGCGCAGCCCGGTCAGGGAGGCGGGGCCCGCGCCGCCGCTCGCCGCGACGGCGCCCTCGCGCTCGTCGGGGAAGCCGGCCAGGATGCGCGCGGTCTCCTTGTACGTGCACAGCGGCGCGCCCCGGGTCGGGGAGACCGGGCGGCCCGCGCGCAGGTCGTCGACCAGGTCCTTCGCGGACCGGGGGGTCTGGTTGTCGAAGAACTCCCAGTTGACCATCACGACGGGGGCGAAGTCGCAGGCCGCGTTGCACTCGATGTGCTCCAGCGTGACCTTGCCGTCCTCGGTGGTCTCGTTGTTGCCCACCCCGAGGTGCTGCTTCAGCTCGTCGAAGATGGCGTCGCCGCCCATCACCGCGCACAGGGTGTTGGTGCACACCCCGACCTGGTACTCGCCCGACGGCTTGCGCCGGTACATCGTGTAGAAGGTCGCGACCGCGGTGACCTCTGCGGTGGTCAGCCCCAGGACCTCGGCGCAGAAGCGGATGCCGGTGCGGGAGACGTACCCCTCCTCCGACTGCACCAGGTGCAGCAGCGGCAGCAGCGCGGAGCGGCTGTCGGGGTAGCGGGCCACGACCTCCCGGGCGTCCGCCTCGAGCCGGGCGCGGACGTCCTCCGGGAAGTCCGGGGCCGGGAGCTGCGGCATGCCGAGGGAGAGGGGGGGTTCGGGGGTCTGCCCCCGAGAAGACGCGGTGGTCATCGGTCGACGCCTCCCATCACGGGGTCGATGGAGGCGACGGCGACGATGACGTCGGCGACCTGGCCGCCCTCGCACATGGCCGCCATGGCCTGCAGGTTGGTGAAGGACGGGTCGCGGAAGTGGACCCGGTAGGGGCGGGTGCCTCCGTCGGAGACCACGTGCACGCCGAGCTCGCCCTTGGGGGACTCGACGGCGGTGTACACCTGGCCGGCCGGTACGCGGAAGCCCTCGGTCACCAGCTTGAAGTGGTGGATGAGGGCCTCCATGGAGGTGCCCATGATGTTCTTGATGTGGTCGAGCGAGTTGCCCAGGCCGTCGGGGCCGAGGGCGAGCTGGGCGGGCCAGGCGATCTTCTTGTCGGCGACCATGACCGGGCCGGGCTCCAGCCGGTCCAGGCACTGCTCGACGATGCGCAGGCTCTGCCGCATCTCCTCGAGGCGGATCAGGAACCGCCCGTAGGAGTCGCAGCTGTCGGCGGTCGGCACGTCGAACTCGTACGTCTCGTAGCCGCAGTACGGGTCGGACTTGCGCAGGTCGTGCGGCAGGCCCGCGGAGCGCAGGATCGGGCCGGTGGCGCCGAGCGCCATGCAGCCGGCCAGGTCGAGGTAGCCGACGTCCTGCATGCGGGCCTTGAAGATCGGGTTGCCGGTGGCGAGCTTGTCGTACTCCGGCAGGTTCTTCTTGAAGGTCTTCACGAAGTCGCGGAGCTGGTCGACGGCGCCCGGGGGCAGGTCCTGGGCGAGGCCGCCGGGACGGATGAACGCGTGGTTCATCCGCAGACCGGTGATCAGCTCGAAGACGTCGAGGATCAGTTCGCGGTCACGGAAGCCGTAGATCATGATCGTGGTCGCGCCCAGCTCCATGCCGCCGGTGGCGATGCAGACCAGGTGGGAGGAGATCCGGTTGAGCTCCATCAGCAGGACGCGGATCACCGAGGCGCGGTCGGGGACCTGGTCGGTGATGCCCAGGAGCTTCTCGACGCCGAGGCAGTACGCGGCCTCGTTGAAGAACGGCGTCAGGTAGTCCATGCGCGTCACGAAGGTCGTGCCCTGCGTCCAGTTGCGGAACTCGAGGTTCTTCTCGATCCCGGTGTGCAGGTAGCCGATGCCGCAGCGCGCCTCGGTGACGGTCTCGCCCTCGATCTCCAGAATGAGGCGGAGGACGCCGTGGGTGGAGGGGTGCTGGGGGCCCATGTTGACGACGATGCGCTCGTCGTCGGCCTTGGCCGCGGAGGCGACGACCTCGTCCCAGTCGCCGCCGGTGACCGTGTAGACGGTGCCCTCGGTGGTCTCGCGCGCCGCCGCGCTCGCGGCGGCGGGGTCGGCCGCGTGGTCGGAGGTGTGGTTCGAGGTGGACATCAGCTGTACGACCTCCGCTGGTCGGGAGCCGGGATCTGGGCGCCCTTGTACTCGATGGGGATGCCGCCGAGCGGGTAGTCCTTGCGTTGCGGGTGGCCCTGCCAGTCGTCCGGCATCATGATCCGCGTCAGCGCCGGGTGCCCGTCGAAGACGAGGCCGAAGAAGTCGTACGTCTCGCGCTCGTGCCAGTCGTTGGTCGGGTAGACCTCGACCAGGGACGGCACGTGCGGGTCGGCGTCGGGCGCCGAGACCTCCAGGCGGACCAGCCGGTTGTGGGTGATCGAGCGCAGGTGGTAGACGGCGTGCAGCTCGCGGCCCTTGTCCTCGAGGAAGTGGACGCCGGAGACGCCCGTGCACAGCTCGAAGCGCAGGGCCGGGTCGTCGCGCAGGGTGCGGGCGACGCGCACGAGGTGCTCGCGGGCGATGTGGAAGGTCAGTTCGCCGCGGTCGACCACCGTCTTCTCGATGGCGTTCGCCGGGAGCAGGTCCTGCTCCTCCAGCGCCCCCTCCAGCTCGTCGGCCACCTCGTCGAACCAGCCGCCGTACGGCCGGCTGGAGGCGCCGGGCAGCACGACCGGTCGGACCAGGCCGCCGTACCCGGAGGTGTCGCCGCCGTTGCGGGCGCCGAACATGCCCTTGCGGACGCCGATGACCTCGCCGCCCGCGTCGCGCGGGGCAGGAACGTTGTTGCCGTTCTCGGGCGTCGGCTCGTGGGTCTCGCTCACCGGAGCAGCCCCTTCATCTCGATGGTGGGGAGGGCCTTGAGGGCCGCCTCCTCCGCCTCGCGGGCCGCCTCTTCCCGGTTCACGCCGAGCTTGGAGGTCTGGATCTTGTGGTGGAGCTTGAGGATCGCGTCCATCAGCATCTCGGGGCGGGGCGGGCAGCCGGGCAGGTAGATGTCGACCGGGACGATGTGGTCCACGCCCTGGACGATCGCGTAGTTGTTGAACATGCCGCCGGAGGAGGCGCAGACGCCCATGGAGATGACCCACTTCGGGTTGGGCATCTGGTCGTAGACCTGCCGCAGCACCGGCGCCATCTTCTGGCTCACCCGGCCCGCCACGATCATGAGGTCGGCCTGGCGCGGCGAGCCGCGGAAGACCTCCATGCCGAAGCGGGCGAGGTCGTAGCGGCCCGCGCCCGTGGTCATCATCTCGATGGCGCAGCACGCCAGTCCGAAGGTGGCCGGGAAGACGGAGGCCTTGCGCACCCAGCCCGCGGCCTGCTCGACCGTCGTCAGCAGGAAGCCGCTCGGCAGCTTCTCTTCGAGTCCCATGTGTGAGCCCCTAGTCCCATTCCAGGCCGCCGCGCCGCCACACGTACGCGTACGCGACGAAGACGGTGAGCACGAAGAGCAGCATCTCGACGAGCCCGAAGATCCCCAGGGCGTCGAAGGTGACCGCCCAGGGGTAGAGGAAGACGATCTCGATGTCGAAGACGATGAAGAGCATCGCCGTCAGGTAGTACTTGATGGGGAAGCGGCCTCCGCCGGCCGGAACCGGGGTGGGTTCGATGCCGCACTCGTAGGCTTCGAGCTTCGCCCGGTTGTAGCGCTTGGGGCCGATCAGCGTGGCCATGACCACGGAGAAGATCGCAAACCCTGCCCCGAGGGCGCCGAGCACGAGGATGGGCGCGTACGCATTCACGCTCCCCGCTCCTTCCAGTCGTCCTTGACCGTTCGACCGCTGAGCCCGACGGGGATGTCCCACCTCGCGAAGATCATGCACATGTGAGGCAGTTCACAAGCCGGACTGCTGCGCATCTTATGCCCGCCCGTCTGTGATCTGCGACACGGGTTACAGGACCGAGTTTGTGATCTCCACCACGAGACGAAGGATCATGAAGCCCGATCAGGGGTGATCTTCACACCGGAAGCACGCAAGTGGTCACCATAGGTGACATCCGAGGGTGTTTTCGCAGGTGAAGGCGGGGGCGCACTATCAAACGATGGAGTCTGCACGCAAATTGGTCCATGGGGCGCCGGAGTGGTAAGGGAACCCGCGTCGCCCGGCAGGGGGAGTCCGTGCGTACGCGAGTGGACGCCGGTGCGCCGGGGCGACGGGCCCCCGCGCGGACGGGGCGGGACCGCGTGCACCCGTTCACGAGCGCGCGGGGCGCGCGCATCGGCGGGCGTCGCGGGTGGCGGGCGTCAGGTGGGCGGTGGGCGGACGACGGGTGGGCGCCGGGCGACCGGCAGGCGGGTGGCTCGCACCCCGCCCCGGCCGAACCTTCGCCCCTAACTCGACAGCGGTGGCGCAAACGTGACGGTCCTGTGAGCTCGGCCACGCGGAATTCGCTTCCGCGAAAGGGGGCTTGGCCATCGGTGTCGTCGGATGGTAGACGGTGGGGCAATTCGGGCGTATTGATCAAACATAGAGATCAGAGCCTCGTGAGCGCCTGTCCGTTTCGTCCGTTACGGCGTCAATGAGCCATCCGACACGCCCGGTTCGCGCCACGGCGGGGCCAACTGTGGCGGAGACCACGTTTCTTGAAGGGAACCGCGAACGGCTGATAGCGGTTGTCCCCATGTCCCATACCGCTCACATACCCAGCCACCGGAAGCCCCGCCCCCGCCTCGCGAGGCTCGCGGTGCGCGCCGGAGTTGCCGGTGGCGTCCTCAGCACCCTGGCGATGACGGGGCCGGCGAGCGCGGCCCCGGCCTCCGAGCCGGTGACCGACACTCAGGAGATGCCGGTCCTCAAGCTGGACGTGGCCGCCGACGTCTCCTCGGCCGTGACGGAGTCGGCCGACGCCACCTTCGCGGCCGCCCTCGACGGCGAGCTGACCGCCCACGAGCACGCCGCCGAGAAGAGCGCCGCCGCCGAGGCCAGGAAGGCCAAGGCCGAGGCACGCGCCGAGGCGGAGGCCGAGAAGAAGGCGGAGGCCGAGCGCAAGGCCGCCGCCGAGCGCGCCTCCCGCACCTCCACCCGCACCAAGCTGACCGGGAACTCGGGCTCGGGCTCCTCCGACTCCGGTTCGGACTCCGGCTCCTCGGACTCCGGATCGTCGAGCACCGCCACCGGCTCCGCCGCGGCGATCGTCAACTTCGCACTGGCCCAGGTCGGCAAGGCGTACGTGATGGGCGCCACCGGCCCCTCCGCCTACGACTGCTCGGGCCTGGTCCAGGCCGCGTTCCGGCAGGCGGGCATCTCCCTGCCGCGGACCTCGCAGGAGCAGTCCACGGCCGGCACCCAGGTCTCGCTGAGCAACCTCCGGGCCGGCGACATCCTGTACTGGGGCGGCGCGGGCAGCGCCTACCACGTGGCCGTCTACATCGGCGGCGGCAAGTTCGTGGGCGCGCAGAACCCGAGCACGGGCATCGTCGAGCGTTCGCTGAGCTACGACGCCCCGTCGGGCGCCGTGCGCGTCCTCTGACGCACGGACCCGAAGGGGCCGGCACTCCCCCGCTCGGGGGCGGAGTGCCGGCCCTCCGGCCTGTCCGGCGCGGCGCTGCAGCACGCCGGTGGGATCCCACCGGCATGCCCGGCCCGGCTCGGCCCTCAGGCGAGCGCGGCGGCCAGCCGGAAGCGCTGCGCGCGCTGCCGCGCGTAGAGCGCCAGCGTCTCGGCGTGCTCCTCGATCAGGCGCTGCTGGTAGGCCGCTTCGGCCGCCGCCCACACGCCCACCAGGTTGACCTCGCGCTTGCACGCCACGTCGCGCACGGCCGCCCGGACCGCCCGCGGCCCGCCCGGGTCCGCCGCCAGCCCGAGCTTGCGCTGCACGTCGTACGGCCCCGGCAGGCCCGGATAGCCGCCCTGCGCCATGCACGAGGACCACTTCGCGAGCACGGCCCGCACCCGCGAGTCCCGCCCGGCCCGGGTGTGCGCCTCGGAGGCCAGCCCGAACGCGTACAGCAGGTCCACGCTGTCCTTGGCGGGCGCGTAGAGCTTGCGGTACCCCTCGCGCTGGCAGCCGCCCGGCGGCACCGGCCGGCCGCCCACCGCGATCCCGCTGGGCGTTTCGTCCGCTTCCTCCTGGGTGCGCGGGTCCGGGCCCGACGCGCCGGGGACGCCCGGCCGTTCGCCGTACATCACGGTGTACGCGCTGTCGCCGAGCGGCGGCCCGTGCGGCTTGGGCGGTCGGGGAGCGCCGGCGTCCTTGTCGTACCCGTGCGCCGCCGCGTACGCCGGATCGGCGAGGCCGTACAGGTACCTGTGCCGGTCCCCGGCGGCCGCCGCGGAGGCGGGCGGGGACGCCGGTGCCGCGTACCCGAAGCCGTACCGGGCCATGCAGCGCGAGGTGAGCCGGTCCTGGACGGCGTCCATCCGCCGGTTCTCCTCCGCCGTGTCCTGGTACGCGTCCAGGGGGAGGGCGAGCGAGGCGGTGGCGGGGTTGACCGCCACGGCGCCCAGCGGCGGCTCGGCCGCCCGCTCCGCGTCGGCGGGCGCCGGCCCCGAGCAGCCGGTGAGCGCGAGGGCGGCCGCCAGGGCGGCCGCGAGGCCCGGCGGCACGAGGCGGGCACGGACCGGGAAATTCCTGCTCATGCGCGTGCTTTCCGTCCGGCCGATCAACCGAACTTGTAGACGGACGACGAGATCCGGTTCTTGAACGCGCTCGACGCGTCCCCGCTATACCCCTTGGGTATGTAGCCCAGACTTCCGTCGTAGTAGGTGTCGGTCCAGACCTCCCACGTGACCACGTCGCGGTTCCGGTAGGACTCCGTGTTGTCGTTGACGTTGCGCCCGTATCCGAGGCAACCGGACGGCCCGCGGAACGCGTCGTCGGTGAAGTTCACGTCCGCGCCGCTCAGATCGAATACGCAGCCGACGGTGCCGGATTCGTAATAGAGCCCGAACTCGTCGGCCTCCAGGTAGCCGTTCTTCGCGTAGGCGGCCGCGGGCGACGCGGCGGCCAGCACGACGGCGCCGAGGGCGGCGGCCGCGACCGAAGCGGAAGCCAGTCTGCGAAGTGTCTGATTCATCGCCTATTCCTCACCGTTGGGGGTTTTTGGGCTCACAGGCATCGCGTGACACGGCAGTGCCGCCCCGGGATTAAACGGGCTGCGCTATCCGCGCACAAGCGGGCTTTCGAGGTTGGCCGATAGTCGTCTGGGGCACCCCGGAATCCCCTCATAACCTTCACGTCCATGCCAAGCGCCCCGATGCGGCCGCGAATTGCGACTGCCGTCCTCCTTATGTCCCTTTCGCTCGCCGCGTGCACCGGTGGCAATGACCCCGCGGAGAGCGACGGCCCACCGCCGACCGCGGAGGAAATCGCGTATTACGACTGTCTGAAAGGGCAGGGGCTGGAAATCTGGCACACGGACTCCGGAGCCCCCCGGCTGGACAAGTCCCAGCCGCTGGACAAGGTCGCGGCCGCCGAGAAGGCCTGCTTCGCCCTCCTGCCCCCGCCGCCCAGCCCCCAGCCGGTCCCGCCCGAGGAGATGGCCGCGGCCCGCGAGGAGACCGCCTGCATGCGCCGCGAGGGCGTCACCTGGTACCCGGACCCGAAACCCGTCACGGGCGAGTTCGACGACACGAAGCTGACCCGGGAACAGGTGCACAGCCTGAAGACCACGTACGCCGAGCAGCTGCGCAAGTGCCGGCGGCCGGGCGGGAGCGACGACGGGGAAGGCGTCCTGGGCGGATGAGCACGCTCGTCCGCGGGCGGCGCGCGGTGCTCGGCATCGCCGCCGGGGCGGCCCTGATGACCACCGGCGGCCTGCTGGCCACCGCGTTCGTGAAGTCCCCCGCCCAGCTCGCCGCCGAGACCGGGCCCCCGCCGCAGGGACCGCTGCTCGCGGAGGTGGAGCGCCGGGTGCTCGCCGAGACCGTGGTCATGCGCGGCACCGTGGTGGCGGGGCAGACGGTGCAGGTCGCCCCGCAGGGCGGGGGCGAGGGCCGGGCCGTGGTGACCCGGCTGCCGGTGGCGGCCGGGGCACCGGTGCGGGCCGGGCAGGTGGTGGCCGAGGTCTCGGGCCGGCCCGTGTGCGCGCTGCCCGGCGCCCTCCCCGGCTACCGGGACCTGCGCCCGGGGGCCGTGGGCGCCGACGTGGCGCAGCTCCAGCGGGCGCTGCGCGGGCTGGGCCACCCCACGGGCGGCGACCCGGCGGGCGTCTTCGGCGCCGGCACGAAGGCGGCCCTGACGGCGCACTACCGGGCCGTCGGCTACGCCCCCCTGCCCGCGGTCGCGGACGGCGGGGCCGCCGTGGCGGCCGCCCGCACCGCGGTGCGCGACGCCCGGTGGGCCCTGGAGGACGCCGAGGCCGTCGCGGCGGCGGCCGCGGCGCCGGCCGGCGGCTCGGGGCCGAGCGGCTCGGGTACGCCCGCGCCGACCGCTCCGAGCTCCCCGGGCCCGACCGCGCCCGGACCGGGGGCGCCCACCGCCCCCGGCTCCCCGGGGCCCGGCGGCTCACCCGGCTCACCCGGCTCACCCGGCTCACCCGGCTCACCCGGGCCCGGCGCGGGCGCGGGCGCGCCGGACCGGAGGGCCAAGGGCAGCCTCCACCGGGAGGTGGCCCGGGCGCGCGAGACGCTCGCCGCCGCGCGGGCCGAGCTGGCGGCGGCCGAGGCGGCCGCCGGGCCGATGCTGCCCGCCGCCGAGGTGGTCTACGTACGGTCCTTCCCCGCCCGGGTCAGCCGGATCGCGGCCGCCGTCGGCGCACCGGCCACCGGCCCGGTCCTCACCCTCTCCGCGGGCGAACTCGTGGTCGAGGCCTACCTCAAGGACGACAAGCGGCGGCTGCTGCGGCCCGGCCAGCCCGTGACCGTGTCCTCGGAGGCCGCCGGCAAGGACGTCCGCGGCACGGTCCGGCTGGTCGCCACCGAGCGGACCACGGGCCGGCCCCCGTCCGCCGGGTCGGCGGATCCGGGCGCGGGCACCGGCCAGGGGGACGGCGCCGGCGGCGGCCCCGTCGACCTCGGCTACCGGATGGTGGTCCGCCCGGACCGCCCGCTGCCCGCCGAGTTCGCCGGACAGGACGTCCGGCTCACCGTCGAGGCCGCCGCCACCCAGGGGCCCGCCCTGGTCGTCCCCGTCACCGCCGTGTCCGCCGGGGCCGACGGCCGTACGGTCGTCACGGCGGTCGACGCCGCCGGCGACCCGCGCCGGGTCGAGGTGCGCACCGGCACGACCGGCGACGGGTTCGTCGAGGTGGCCCCCGCCGTGCCGGGCACCCTCGTCCCCGGCACCCGGGTCGTCACCGGCACGGCCCCGGGAGCACCGCGATGAGGCTGCTGCGGCGCCGGGCCGCCCCGGTCGCCCCCGCCCCGGCCGGGGCCCCCGTCATCGAGTTCCGCGGCGTCGGGCTCACGTACCCCGGGCCGCCGCCCGTCGAAGCACTGGCGGACTGCGACCTGGCCGTCCGGCGGGGGGAGTTCGTGGCGGTCGTCGGACCCTCGGGATCCGGGAAGTCGACCTTCCTCAACGTCGCCGGGCTGCTCGACTCCCCCACCCGCGGCCGGTACCTCCTCGACGGCATCGACACCGGTGCGCTCGGCGACGCCGCGCGCACCGCGCTGCGCGGCCGGCGCATCGGGTTCGTGTTCCAGGCCTTCCACCTGCTGCCCCACCTCACCGCCCTGGAGAACGTCGCCCTCGCCCGGCTCTACACCGGACTCCCGCGCGCCGAGCGCCTCGTACGCGCCCGCGACACCCTCGACCGCGTCGGCCTCGGGCACCGCACCGACGCCCCGCCCGGCCGGCTGTCGGGCGGCGAGCAGCAGCGGGTCGCCGTCGCCCGGGCCCTCGCCGGGCGGCCGTCGCTGCTGCTGTGCGACGAGCCGACCGGCAACCTCGACTCCGCCAACGCGGCCTCCGTCCTCGGGCTGCTGGACGGACTGCACGCCGCCGGCATGACGGTGGTCGTCATCACCCACGACCCGGCCGTGGCCGCCCGGGCCGGCCGGACCCTGACCATCCGCGACGGGCGGGTGGGGGCGTGACGACGACCGGGACGACCCGGCCCGGGGCGGACCGGGGTGGCGGGGATGCCGGGGACCCCGAGGGCGTCGAACGGACCCGGATGACCGTCCGCGACCTGTTCGGCGAGGCCTTCGCGGGGATCCTGCGCCGGCCCGGCCGGGCGGCGCTGACCGCCCTCGGGACGGTGCTCGGAGTGGGCAGCCTGGTGGCGGTCCTGGGGCTGACGGCGACCCTCGCGGCCCGCATCGACGGGCGGTTCGACGCGCTCACCGCCACCGAGGTGACCGTCGAGGACGTGGCCGTGCAGCGGGACGGGTTCGCCGGACCCGGCTTCCCCGCGGACGCGGAGCGCCGCATCGGCGCGCTGGCCGGCATCCGCGACGCGGGCGTGTGGTGGCCCGTACGGCTGCCGGGCCCGGGCGGGGACGGTGCGGGCGCCACCGGAACGGGCGGCGTCGACGCGGGTGACGGGGCCGGTGGCGATCCGGGCGCGCCCGTGCTCGCCGCCTCGCCCGGCGCGGTACGGGCGACCGTCCCGCGGCTGCGCGAGGGGCGGCTGTACGACGGGTTCGCCGAGCGGACCCGGCAGCGGGTGGCCGTCATCGGCCCCGGGGTCGCCGACCGGCTCGGCATCACCACGCTCGCGGCCCGGCCCGCGGTACGGATCGGGGGCGAACCGTTCCTGGTGGCCGGGATCCTGGCCGACGTACGCCGGCAGCCGGACGCGCTGCTGTCCGTCCTGGTGCCGCGGTCCACCGCCGAGGAGCTGTGGGGGCCGCCCACCCCGGGGAGCGCGCGCATGCTGATCGCCACCGAGCTGGGCGCGGCGCGGCAGGTGGCGGCGCTGGCGCCGGTCGCGCTGCGGCCCGACCATCCCGAGTACCTGCGGGCGGTGCCGCCGCCCGACCCGCGGGCCCTGCGGACCACGGTGACCTCGGACCTGGGGGCGCTGTTCCTGCTGCTGGCCTCGGTGTGCCTGGTCATCGGCGCGGTCGGGATCGCCAACACGACGCTGGTGGCGGTGCTGGAGCGGCGCGCGGAGATCGGGCTGCGGCGGGCGCTGGGGGCGCGGGGCCGCCACGTGGCGGCGCAGTTCCTGGCGGAGTCGGGGGTGCTCGGTGCGCTCGGGGGGCTGGTGGGGACGTCGGTGGGGGTGGTGACCGTCGTGCTCGTCGCCGTCGTCCGGTCGTGGACCCCCGTCGTGCCGGGGTACGTCGTGGGGCTCGCGCCGCTGGTCGGGCTGGGGGTGGGGCTCCTCGCGGGGGTGCACCCCGCGGTGCGGGCGGCGCGCGTCGCCCCCGCCGAAGCCCTCCGCCGCTGACCGGTCCCGGTCCCGGCCCGGCCCGGATACGGCCCGGCCGTCCGTCGCCGCTCGGCCGCGGGTCGTTGCCCTGCGGGGCGACTCCCCCTCCCCGCCCCTTCCCGAAACCGTGGGCTCCGCCCCGGACCCCCGAACCGGCGCGGAGCGCCGGAACGGGTTCGGGGCGGGGCCGTGGCCCGGACGGCGTCAGGCCTTCGGGGCCACCCGCGAGAGGCCGTTGATGATGCGGTCCATCGCGTCGCCGCCCGACGGGTCGGTCAGGTTCGCCAGCATCTTGAGCGTGAACTTCATCAGCATCGGGTGCGTCAGCCCCCGCTGCGCCGCGATCTGCATCACCTTCGGGTTGCCGATCAGCTTCACGAAGGCGCGGCCCAGCGTGTAGTAGCCGCCGTAGGTGTCCTTGAGGATCCGCGGGTAGTGGTGCAGCGCCAGCTCGCGCTGCGCCGGGGTGGACCGCGCGTGCGCCTGGACGATGACCTCGGCCGCGATCGCGCCCGACTCCATGGCGTACGCGATGCCCTCGCCGTTGAAGGGGTTCACCAGGCCGCCGGCGTCGCCGACCAGCAGCAGGCCCTTGGTGTAGTGCGGCTGGCGGTTGAAGGCCATCGGCAGCGCGGCGCCGCGGATCGGGCCCGTCATGTTCTCCGGCGTGTAGCCCCAGTCCGCCGGCATCGACGCGCACCAGGCCTTGAGCACCTCGCGCCAGTCCAGCTCCCGGAAGGCCTTGGAGGAGTTGAGGATGCCCAGGCCCACGTTGGACGTGCCGTCGCCCATGCCGAAGATCCAGCCGTACCCGGGCAGCAGCCGGTCCTGCGGACCGCGCCGGTCCCACAGCTCCAGCCAGGACTCCAGGTAGTCGTCGTCGTGCCGCGGGGACTCGAAGTACGTCCGGACGGCGACGCCCATCGGCCGGTCCTCGCGCCGGTGCAGGCCCATGGCCAGCGACAGGCGCGTGGAGTTGCCGTCGGCCGCGACCACCAGCGGGGCGTGGAAGGTCACCGGGGTCTTCTCGTCGCCCAGCTTCGCGTGCACGCCCGTGATGTGCCCGGTGCGCGGGTCGCGGATCGGCTCGCCCACGTTGCACTGCTCGTACAGCCGCGCGCCCGCCTTCTGCGCGTTGCGGGCCAGCTGCTCGTCGAAGTCGTCGCGCTTGCGCACCAGGCCGTAGTCGGGGAACGACGCAAGATCGGGCCAGTCCAGCTGGAGCCGCACCCCGCCGCCGATGATGCGCAGGCCCTTGTTGCGCAGCCAGCCGGCCTCTTCCGAGATGTCGATGCCCATGGCCACCAGCTGCTTGACCGCGCGCGGGGTCAGGCCGTCGCCGCAGACCTTCTCGCGCGGAAAGGCCGTCTTCTCCAGCAGCAGGACGTCGAGTCCCGCCTTGGCCAGGTGGTACGCGGTGGCGGAGCCGGCCGGCCCGGCCCCGACGACGATCACATCAGCGGTGTGCTCGGAGAGCGACTCGGCCACGGCGGGTTCTCCCGACGACTCTAAATTTCTGCGTGCCGAAGGCACAGGACATGGGCAGTCTATGCAGCGACGAGCGATCACCACCGAGAAGGGCCGCCCCGATGACCAAGCTGCTCCCCGACGTCCAGCTCCGCGTGCCGACCGAGGAGGACGCATACGCCTGGCACCGGGTGTTCAACGATCCCGAAGTGATGCGCTTCCAGGGCGGTCCCGCCGAGCTCTCGGTGTACGAGGAGCTGACCGCGCGCCAGCGGATGCACGACGCCCAGCTGGGCTTCTGCTTCTGGACGATGCTCGACGAGGCCGGCGAGGTCATCGGGTTCACCGGGGCGCAGCCGTGGCCGCGGGAGTGGGGTCCGGCGGGCAGCATAGAGATCGGCTGGCGGCTGGCCCGGCCGTACTGGGGCAAGGGGTACGTCACCGCGGCGGCGCTCGAAACCATCGAAAGGGTACGGGCGGCCGGCGTGCCGGAGGTGGTGGCGATGGTGGAGTCCACGAACGTCCGCTCGATCGCGGTGGCCGAGCGCCTCGGGATGGAGCTGGCGGAGGTGTTCGCGCTGAGCGGCGGTGAGCGCCGGGGCCACCGCTACCGCCTCGCGCTCTGAGGTCCCGGCCGCCCGGCGCTCCGAGGTCCCGGCCCGCCCGACGTCCCGCGGCGGCGCCCCGGGTCAGAAGACCGACAGCCCCGTCAGCGTCGTGAACCGGTCGAGCGCGGCGACGCCCGCCACCGAGTTGCCCCGCTCGTCCAGGCCCGGGCTCCACACGCACAGCGTGCACCGCCCGGGCACCACGGCGACGATCCCGCCGCCGACGCCGCTCTTGCCCGGCAGGCCCACCCGGTACGCGAACTCGCCGGCGGCGTCGTACGTGCCGCAGGTCAGCATCACCGCGTTGACCTGCTTGGCCTCGCTGCGGGTGAGCAGCCGCGAGCCGTCGGCGAGCAGCCCGTGCCGGGCCAGGAAGCGGGCGGCCAGTGCGAGGTCGGCGCAGCTGGTCTCGATCGAGCACTGCCAGAAGTAGTGGTCGAGCAGGGTGGGCACCGGGTTGGCGATGTTGCCGTACGAGGCCATGAAGTGCGCCAGCGCCGCGTTGCGGTCGCCGTGCGCGGACTCCGACGCGGCGACCTCGGCGTCGAAGGCCAGGTCCTCGTTGCCGCTCTCGCGCCGCAGGAACTCCAGGAGTTCGCTGCTCGCGTCGCCGGTCCAGGTCTGCAGGCGGTCGGTGACGACGAGGGCGCCCGCGTTGATGAACGGGTTGCGCGGGATGCCGTTCTCGTACTCCAGCTGCACCAGGGAGTTGAACGGGTTGCCGGAGGGCTCGCGGCCCACGTGGTCCCAGACGCTGTCCCCGCCGTGCGCGAGGACGAGCGCCAGGGTGAAGACCTTGGTGATGGACTGGGCGGAGAACGGCACGCGCCAGTCGCCGACCCCGAAGACGTTCCCGTCGAGGTCGGCGACCGCCATGCCGAAGCGGTTCGGGTCGACCTCCGCCAGGGCCGGGATGTACGCGGCCGGCTCGCCGCTGCCGACGAGCGGGGCCACGTCGGCCGCGACCTGCTCCAGGACGGCCTGGTAGTCCACCACCGTGCTCATGCCCGTTCCGTGTCCGTGTCGGTGTCCGTGTCCGCGGTGCCGGGTGCGGGCTATGCGGCGGGCTTGGTGCCGCGGTGCAGGGCCACGATGCCGCCGGTCAGGTTCCGCCAGGCGACCGAGGTCCAGCCGGCCTTCTGCAGCAGCTGGGCCAGCGCGGGCTGGTCCGGCCACTCCCGGATGGACTCGGCGAGGTAGACGTACGCGTCGGGGTTGCTGGACACGGCCCGGGCCACCGGCGGCAGCGCGCGCATCAGGTACTCGGTGTAGACGGTCCGGAAGGGCGCCCAGGTCGGCTGCGAGAACTCGCAGATGACCACCTTGCCGCCGGGCTTGGTGACCCGGTACAGCTCGCGCAGCGCGCCCTCGGTCTCCTGCACGTTGCGCAGCCCGAAGGAGATCGTGACGGTGTCGAAGACCCCGTCCTTGAACGGCAGCTTCGTGCCGTCGCCCGCGGTGAAGGGCAGGTGCGGGTGCTTGCGCTTGCCCTCGCGGAGCATGCCCAGCGAGAAGTCGCAGGGGACGACGTACGCGCCGGTGGCGGCGAAGGGCAGCGAGGAGGTCGCGGTGCCGGCGGCGAGGTCGAGCACCTTCTGCGCCGGGCGGGCGCCCACCGCCTTGGCCACCTCCTTGCGCCACAGGCGGGACTGGCCGAGGGACAGCACGTCGTTGGTGAGGTCGTAGTTCGCCGCGACGTCGTCGAACATGCTGGCGACTTCGTGCGGCTGCTTGTCCAGGGAGGCTCGGGTCACGTGCTCATTGTGCCGGTATGCGGTCGCCCGAAGCCGAGCAGGGTACGCAGGTCGATCTCGATCGGGTACGGGTGCTCGGTGACCAGCACCTTCCGGTGCACCGGCGTCTCCGGGGCCTCGATGTACTCGCGGTGTCGATGGTGCAGCCAGAACTCGTGGACGGCCAGGCTGCGATCGCGCCCGATCTCCACCCGCCAGTAGTACGGCACGAGTGCGCTCGCGAACAGGGCGGGCTTGCGCACACGGTCGTCCTGGCGCGACCCGGGGGACACCACTTCGACCGCCAGCGCCAGCTTGTCGACGGGTACGCACTCGAGATCGAAGAAGTCCAGCCCCGTGGGGTCGTAGACGATCACGTCCGGCTTGGGGGTGTTGTGGTCGTCGTACATCACGCACTGCTCGGTGACCACCTCGAACGGCTCGACCCGTGCCAGCTCCAGATGCCGGGCGATCTTGTCGCGCACCACGTTGTGCCACAGCCTGGTCTGGCCCCGGACCACCACGACTCCGTCCACGAGTTCCCAGTCGAAGGGGAGGTCGAGGTGTTTGACCTGGTCGAACCTCCAGCCGTCGGCAGGCGGGAACATCCAGTTGTCCTCGGTGACCCGCTCGTCTCGACCGGATGTCGCCATCACTGCTCCCATGAACGCGAGTGTGGACGCGGGTGTCGTACACGGCCCCGGATACGACAGTACCCACCCACGAAGGGACGACCACGGCCCGCGCGGAATGACGCGCGGGCGGGGGCCGCACCTCAGCGCCCCCGGTACAGCAGCCGTCCGCCGAGGACCGTGGCGACGCAGGAGGCCGCTCCGCGGGCGAGGAGCGCCGGCTCGTCGGGGACGTCGAAGACCGCGAAGTCGGCCGGGGCGCCGAGCGTGAGGGGGACGTGGACGGCCGCCGCGAGGGATCCGGCCGTGGCGAGCGGATCCAGGTCGGCGGCCGACTCCTGGCGCTCCCCGGGGTCCGCCGCGGGGGCGGCCGGGCGCAGGCCCAGCCGGGCCGCCGGGGCGGTCAGCGCCGGGTCACCGGGCGGCAGGGCCACCGCCGTGGTGCCGTGCCGCAGCATCTGCTGGAGCCCGCGGCGCACGCTGCCCGCCATCCGTGCGGCGTCCGGGGCCAGGTCCGCGAGCGCCCCCGGACCCAGCACCTCCGCGCCCAGCAGCGCGTACTCGCGCGGGTCCGGGAAGTAGCAGCGGGTCAGCAGCCACGCCGCGCGCGGCTGCCGCAGCCCCGGGGTGAGCACCCCGGGCCACTCCCGTATTCGGGCGGTGGGATAGGCCTCGGCCAGCTCCGCCTGCGGCCCGATCGCGGCGATGCGGTCGGCCTCGACCAGCACCGCACCGCCCGTCAGCGGAGCGGCCGCGCCCCCGGGCAGCAGCAGCGGGGCCGCATGCAGCGTGCGCACGGCCGCGGCTCAGTTCGCGTCGAGGAGCTTCAGCTCCGGGTGGGCGGTGCCCCCCTCGAGCGCGGTGGAGGAGATGTGCGAGACGACGCGGTCGTCGACCGGGTCGTTCGCCGGGTCGTCGTGGACGACGACGTGCTCGTACGTCGTGGTGCGCTGGGCCGGGACGCGGTCCGCCCTGCGGATCAGGTCCATGAGCTCCTGGCGGTTGGAGCGGTGCTTCGCACCGGCCGAGGAGACCACGTTCTCCTCCAGCATGACCGAGCCGAGGTCGTCGGCGCCGTAGTGCAGGGACAGCTGGCCGGCCTCCTTGCCGACGGTCAGCCAGGAGCCCTGGATGTGCGCGACGTTGTCGAAGAACAGCCGGGCGATGGCGATCGTCCGCAGGTACTCGAAGATGGTCGCCTGCGTGCGGCCCTTGAGGTGGTTGTTCTCGGGCTGGTACGTGTACGGGATGAAGGCCCGGAAGCCACCCGTCCGGTCCTGCACGTCACGGATCATGCGCATGTGCTCGATGCGCTCGGCGTTCGTCTCACCCGTGCCCATCAGCATGGTGGAGGTGGACTCCACGCCCAGGCCGTGGGCGATCTCCATGATCTCCAGCCAGCGCTCGCCGGACTCCTTCAGCGGCGCGATCGCCTTGCGCGGCCGCTCGGGGAGGAGTTCGGCGCCCGCGCCCGCGAAGGAGTCCAGGCCGGCCGCGTGGATCCGCTTGATCGCCTCCTCGGCGCTCACGCCGGAGATGCGGGCCATGTGCTCGACCTCGGACGCGCCGAGGGAGTGGATGACCAGCTGCGGGAAGTCCTTCTTGATGGCGGCGAAGTGCTGCTCGTAGTACTCCACGCCGAAGTCCGGGTGGTGGCCGCCCTGGAACATGATCTGCGTGCCGCCCAGCTCCACGGTCTCCGCGCAGCGGCGCAGGATGTCGTCGAGGTCGCGGGTCCAGCCCTTCTTCGTGTCCTTGGGGGCCGCGTAGAAGGCGCAGAACTTGCAGGCGGTGACGCAGACGTTCGTGTAGTTGATGTTCCGCTCGATGATGTACGTCGCGATGTGCTCGGTACCCGCGTAGCGGCGGCGGCGGACGGTGTCCGCGGCCGAGCCGAGGGCGTGCAGCGGCGCGTGCCGGTAGAGGTCCAGCGCCTCCTCGGCGGAGATCCGACCCCCCTCGGCGGCGCGGTCGAGGACAGACTGGAGAGCGGCCTGGTCGGTCACCGGTGCCTCACCTTTCGGTGGTGTCAGGGGCTGTCAAGAGGTACGGACCGATCCAGCCTACGCCAGCCCCCCGGGCCGGTTCCGTCAGCCCTGCTTGGTCAGGTCGCCCTCCGGGTTGCCGGCCGCCGCGTCGCCCGAGGCGTAGTGCAGCGTGCCGTCCGCGTTGAGGGTGAAGCGCTCGTTCGGGGAGCCGTCGGCGCACACGCCCGGGTGCGGATTGGGGCCGCCGCTGGTGTCGAGCACCAGCGAGCGGTCCGTGGCCTTCGCCAGTTTCCAGTTGCCGCTGCAGTCGAAGTGGGTGCCCAGCAGGTCCATCCCGGACACGTCGCGGCCCACGAAGTCGCCGGTGCGGCCCGCCCTGATGGCGATCTCGAACTGCACCCTCACGCCGACGTTCGTCTTCACCGTGCCCTTCCAGGTGCCGGTGAGGGCCGCCGGAACGGTGTCCCGGCTTCCGGCGCCGGTGTCGGGGGAGGCCGTGCCCGGGCCGGTGGTAGGGGTGTCCGGAGTGCCGTCGCCGTCGCCGCCGGAAGTGCCCGGGCCGCGGGTGCCCGGCGTGGCGCCGGGGCTGGACGCGTCGGAGCCGCTCGCGGAGTCGTGCCGCGCGCCCCGGCCCGGCAGCAGGTCCATGGCGTACAGCCCGCCCAGGCTCACCGCGGCCAGCGCGGCCGCCACCGCCAGCGTCACGGTGCAGCTGACCCGCCGCCCGGCCCGGGCCGAGACCGTCAGTCCGCCGGCCCCCTCGGCGGCGCCCGCCGCGGTCCCGGCCGGGTCCGCGGAGCCCCCCGTACCGCCGGCCGTCCGCGGTCCGGGGACGCCGGTCGCGGTGGCCGGGTACGCCGGGCCGTACGAGGCGTCCGGCGGCCCGTACGCCCCGCCGGCCGCCACCGCACCCGCCCCGGACCCGTACGGGCCGGCGCCGGCGAAGGGGGTCCCGGCGGGGGTGGGGGTCCGGGTGCCGGGGGCCCCGGTCGCGGGGGCGTGCTCGGCCGCGCTGCCGTACGGGGTGCCCGTCCCGTACGCGACCGCGGAGCCCGTCGCGAGCGGCCCGCCCGCGGTGTGCACCGGGCCGGCCGGGCCCGCCGGTTCCGCCGGGCCCGCCTCCAGGTCCAGCAGCCGGACCGCCGTCCGCGAGACCTCCTCGACCAGCGCCGGCGGCAGCCATCCCGCCACGTAGCCGGCCGCCGCCCCGCCCGGGGCCAGCGCCGCCGACAGCTCCGCGGGCGCGGGCCGGGCGGCCGGGTCCTTCGCCAGGCAGGCCGCCACCAGCTCGCGCAGCCCGCCGGCCCCCGGCACCCGCCCCAGCTCCGGCTCCTCGTGCACGACCTTGTAGAGGAGCGTGGCCGAGTTGTCACCGGTGTACGGCGGCTCGCCCGTGGCCGCGTACGCCAGCACCGCGCCCAGCGAGAACACGTCCGCGGCCGCCGTCGTCCCCCTGCCCAGGATCTGCTCCGGCGCCATGTAGCCGGGCGAGCCGATGGAGACACCGGTGGAGGTGAGGGAGGCCGTGCCGTCCGAGGCGCGGGCGATGCCGAAGTCGATCAGGCGCGGCCCGTCCAGGGTCAGCATCACGTTCGAGGGCTTCACGTCCCGGTGCACCAGCCCGAGCCCGTGCACCGCCGCCAGCGCCTCGGCCAGCCCCGCGCCCATGGCCCGTACGGAGGCCTCCGGCAGCGGGCCGTGCGCGGCCACCGCGCGGTCCAGGGAGGGCCCGGCCACGTAGCCGGTCGCCACCCACGGAACGGCCGCCTCGGGGTCGGCGTCGAGGACCGGGGCCGTCCAGTCGCCGCCCACCCGGCGGGCGGCCGCGACCTCCCGGCGGAAGCGGGTGCGGAACTCCTCGTCGAGGGCGAAGTGCGGGTGCACGATCTTGATCGCCACCGTCCGGCCGCCCGTGCTGCGGCCCAGGTAGACGCGGCCCATGCCGCCCGCCCCGAGCCTGCCGAGCAGCCGGTACCCGCCGATGTTCCGCGGTTCGTCCGCGTCGAGCGGATGCATGCGCGCCTCCCCTGCCTGTCCCGTCGGGCCTGCCGCGGCCCCCGTGACGTCCGTCCCCCTGACGCGAGCACCCTAGCCGTGCCCGGCCCCCGGCCACCGCTTCCCCGCGGCCCCGTCCTCCCCGCACCGCCGGCTCCCGGCCCGCCTCCTCAGATGAACGGCACATCGGATGAACACCGGATTAAGCGGATCTTGCCGGAGCGTGCGACCGTGTCCAGATGATCCGCCGCACCACGCCCCGTCCGACCGAGCCGCACCGCCCGATATCCCACGGGTCCGCGACGACCCGTGCGGGCGCCGCGCCCCGCGGGTCCGGCGCGCGCAGACGGATCGCCGCAGCGGTCGGGGCCGCCGCCCTCGCCACGCTCCTGGCCGCCGGCTGCGGCGGCCCCGGCGCACCGGTCAGCTTCGACGCCCCGAGCCCCTCCGCCGGCGGCCCGTCGGCCTCCCCGGGCACGGGCAAGCGGCAGCAGCGGGTCTCCCTCTCGGAGCGGCTGACGCAGCTGCCCACGGGGCCGCGCGCCGAGTTCCGCGAGGAGAGCCGGCTCGCCGACGGCACGACCATCGGCGTGACGACGTACACCGGACCGAAGTCCGGGTTCACGGGCCAGGTGTGGGTCTGGGCGCCGAAGCAGTACTTCGACCCGAAGTACGCCAACAGCGGCTTCCCGGTGCTGATCGCCCTGCCCGGCAGCTACGGCTACCCCCGCAACTACTGGATCGGGGCCGGCCTCGGGCTGCAGCGCAGCATCGCGCGCTGGTCGCAGGAGGGGAAGGGCCTGCCGTTCATCGTGGTGATGCCGGTGCTGAACCCGAACAAGAAGCACTACTACGACGGCAGCGACATCCCGGACCAGCCGAAGATGGGCACGTGGATGACGGAGGACGTGCCCGATCTCGTCCGGGCCAATTTCCGGACGTTCAAGACCCGGGACGGCTGGGCCTTCATGGGGTCGTCCTCGGGCGGATTCGTGGCCCTGAAGTCGGTGCTGCAGTACCCGGAGAAATTCAAGGCCGTGATCGCCTCCGGCCCGGACATCGTCCCCGACTCACCCTTGTGGCAGGGGTACGAGGATGAACAGGAAGCGAACAATCCGGAGCGGCTCGCCCCGCAGCTGATCGCCAATGGCGGACCCGATGTGTATCTGGCGTTCCAGGTGGGCTCGAAGGAGCGCGGAACGCTTCAGAAGGTGCAGAATTTCATCGACAATTTCGGCAAAGGTCCGGTCAAAACCCGCTTGCAGATCATCCGGGGCGGCGACCACAACGCCCGCACCTACATCGAGGGCATGAACGAGGGCACGATGAAGTGGATCAGCGACGTCCTCCAGCCCCCGATCCCGGCCTCCTGAGCGGGCCCCCGGGGCGGCCCGCCCCGGCGCCCTCCGGGCCTCTCGACGAGGGCCCGGAGGACGACCGGACTACCGCTCGAGGAGCGCCACGTCCACGTGCCCGACCCCGGTGCGGCGGGCGAACTCCCGTACGCCGGCGAGCTGGTCGGGGCCGAAGCGGAAGTCCAGCGTGGTGAAGTACCGCTCGAGCAGCTCCGCGTCGAAGGCCTCCCAGCGGGCCGCCTGCTCGGCCACCTTGGTGACCTCCTCCAGCGACAGGTCGCGGGAGGCCAGGAACGCCTCGTGGACCTTGCCGACCACGACGGGCTCGCGCCGGAGGTAGTCCCGGCGCGCCGCCCACACGGCGAAGACGAACGGCAGCCCGGTCCACTCCTTCCACATGAGCCCCAGGTCATGGACCGTGAGGCCGAGCCGCGGGGCGTCGTGGAGGGAGGCCCGCAGGGCCGCGTCCCCGATCAGTACGGCCGCGTCCGCCTCCTGCATCATCAGGCCGAGGTCGGGCGGGCAGCTGAAGTACTCCGGGCGCACGCCGTACTGCTCGGCGAGCAGCAACTGGGCGAGCCGTACGGACGTCCGGGACGTGGAGCCGAGGGCCACGCGGGCGCCGTCCAGTTGGTCCAACGGCACCTGGGAGACGATCACGCAGGACATGACCGGGCCGTCGCAGCCGACCGCGAGGTCGGGGAAGGCGACGAGCGAGTCGGCGTTCTTCAGGAACTCGACGAGGGTGATCGGGGCGATGTCCAGCTCGCCGGCCACGAGCTGCTCGCTGAGCTTCTCGGGGGTGTCCTTGGTGAGCTCCAGGTCCAGCAGCGTGCCGGTCCGGGCGAGGCCCCAGTAGAGCGGGAGGCAGTTCAGGAACTGAATGTGGCCGACCCGGGGCCGGCAGCGATTGGCGTCCACATCGCGAGACTAGCCGCCGGTGTTCGTCAGCATCGGACAGGGGTGTCAAACGTCCGGGTGACGTGATCTTTCCCTCTACCCTTGCGGGCACTCTGCGTGCTAGGCTCAACGCAAGTTGCAGTTTGGTTTCCCTTGCAGTACAGAGCCTGCGGAGCATGTAACCCCGCAGGCTTTTGTAGTTTTCAGACTTCTTAGCAGGTTCTGGAGCAGGGCAACCCTTTGGCCCAAGGAGGGCTTATGGCTACCGGAACCGTGAAGTGGTTCAACGCTGAAAAGGGCTTCGGCTTCATCGCCCAGGACGGCGGCGGCCCGGATGTCTTCGTCCACTACTCCGCGATCAACTCGTCTGGCTTCCGCTCCCTCGAGGAGAACCAGGTCGTGAACTTCGACGTCACGCAGGGCCCGAAGGGCCCGCAGGCGGAGAACGTCACCCCGGCCTAAGTTGCCCGGGCCGACCGGATCGCGGTCGGGATAGCAGTACCCAAGGAGCCCCGCCCCTCGCACGCGCGAGGGGACGGGGCTCCTGCCTTTTGCAGGCTCCGGCCCGGGGGTGGGCCGCCCCGAAGGGCGGGGCCACCCCCGGGAGGGGGCTACGGCTTGGTGGCCGGCGGGGTGGCCGACGCCTCCGGGTTCGGGTCCTTCTCCGGGTCGGCGTCCGCCGCCTTCTTGACCTCGAGCTCGATCACCAGCTCGACACCCTCGGGCGTGGTCAGCCGGAGCCGGTAGGTGCCCGGCTCGACGTCCTCGGCGAGGCGGACGGCCGGCAGGTCGACCCGCCCCGACGCGTCGGCCGGCGTCAGCTCCAGCTTGTGCACGGTCCGCCCGGCCCCGTCCGCGAAGTACGGGCCGGTCTCGGCCGGCACCCACTCCCCGGCCTTGTTCTTCGCCAGCAGGCCGGCGGTCACCACGGTCCCGGCGACGCCCTTGCCGTCGGCGTCCGCGGCCAGCACGCTCACCGACTGCTTGAACTTCGCGTCGCCGACCTCGGCCACGAGCGCCCTCTCGGCGTCCTCGCCGGTGCGCACGAGCTTCTTGACGACCGGAGCCGGCTTCGGCGTGACGGTGCCCGCGTACTTCACCGTGTACTCGTGCGTCGTCCCGTACACCGTGGCCCGCAGGGTGAAGGCGCCCGGCTCGTCGCCGGCCTTGTCGCCCGCCTTGAGGACCGGTGCGGTGGCGACGCCGGCCGCGTCGGTCTTCACGACCGCGTGCGTCTTGCCCGTACCGGCGAAGACCGTGCCGGAGGTGTCGCCCTCGATCTCGAAGACCACGACCGCCTTCGCGGCCGCCTTGCCGTCGCTGAGCTTCGCCTTGGCCTGGGCCTTCTCCGTGAACTCGGAGCCCGCCTCGGCCTGCAGCGTGCCGTCGCCGAGCCGCTCCAGCCCGGCCACCGTGGGCTGCGGCTTCTCCGGCTTCGGCTTCTCGGGCTTGGGCTTCTCCGGCTTCGGCTTGTCCGGCTTCGGCTTCGGCTTGGGCTGCGGCAGGGTCCGGTTCGGCGGGTCCGTGTACGGCGGCTGGGTGACGGGCGGGACCGTGTCGTTGGGCGGGACCGTGGCGGGCGGGTTCGTGACCCCGTCCACGCCGTTCTGGTACAGCCGCATCCACGCGAGGACCGTGTTCACGTACTCGCGCGAGCTGTTGTAGCTCAGGACGGCCCTGTCGAGGTCCTGCGCCCGGCGCAGGTCCTTGTCGCCGGCGCAGAGGTAGAGGCCGGCGCCGAGGGCAGCGTCGTAGATGTTGTTGGGGTTGCGGGTGCCGTCCGCGTTGCCGTCGGCCCCCCACTGCGCCCAGGTGGACGGGATGAACTGCAGCGGCCCGACCGCCCGGTCGAACTGCCCGTCCCCGTCGAAGGCGCCCTTGTCGGTGTCGAGGATCTTCGCGAAGCCGTTGCCGTCGAGGCGGGGGCCGCGGATCGGCCGCTCGGTCGATCCGTCCGCCTTCAGGCCGTAGGCGGAGGCGTGGACCGACTCGACCCGGCCGATGCCGGCGACCAGCTGCCAGGGCAGGTGGCAGTTCGGCAGCGCGGCGCCCACGGCCAGTTCCGCCCGCTTGTACGCGTCCAGGGCGGTCGCGGGGATCCCGTTGTTCGACGCGCCGCCGGGGCCCGTGCCGCCGGCGGTCGGCGGCGCGGGGGCGGCGAGGTCGGGCAGGGTCAGCCGCGGGTTGCCGCGGTCGGTGGCCTGCGGGCTGTCCGGGGTCGGAGCGGACTCGCCCGCGTCGGCCGTCGGCGGGTTGCCGACGACCGCGGCCGTGGTGAGGCTGGCCGCCAGGGCGGCCGTGCACAGCACCTTGCGCGAGGTGCTGATGAGATGTCGGCGAAGAGGCTTCACAGTGCGGCGTTCCCCCCAAGGCGTGCGGGCCGAGTCAAGCCGTGAATATTCACTGTCTATCAGGTCTTCGCCCCCGACTCGCCGTCCCCCCTCACCTTTATGACGGACTGTTCACTTGCCCGTCCCGGTGCCCTTGCGGGCAATGGTGCATAGGGGGCATTTCGCGAGCCCTGGGCGGGCGTTGGGGTCCGACGGAACGCGGCGGCCGCCGCGGACCGACGGCGATGAGCCAAGTGCCCGAAGAGCACCGGTTTGCAACCATTCTCCCCCTCCAGGGCGTCGCGTGGGTGAACCGCGCGGGAAGACACGCACCTTCACGGCCGCGACCGGCCACGGCCCGACGGCCGGTCACTACGGTCTCCTCACCTGCCCCCCTCCACGGGACCGTTGGGAGAGCGCCCATGCGCACGCGCATCCGCAGCACCGTCCTCGCCGCCGTCGCAGCCGTCGCCGCGCTGGCACTGCCGGCCGCCGCACCCACCGCGTCCGCCGCCGCCACGGCGGACGCGGACGCGACCGCACCACGGGACGCCGGAAAGCCCGGCGACCTCGTCTCCGTCGAGCCCTCCGCCTTCCACCCGCTGCCCGGCCGGACGACCGACACCGAGGCCTGGAAGGTGCACTACCGCTCCACGACCGCCGGAGGCACCCCGAACGTCGTCTCCGGCACCGTGATCGTCCCCCAGGACGGCCGGACCGGTCCGCGCCCGCTCGTCACGTACGCCGTCGGCACCGTCGGCCTCGACGACTCCTGCGCGCCCAGCAACCACCTCCCGCGCGGCACCTCCCCGGAGGGCGACCTCATCCGGCTGCTCACCGCCCGCGGCTGGGCCGTCGCCGTCACCGACTACGAGGGTCTCGGCACCCCGGGCCTGCACACGTACACCGTCGGCGCGTCCGCCGGGCACGCCGTGCTCGACGCCGCCCGTGCCGCGCTGCGACTGCCCGGGGCGGGCCTGTCGGCGGACGCGCCCGTCGGCATCATGGGCTACTCGCAGGGCGGCCAGGCCTCCGGCTGGGCCGCCGAGCTGTCGGGCTCGTACGCACCCGAACTCCACGTCAAGGGCACGGCCACCGGCGGCGTCCCGGCCGACCTGCTCGCGGTGGCCGCCGCCAACGACGGCGGCCTCGGCTCCGGACTCGTCGTCATGGCGGCGGCCGGCCAGGACGCGGCCTTCCCCGAGCTGCGGCTCGACTCCTACCTCAACCCGGCCGGCAGGGCGCTGGTCGACTTCGTCAGCCACCGCTGCGTGACGGGGGCCGCGACCGCCGGGGCCTTCAAGCGGATCTCCGACCTGACGACGTCAGACCCCCTCGACCGGCCCGACTGGCGGGCCCGCCTGGACGGGTCGAAGCTGGGCCGCACCGCCCCGGCCGCGCCGGTGTACCAGTACCACGCACAGGCCGACGAGCTGATCCCGTACGCGGTCGCCGGGCGGCTGCGCGCGGACTGGTGCGCCCGGGGCGCGACCGTGGAGTGGCGGACCGTCCCGGTCGGCGGGCACGTCGGCGGCGGGCTCACGCAGTCCCCGGCGGCCGGCGACTGGCTGGCCGACCGGTTCGCCGACCGTCCGGCGCCCTCCAACTGCTAGGGGGTGACGCCAGGTGACGCCCGTGCCCGGCGGGAGCCCTCACTCCCCCGCCGGGCACGAGCGCGTTCCGTGGGGCAGGGTGCCGTCCACCAGGTACGCGTTGACCTTGTCGCGCACGCAGGCGGAGGCCCCGTACCCGGTGTGGCCGTCGCCCTTGTGGTCGACGACCGTGACGTTGCCGAGCCGCGCGGCGGTCTCCTCGGTCCAGCGGTACGGGGTGGCCGGGTCGCCCCGGGTGCCGACGAGCAGGATCCGCGGGGCGCCGGGGCGGTCTATCTTCCGTACGAAGTCGCTGCCCGCGGGGCGGCCGTAGCAGGCCAGCACCGTGCCGAGCTGGGCCGGACCGAAGACCGGGGACGCGGCCTGGAACTCGGCCTGGAGCGACAGGATCTTCCGGACCACCGCGGCGGTGCTGCCGTCGCGGAGCCCGTCGGGGTCGTCGGCGCAGTTCACCGCGATCAGCGCGGCGTCCATGTTGTCGGCCGGCACCTCGGTGGTGCCGACGACGCCGTCCGTGCCGCCGCTGCCCGAGGGCGTGGGATCGGGCTCGTACGGGGGCTCCGGGTCGGGCACCACGGCACCGGCCAGCTCGATCAGTCCGCTCGGGTCGTGCTGCCGCTCCACGCGGGCGAGCGCGTCGGCCAGCAGCGGCCAGTTCGCCTGCGCGTACAGGGCGGCGCCGATCGCCACCACCGTGTCCTGGCCGGTGAACTGCGACCCGTCGTGGCCCACCAGCGGCTCCGCGTCCAGGTTCCGGATCAGGGCGCGGACGCGCTCCTTGGCGGTGCGGGTGTTGGTCCCGTACACGCAGTCCGGGCGGTGCGTGCACCAGGTCAGGAAGTCGTCGAGGGCGCGCTGCTGGCCTTCCGCCGTGTCCCTCGCCTGCTCGGTGAGCGGCTCGGTGAGGTTGTCGACGCCGTCCAGGGCCATCCGGCCGGTGCGGTGCGGGAACTCGGCCGCGTAGGCCGCGCCGACCCGGGTCCCGTACGAGAAGCCGAGGTAGTCGAGGCGGGGCCGGCCCAGCGCCTGGCGCAGCACGTCCATGTCGCGGGCGACGTTGGCCGTGCCGACGTACGGGAGGACCGGCCCGGAGTGGCGTGCGCACGCCGTGGCGGTCGCGCGCAGGGACTGGAGCTGCTCGTCGGCGGTGGTGCCGGTGCCCGCCGTGGCCAGGGCGCCGCCACAGCTGATGGGGGCGCTCTGGCCGACGCCGCGGGGGTCGAAGGCGACCAGGTCGTAGGCCTCGCGGAGGTCGGCGAAGCTGCGTGCGGCGACGGCGAGGGTGGCGACGCCGGGGACGCCCGGGCCGCCGAAGTTGAGGACGAGGGGCCCCCGGCGGTGCGGGCCGCTGGCCGGGATGCGGGAGACGACGAGGTCGACGGTGCCCTTGGCGGGACGGGCGTAGTCGAGCGGGACGGTCAGCGTGCCGCAGCGCATGTCGGCGGGGCCGGGTTCGGCGCACCGCCCCCAGGTGATCTGCTGCCGGTAGAACCGGGCGAGCGGGTCGCCGGTCGGCGTGGGGCTCGGGCCGGGGCCCGGCGCCGCGGCGAGCGCGGTGGCCGCCAGGACGGCGGCGCAGAGCAGGGTCGTGCGAGGCCGGTGCATGGGCACCTCCCAGGGGTCGTCCCCGCAGCCACGATACGGGCCGCCCCCGCGCCCCGCCCGGCGTGCGCGGGCCGGCCGCCCGGGGTAAGGGGGCGGCGGACGGCCTCGCGGGGACGGGACGCGGGGATGCCCCCTACGTCCCGTACAGCTCGTCGATCTCCCGCTCGAAGTCGCGGGTGATCGCGGCCCGGCGCAGCTTCAGCGAGGGCGTCAGGTGCCCGGAGGCCTCCGTGAACTCCACCGGCAGGACGGCGAAGCGGCGGATCGACTCGGCCCGCGACACGAGCCGGTTCGCGTCGTCCACGGCCCGCTGGAGGTCCGCCCGCAGCTCTTCGTCGTGCACCAGCTGGGCCGTCCGGACGTCCTGCTTCTTGCGCATCTGGCGCCAGTGGAACAGCCCGTCGGGGTCGAGGGTGACGAGCGCGGCGACGTACGGCCGGTTGTCGCCGACGACCAGGCACTGGCCGACCAGCGGGTGGGCGCGCAGCCAGTCCTCCAACGGGGCGGGGGCGACGTTCTTGCCGCCGGAGGTGATGAGGATGTCCTTCTTGCGGCCGGTGATGGTGAGGTAGCCGTCGTCGTCGAGGACGCCGAGGTCACCGGTGGGGAACCACTGCTCGTGGTCGGTGGCCGGTACGACCGTCCCGCGCGCGGAGTCCCAGTAGCCGCCGAAGACGTGCCCCCCGCGCAGCAGCACCTCGCCGTCCGCGGCGATGCGCACGGCGGTGCCGGGCAGCGGCCAGCCGACCGTGCCGAGGCGGGGGCTCAGCGGCGGGGTGACCGTACTGGCGCCGCAGGTCTCGGTGAGCCCGTACCCCTCGAAGACCTCGACGCCCGCGCCGGCGTAGAAGGCGGCGAGGCGGTGGCCCAGGGGCGAGCCGCCGCTGATCACGTACTTGACGCGGCCGCCGAGGGCGCTGCGGATGCGGCGGTAGACGAGCGGGTCGTACAGGGCCCGGGCGGCGCGCAGGCCGAGGCTGCCGCGGTCGCCGTTGTGGTGGGCCTCGCCCCAGCGCTGCGCGATGCGGGCGGCGCGGTCGAAGGAGGAGCCGCGGCCGATCTTCTCGGCCGTCGCGCGGCCGGTGTTGTACACCTTCTCCAGGACGTACGGGATGGCGAGGAGGAAGGTCGGCCGGAAGCCCGCCAGGTCGGCGAGCAGCTCCTCGGTGGCGATGCTCGGCGCGTGGCCGAGCTTGACGCGGGCGCGCATGCAGGCGACGACGACCATGCGCCCGAAGACGTGCGAGAGCGGCAGGAAGAGCAGCGTCGAGGCGGGCTCCTTGCTGACCGACTTGAAGACGGGGTGCAGCAGTTCGACGGCGTTGTCGACCTCGGCGAAGAGGTTGCCGTGGGTGATCACGCAGCCCTTGGGGGTGCCCGTGGTGCCGGAGGTGTAGATGACGGTGGCCACGGTCTGCGGGGCGGTGTGGGCCCGCCGGGCGAGGACCGCCACGTCGGGGACGGCCTCGCCGGCCCGGACGAGCTGCGCGATGGCCCCGGTGTCGAACTCCCACAGGTGCACGAGCCCGGGCAGCTGGGCCCGTTCGGCGCTGATGAGCCGGGCCTGGGCGGTGTCCTCGACGGCGCAGGCGACGGCACCGGAGTCGTGGATGATCCAGCGCGCCTGCAGCGCGGAGGAGGTGGGGTAGATCGGCACGGTGATCAGCCCGGCGGCCCAGGCGGCGAAGTCGAGCAGGGTCCACTCGTACGTCGTCCGGGCCATGATCGCGATGCGGTCGCCCCATTCCAGTCCCTGGGCGATGAGCCCCTTGGCGACGGCCAGCACCTCCGCCGCGAACTCGGCGGCGGTGACGTCGCGCCAGCTGCCGTCGGGCTGCTTGCGGGCGAGGACGGGGGCGGCCGGGGCCTCCTGGGCGTTGAGGAAGGGGATGTCGCCCAGGGAGCCCTGGAGGGGCGGGTTGGCCAGGGGCGGCACGTACACCTCCCGGACCACCTGCTGGACCACGGTCTTGACCGGAACGCCGGGCGCGGCCGGCGGGGCGGACACGGACTGGGACACGGGCTCTCCTCGGCGACTCGGAGGTTACCGCCGGTAATTTACTGCCGGGTAAGCACGCCGTGAACCCCCACGACACCGTTTCGCAGGGCCTTCGCAGCCCCTGCGCACACCATGCGCAGACCATCCGCGGGTCCCCCACGGGACGGCGAACGACACAGCACCGACCCGTCCCAGGCCGCCCGAGGCCGCCCGATGGCGTGGCGACGCACCTCCACCCGCCCCAGGCCGCCCGATGGCGTGCGACGCACCTCCACCCTCCCCCACCCACCCACCCACGCGTGCGACGCACCTCCACCCGCCCCGCCCACTCCCACGGCAGGCAGCCCACCTCCAGCCACCCCCACCCACCCAGCCGTGCGGCCCACCTCCGCCCGGTCTCGCCCACCCCGTGGCAGGTGACGCCCTCCCGACCCGACCCCGTCGCCCCGCGGTGTGTGGGGGAGGCGCTTGACGGGGGTGGCAGGCTGGACCGGAGGCAGGCCCGGGCCGGAGGTGGCCGAAGGCCAGGGCGAAGCCCCGAAGCC
>NZ_JBIVNX010000059.1:0-41288 GCF_044753805.1 Streptomyces sp. NPDC093225
TCGCCCTGGCCTTCGGCCACCTCCGGCCCGGGCCTGCCTCCGGTCCAGCCTGCCACCCCCGTCAAGCGCCTCCCCCACACACCACGGGACCCACCGGCACCGCCGAGGATTCGGTGACCGGGGTGTCCCTGGACCGGTGGCCCCTCTGCGTGGCACGCGGCTACGTGGGGCCGGCCCGTGCTCGGCACCCGCCCTGGCTGACCACCGCCCCCGTGCGACACCCGCCCCCGCGCGGGGCGGGCATGGCGCGCCTCGTGTCCGGCATGTCCGGTTCTGGGTACCGTCCGGTGCCATGGACACCCTGATCTTCGGCGGCCTGTTCGCCACCATGCTGGCCGTGTACCGGCTGTCGTCCCGGATGGTGGTGCTCGGGGCCTGGTTCGTCATGCTGGCCGCCGTCATCCTGCTGATGGCCCACCACATCACCGGCGGCCTCGGCCTGAAGCTGAGCTACTGACCATGGTGGCGATGAGCAGCATCCTGCCGGATGCGCCCGCCGAGAGCGGCCTCCTGGGCAAGGTCCAGTACTGGTTCGCGTGCTTCTTCGTGGTCGGGTGGACGGGTGTCGTCTGCGGCGGGCTCTACTACCAGTTCGTCAGGTGGGAGTACCCGTGCCCGCTGTGCATCGTGCAGCGGATGTTCATGCTGTTGGCGGCCATCGGGGCGGGGGCGATCGTGCGCCGGGGCATGGCCGGGTCGATCACCGGCCGCGACTACATGATGGGCTGGGGGATGGCCCTGATCGCGGTGATCGCCGGCTCGTTCGCCTCGTGGCGGCAGACGATGCTGCACGTCCTCCCGGGCGACAAGGGGTACGGCAGCGAGGCGTTCGGGCTGCACCTCTACGTCTGGGCGTGGATCCTCTTCCAGGCCTCGGTGGTCGCGGTGGGCGTCGTGCTGGCGCTGGCGCACTCGACCTCGGCCCGGACGATCCCGGAGGACGGCCCGTACCGGATGGCGGGGCAGCTGGCGCTCGGCTTCCTCGGCACGGTCATCGCCGTCAACATCGTCGCGGTCCTCTTCGAGGAGGGCTTCCACTGGTTCCTGCCGGACGACCCCACGCGGTACCAGCTCCCGTACGACCTGGGCGTCCCGCCCTGACGGCCCGGGCGGCCGCCCCCCCCCGGAAGGCCGACCCCGAAAGGCCGACCCCGGAAGGCCGACGCCCGGACGGAGGCGGCCGTGTTGCCGCCCCCTGCGGGGGGCCCGAGTGTGGGCGTGACGAAAGGAGTCACGCATGAGGTGCATGATCCGGACCCACCTCGACACCGGGGCCACCAACGAGGCGTTCAAGGACGGCAGGATGCCGGGCATCCTCAAGGACCTCATGGGCAAGCTCAACCCCGAATGCGCCTATTTCGGCCTCTCGGAAGGCGTCCGGTCCTGGTTCATCGTGTGTGACCTCGACGACCCGTCCCAGTTCCCGGCGCTGTTCGAGGACCTGTTCGTGGACCTCCACGCGGAGATCGAGATCACGCCGGTGATGAACCAGGAGGACCTGATGAAGGGGTTCTCCCGGCTGAAGTCGGGGCAGCGCTGAGTCCGGCGCCGCCCGGGTCCCGGAGCAGCCCGCCGCCGCGTAGCGCCACCAGCGCCGACACGGCCATGGCGGCGCAGGCCAGCGCGAAGGCGGCCCGGGGTCCGTAGGCCGCCGCCAGCCGTCCCGCGGCGACGGCGGCCAGCGCCTGGCCGACGATCAGGCCGCTGCCGAGCAGGGTCATGGCCTCGGCCATCCGCCGGGCCGGCGCGAGCCGCTCGGCGAGCCCGAACAGGGCGATCAGGTGCGGGGCGACCGCCAGCCCGATCCCGGCCACGGCGAGCGCGGCGCCGCCGAGCGCGGCCCCGGCCGACCCGCCGACCGCGAGCAGGGGCAGGGTCAGCAGGGCCTGGGCGGCCGCGGTGCGCCGCAGCCGGGTGACGAGACCGGCGCGGCCGGGTCGGGCGACGGTCACGAAGCCCGCCGCCGAGCTGGTGACCGCCATGGCCGCCCAGACCAGGCCGGCGGCACCCGGGTTGCCGACCTGCTGGGCCAGGGCGTTGACGCCGGTGTTGGCGCTGCTCCAGGCGGCGCCCTGGAGCACGGCCATGGTGGTCAGCACGGCGAGTCCGGGGGAGCGGAGTCGTCCCTTCGGCCCGCCGCCGTCCGTCCCGCCGCTGGTTCGGTCCTCGGCTGGCGTCGTCTCGGTTTCGGTTCCTTCCGGCCCCGTCGCGGTCGCGGTCCCCTTTCCCGCCCCGGATCCCGCCCCCCTCCCCGGGTTCGCGGTGGCGCCGCGCGGTGCGCTCGGGTGCAGGGCGAACAGCGTGCCGAAGACGAGGATCAGCGCCGCGGCGAGTACCAGTGCGGCGGCCGGGTGCACGGTGACGGCCAGCAGCCCCGCGAGGGCCGGGCCGACCATGAAGCTCGCTTCGTCCAGGGTGGTGTCGAAGGACAGGGCCGTGCCCACGAGCGCGCGGTCCGGTCCGGCCAGCCGCACCCAGCGGGTCCGGGCCAGGGGTCCGATCTGCGGCACGGTCAGGCCGGCCGCGCAGGCCAGGGCGATCCGGGCGGCCGGGGGGAGCCCGCCGAGCACCGCGGCCACGAGGCCGGCGAGCACGGCCGCGTTGGCGGTGCAGGCGACGAGCAGGACCGGGCGGTGGCCGTGCCGGTCGGCGAGGCGGCCGATGAGGGGGCCGCCGAGGGCCTGGCCGAGCCAGAGCGCGCCGGCGAGGGTGCCGGCGTCGCCGATGCCGTCGCGCTGGTTGATCAGCAGCAGGGTGCCGACGGGGCAGAGCGCGGCGGGCAGCCGGGCGAGGAACGCGAGCCAGGGCAGTGCGGCCCCGCCCAGCCGGAACACCCCGCGGAACCCCGGGCGGGCGTCGGGCCGGGGCGGGACGGATCGGGGTGCGTCCGATCCGGGCGTGGTGGGTTGGGGCGTGGTGGGCCGGGGTGCGTCGGGTCGGGACATGGTGGGCAGCCTCCGTCCGCACGCCGACCCGCCCGTGTCTCCGGCGCGCTGTGGTTGCCCGTTGCGGCGACCGTAGCGGACCGTCACGCCGGTCGGAAGCGGTTCAGCGGGCTTGCGGGGGCTCCGAGTTGAGGCGCCGGGCCTGCTCGCGGCCGACCTCCGAGGCCCGCCGCAGGTAGTCCGCGATCACGGTCAGCTCGGCGTCCGAGTAGCTCTCCAGCAGCGCGCGGAAGGCCGCACCGGGGACGTCCCAGGCGGCTCCGATGCGTTCGCGGGCGGCCGGTGCGAGGGCGACGAGCTGGCGGCGCCGGTCCTGCGGGTCGGCGTGCCGCTCGACCAGCCCGGCCTTGGCCATCCGGTCCACCAGCCGGGTCGCGGAGCCCGAGGTCAGGCCGGTCAGCCTCGCCACCTCCCCGGTGCTCACCGGCTCGCTCTCCAGATCCAGCATCGAGATGCACTGGAGGTCGGTGGGGTGCAGCCCGAGACGGTCGGCCATGGCCTGGTTGAGCAGTGCGTAGTCGGCGTAGTGGCGCTGGCTGTCCGCGCCGATCCGCCCCAGCAGCTCCTCGCGGGATTCCTTGCGGGATTCCTTGCGCGTCGACACCGGACACCCTCTTTCCGATCGTTCCGATCTGCCCGAGAAAAACCTCTGCGCAACGCAATGATTGTGTGGCACAGTGAATGCGGAGCGCAGAGTCTGCGCCGCATATCACATGCTACCCAGGAGTCTTCCTTGACGATCCTCGTCACCGGCGCCCGGGGCGCCGTCGCCCGCCGCCTCACCGGCCTCCTCGCCGCCCGCGGCCTGCCCCATCGGCTCGCCTCCCGCGCCCCGGAGCAGCCGGCGACCCGTCGCCTCGACCTCGCGGACCCGGCCACCTTCCCGGCCGCCCTCGACGGCGCGAGCGCCGTCTTCCTCTACGCCGAGGCCGCCGGCGCCGAGGCCTTCGCCGCGCAGGCCGCCACCGCGGGAGTGCGGCACCTCGTGCTGCTGTCCTCCTCCGCCGTCCTCGCGCCGGATGCCGCGGCCAATCCGCTCGCCGCCGCCCATCTGGCCGTGGAGCGCGCCCTGCTGGCCTCCCCGGTCCGCACCACGGTGCTGCGCCCCGGCGCCTTCGCCGGGAACGCCCGCGGCTGGTCCCGTGCCGTCCGCTCGGGAAGCCCGGTCCGGCTGCCGTTCCCCGGCAGCCACAGCGACCCCGTCCACGAGGCCGACATCGCCGAGGCGGCCCTCGCCGCGCTCACCGACCCCGATCGGCTCGGCGGCCGCGCGTACACGCTGGGCGGGCCGCAGTCGCTGACCTTCGCCACCCAGCTCGCCGTCCTCGGCCGTGCGCTGGGCCGCACGATCCCGGTCGAGACCGTCACTCCCGAGGAGTGGAAGGCCGACGCCGCCGCGTGGCTGCAGGGGGACTACGCCGACGCCCTGCTCGGCTGGTGGCGGGCCACCGACGGCCTGCCCGTCCCGGTCGGCGACGGCGTGGAGCGGCTGACCGGCCGCCCGGCCCGGTCCTTCGAGACCTGGGCTGCCGACCACGCGGCCGAGTTCCGCCCGTGACGCCGGCGTGCGCCCGACGAAGCCCGGGTCCGCCGTGGGCCGCGCCCGGAGAACGGCGAGGGCCCCGGTGCGCTCACGCGCTCCGGGGCCCTCGATCAGGGTGAGTGACGGGACTCGAACCCGCGGCCACCTGGACCACAACCAGGTGCTCTACCAACTGAGCTACACCCACCATGTCCGGTCGGAATTCCGACCGGCCGAAGAAAAGAGTACAGGGTCCGGAGGGGTGCTCGCTTCGCCATATCGCGCCGTCGAGGCTCCGGACCCTGCTCGGCGTCCTACTCGGCCGGCAGCACGTACTTCGCCGCGATGGTCTTGGCCCGTTCGCTGTCCGGCCCCGGCTGCGGCACGAAGACGGCCTCGCGGTAGTAGCGCAGCTCCGCGATCGACTCCTTGATGTCCGCCAGCGCCCGGTGGTTGCCGTTCTTCGGCGGGCTGTTGAAGTACGCGCGCGGGTACCAGCGGCGGGCCAGCTCCTTGACGGAGGAGACGTCCACGATGCGGTAGTGCAGGTGGCCCTCCAGGTCCGGCATGTCGCGCAGCAGGAAGCCGCGGTCGGTGGAGACCGAGTTCCCGCACAGCGGAGCCTTGCCGGGCTCCTTCACGTGCTCGCGTACGTACGCCAGGACCTGCGCCTCGGCGTCGGCCAGCGTCGTGCCGCCGGCCAGCTCGTCGAGCAGGCCGGAAGCGGTGTGCATCTGGCGCACCACGTCGGGCATGGTCTCGAGTGCCGACTCCGGCGGACGGATCACGATGTCCACGCCGTCGCCGAGCACGTTCAGCTCCGAGTCGGTGACCAGTGCGGCCACCTCGATAAGTGCGTCGTCCGTCAGCGAGAGCCCGGTCATCTCGCAGTCGATCCACACCATGCGATCGTTCATGCCTCTTACCTTATGGGAGGTCCCGCGGATCGTAGGTGGACAGATCCGCGGGACCTCGGCTCACAAGGCGCCCGGCAGGGCACCGGCGCACGCGTCAGGGGTGCGTGCACCGGTGGTGCCGGAGCTCGTGCCGGTGCCGGCTAGGCGTGCGCCGCCCGGCCCGGGGCGTACAGCTCCGTGACCGACGGGCCGCTGGCGGCCAGGGCCGCCGCCGCCCGCTGGGGCTGCGGAGTGCGCTGGTGCGGCACCGGACCCGACTGCAGGTCCGCCACCGCGACGGGGTCGACCTGCGGCCGGCGCGCCCGGTACGCGGACCGGTAGGCGGCCGGGGAGGACCCCAGCTGCCGCCGGAAGTGCCCGCGCAGCGCGACCGGCGACCGGAACCCGCAGCGCCCGGCGACCTCGTCGACCGAGTAGTCGGAGGTCTCCAGCAGCCGCTGTGCCTGGAGCACCCGCTGGGTGATCAGCCACTGCAGCGGCGCGCTTCCGGTCAGGGACCGGAAGCGGCGGTCGAAGGTCCGCCGGCTCATGTACGCGCGGGCCGCCAGCGTCTCCACGTCGAACTGCTCGTGGAGGTGCTCCAGCGCCCAGGCGACCACCTCGGCCAGCGGGTCGGCGCCGATCTCCTCCGGCAGCGACCGGTCGAGGTAGCGCTCCTGGCCGCCCGTGCGGCGCGGCGGTACGACGAGCCTGCGGGCCAGGGCCCCGGCCGCCTCACTGCCGTGGTCGGTGCGCACGATGTGGAGGCACAGGTCGATCCCGGCCGCCGTGCCCGCCGACGTCAGTACGTCGCCGTCGTCGACGAACAGCTCGCGCGGATCGACGTGGACGGACGGGTACCGCTTGGCCAGCGTCGGCGCGTACATCCAGTGCGTCGTCGCCGGTCGCCCGTCGAGCAGGCCGGCCGCGGCGAGCACGAAGGCCCCCGTGCACAGCCCGACGATCCGGGCCCCCTCCTCGTGCGCCAGACGCAGTGCGTCGAGCGCCTCGGGAGGTGGTGGTGAAGTGATGGACCGCCAGGCCGGGACGACGACGGTGCCCGCGCGGGCGATCGCCTCCAGGCCGTACGGCGCGGTGAGTTCGAGCCCGCCCGTGGTCCGCAGGGGGCCTTCCTCGCCCGCGCAGACGAGCAGTCGGTATCGAGGCACTCCCGCGTCCTGCCGGTCAATGCCGAACACGGAGAGTGGGATGGAACTTTCGAAAATCGGTCCGCCGCTGAACAGCAGCACCGCGACGATCTCCCTGCGGCGGCGCCCCGCGAGCTTCCGCCCCGCGTCGATGGTGACGACGGTGGAGTCCTGGCTCATGGCGCTAAGCCCCCCTTGGGTGTCGCGACTCCTTGGTCTGGTCGCACTGGCACGTTTCCCCTCGGCCTTGCACGTGTTCCCCCGCCGTAAATACATGATCGAATCTACTGCGTCGCGTGGTGTCGGCGTGACAAGTTCAGCACGCAGCGCTATGTCGACTTGGCAACTTGGCGTAAAGCATTCGATCAGGAAGCGTTCCACTCCGCGACCTTGGTGGGAAGCGCGCCTTGCCGCGGTGGCCTGTACCGGTAGGGTGCCGCGCCCCCTACCGGGGCGTCGTCGCTGGTGGTGGGGGGGTTGGGTGGACATTCCGCCAAGGGTTGTGCCCGAAACCGAAGTTGGCTGAAATCAATCGCTGGGCGGGTGTGCGAACCGGTCAGTCGTGCGGGGGCGGGTTGGCGCCACCGTGGCATCCGCGGTGCACCCCGGCCCCGGTGCGCGAGTGCCGGCCCCGGTGGCCCGGGTGGCCCTGGGCCGGCTCGGTCGCGGCCGGTACGCGCGCCGCCGCCCGCGCGTTCTTCTCGGAGGCGCGCAGCATCACCCGGCACACGGCCGTGACGACGACCAGCCCGAGCGTGGCGACCGCGGCCCCGCCGAAGGTGGTCCCGTACACCACGAGGACCACCGGAACCAGGACGCAGCTGAAGGCGGCCCACCGTACGACATCCCCGGCGGGGTCCCCGGACGGGTGAACCGGTTGCGGCGCGGATGACGGGGGGCCGGGGCGGGCGGAATGGGCGGAGTGGTGGACTCCAGGACCGGGCACGGAGCGCTCCCTGCGGGCTCTTCGGGGACGGTCTGACCTTTGATCAACGCGCCGCGCGAGGCGTCGGTCACTCTCCGCGAGGGTGTCTCGTCACGGACGGTAGGCGGGACGGGGCATTGCCAACTCCTCCCGCCTCCGGCATGCTCCACGGGACGCTTTCCCAAGGGACGGACGGCCCTGTGCAGGGGAGGAGTGTCGCCGTACCCTTGGGGGTATGGGCTTGGGAAGATGATTCCCGGACACAGCTTCGTCACACTCTGTTGCCTCCACTAGGACTTTCTTCGCCGAGACACCCATGGCCGGTCACGAATTCTCCGAACCCGCGGGCCGAAAGCGCAGGCGGGTAGCCGATCCCGCGGCGGACCTCCGAGCGGTCGAAGAGCCGCGCCATCCGTGCGATCCCGCCTTCCGGCACGGCGTCGTGGTCGGTTTCGACGGGTCGACCTCCAGTGAGCGGGCCCTCGCCTACGCCATCGGCATGGCCAAGCGCTCCGGCTCCGGTCTGATCATCGTGCACGTGGCCAACCGGCTGCCCACCACCGTCTGGGCCGGCTGCGAGCCGCCCGTCTTCGTCGACGTGCCCGACCACCGCACCGAGGTCCTCGGGCTCGAACTCGCCTGTGCCGACTACCTCGCCGAGGTCCCGTGGATCCTGGTCGAGCGCGGCGGCGACATCTGCCACGAGTTGGAGGAGGTCGGCCGGGAGTACTCCGCCGACGCCATCGTGGTGGGCTCCACCCACGGCATCGTCGGCAAGCTCTTCGGCTCCGTGGCGGGCCGGCTGGCCAAGCGCGCTCAGCGACCGGTCGTTGTCATTCCGTGACCACGAACGGGTGCATTGTTCCTTTGTGAAGGGAACATAAATGTCGCTGGGTAGCAGCAGAAAAGTGCAGATCGAAGGGAGCCCGCCGTGGACAATGACGTCTCCGCGGGGAGCAAGGCCACCACTTCCACCCTCGGGCACATCGCCCTGGGTCTCACCCTTCTCGCGTTCGGTATCGGCCACACCGGCGTCATCGACGGCGTGACCGCGGCCGACTCCGTCTCGCTCGCCACGTACGTCGGCGGACTCACGCTGTTCGTCCTCGGAGTCCTCGAGTACCGCGGCGGCAACGGCTTCAACGGCACCGCTTTCGCCGGCCTCGGCGCCCTCTGGTTCACATGGGCCAACGCGGCCGGCGGGAAGGCCTCCGAGGACGCTGCCGGAACGTTTCTGGTCCTGTTCGCCCTGCTCGCGCTGACCCTTGCGGCAGCCGCGCCGGGCGGGCTCTTCAGTCAGGGCGTCTACGCCCTGCAGTTCCTCTCCCTCCTCCTGCTGGCCGTATCCGCCTTCGCGGACGCCGGCTCCCTGGCCAAGGCGGGCGGCTGGGTCGCCGCCGTCGGCGGCCTGCTGGCCTGGTACGGCGCCACGGCCGCGCTCACCGGCTGGCCGGCCTCGGTCCGCCGCGCCTCCGGCAGCGGGGCGGTGGCCGCGAGCTGAGCGCTCGTACCGCCGACCGCGCAACGCGCAACGCGCAACGCGAACCGTGCGACGCGCACCGCGCACCGCGCAAAGGGAAGGGCCCCTCGTGCAGGAGCACGAGGGGCCCTTCCGCGACCACCGTCGCGACTACTCGACGGTGACGGACTTCGCCAGGTTGCGCGGCTTGTCGATGTCCCGGCCCAGGGCCAGCGCGGTGTGGTACGCCAGCAGCTGCAGCGGGATGCCCATCAGGATCGGGTCCAGCTCGTCCTCGTTCTTCGGGACGACGATGGTGTGGTCGGCCTTCTCCTGCTCGGTGTGCGCGACCGCGAGGATCCGGCCGCTGCGGGCCTTGATCTCCTCCAGCGCCGCGCGGTTCTTCTCCAGCAGCGAGTCGCTCGGCACGATCGCGACGGTCGGCATGGCCGGCTCGATCAGGGCCAGCGGGCCGTGCTTGAGCTCGGAGGCCGGGTACGCCTCGGCGTGGATGTAGGAGATCTCCTTCAGCTTGAGGGAGGCCTCCAGCGCGACCGGGTAGCCGCGGACACGGCCGATGAACATCATCGACTTGGCCTCCGCGTACTCGGCGGCCAGCTTCTTGATGTCCTCTTCGCTCTCGAGGATCTCCTGGATCTGCGCGGGCAGCTTGCGCAGGCCCTCGATGATCCGCTTGCCGTCGGCCACCGACAGGTCGCGGATGCGGCCCAGGTGCAGGGCGAGCAGAGCGAAGGCGACGACCGTGTTGGTGAAGCACTTGGTGGAGACGACGCAGACCTCGGGGCCGGCGTGCACGTACACGCCGCCGTCGGCCTCGCGGGCGATGGCCGAGCCGACCACGTTGACCACGCCGAGGACGCGGGCGCCCTTGCGCTTGAGCTCCTGGACGGCGGCCAGCACGTCGTACGTCTCACCCGACTGCGAGACGGCGATGTACAGGGTGTCGGGGTCCACGACCGGGTTGCGGTAGCGGAACTCGGAGGCCGGCTCGGAGTCGGCCGGGATGCGGGCCAGGCCCTCGATGAGCGAGGCGCCGATCATGCCCGCGTGGTACGAGGTGCCGCAGCCGAGGATCTTCACGCGGCGGATGCCGCGGGCCTCGCGGGCGTCGAGGTTCAGGCCGCCCAGGTGGACGGTGGAGAACTTCTCGTCGATGCGGCCGCGCAGCACGCGGTCGACCGCGTCGGGCTGCTCGCAGATCTCCTTGTGCATGTACGTGTCGTGGCCGCCCATGTCGTAGGAGGCGGCCTCCCACTCCACGGTCTCGGGCGTGGCGGTGGTGCGGGTGCCCGAGGTGGTGTACGTGCGGAAGTCGTCGGCCTTGAGGGTGGCCATCTCGCCGTCGTCGAGGGTGACGACCTGGCGGGTGTGGGAGATCAGCGCGGCGACGTCGGAGGCGACGAACATCTCCTTCTCGCCGATGCCGAGGACGACCGGCGAGCCGTTGCGGGCCACGACGATGCGGTCCGGGAAGTCCTGGTGCATGACGGCGATGCCGTACGTGCCCTCGATCAGCTTCAGCGCGTCGCGGACCTTCTCCTCCAGGGAGTCGGCCTGGGAGCGGGCGACGAGGTGGACGATGACCTCGGTGTCGGTCTCGGAGGCGAAGACGACGCCGTCGGCCTCCAGCTTGGCGCGCAGCTCGGCGGCGTTGTCGACGATGCCGTTGTGGACGACGGCGACCTTGCCTTCGGGGTCCAGGTGCGGGTGCGAGTTGATGTCGCTCGGCGCGCCGTGGGTGGCCCAGCGGGTGTGCGCGATGCCGGTGGTGCCGGCGAAGCGCTTGGGGACCCGGGACTCCAGCTCGCGGACGCGGCCCTTGGCCTTGACGACCTTCAGGGCCGGCGTCTTGGGGCTGTTGACGACGATGCCCGCCGAGTCGTAGCCGCGGTACTCGAGGCGCTGCAGGCCTTCGAGCAGCAGCGGAGCCACGTCGCGCTTGCCGATGTAACCGACGATTCCGCACATATGGGTGAAAGTCCTCCGAAGTCTTGGGTGTGCTGTGTTCGGCCGCTTCAGCCGTAGACGATGCGGCGCAGCTGCCGGAGGGACAGTTCCGGCGGCGCCACGGCGCGGTGCGGCAGCTCGGCCGCGATCCGCTCGAAGATCTCCGCGTTCACCGAGCCGCCGGCCTGGAGCTCCCGGTGGCGACGGCGGACGAACTCCTCGGTCGTCTCGTCGAAGTACGCCAGCACGTCGAGCACCACCCGGGAGGCCTCACCGCGCTGCAGCGCGGTGCTGCGCACCAGGTGGTCGACGAGGTCGTCATGTGACGGGCGGCGATCGAGCACCCGTAGATATTGAGGTCTCGGAGCCGTGGAATGCAACATTCCTGCCCGATTCCGGGCAGGAATCACAAGGTACGGACCAATGGAATGCGAGATTCCACTAAAGTCCGGGCAAATCGCCCCTCGGTGGTGGCTCCCGGTGACGCCCCCCTTACGGATGGACTCGTGCCCCGGCCCGGCTGCGTGTGCAGGGCCGGGGGCCGAGGCGCCCCTATATGTGGGGGATGCGACTGCTGAGTGGGCGGAACGGGCCGCGCGGCCCACGGCGACCGGCCGGACCGATGGGGCTCCTGGCCCTGGTGGCGTGCGCGGCGCTGCTGGTACCCGTGCCGGCGGCGGGAGCCGGCCACCGGGCGCGGGCCGCGGACCCGACCGCGTACGAGCGGATCGTGCCGGCCCCGGCGCACACCGCCCCCGGCGGCCCCGGCTACCCGCTCGACGCGCGCACGGTGATCCGCACCACCGCCGGATCGGCCGCGGCCCGCGGGGTCGGCGAACTGCTCGCCCAGGCGCTGCGCCCCGCGACCGGGCCGGCGCTGCGGGTGTCCGGCACCGACGCGGGCGGCCCCGCGGCCGACGGGATCCGGCTGCGCCTGGACGCGCACGCGACCTCCTACGGGGAGGAGGGCTACCGCCTCCGGGCCGACCGCACCGGGGTCGTGATCACCGCACTCCGTCCCGCCGGCCTGTTCCGGGGCGCGCAGACGCTGCGGCAGCTGGTGCCGGTGACCGGGCCCCCGGTGGTGGCGGGGGGCACGGTCTCCGACGCCCCGCGCTTCCCCTACCGGGGAGCCATGATCGACATCGCCCGCCACTTCTTCACCGTCGACCAGGTCAAGCGCTACGTCGACCGGCTCGCCCTCTACAAGGTCAACGTCCTGCACCTGCACCTCACCGACGACCAGGGCTGGCGCCTGGCGGTCGATTCCTGGCCGCGGCTGGCCGAACACGGCGGCGGCACCGAGGTCGGCGGCGGCCCGGGCGGGTACTGGACGAAGGCGCAGTACCGGGACCTGGTGCGGTACGCGGGGGAGCGGTACGTGGAGGTGGTCCCGGAGATCGACATGCCGGGCCACGTGAACGCGGCCCTGGCCTCGTACGCCGAGCTGAACTGCGACGGCGTCGCCCCCGACCGGTACACCGGCACCAAGGTCGGCTTCAGCTCGCTGTGCGTCGCGAAGGAGCGGACGTACGAGTTCGTGGCGGACGTGCTCCGGGAGGTGGCCGATCTGACCCCCGGCCGCTACCTCCACATCGGCGGGGACGAGGCGTACGCCACCCCGCACGCCGACTACGCCACCTTCATGGGGCGGGCCCAGCAGGCGGTGGTGGCGCAGGGGGAGACGGTGCTGGCCTGGCACCAGCTGGCGGGCGCCGGACCGGTCTCGGGCACGGTGCTGCAGTACTGGGGCCTGGACCGGACGCCGGCCGCGGAGAAGGCGAAGGTCGCCGAGGCGGTGCGGGCGGGGGCGAAGGTGGTGTTGTCCCCGGCGGACCGGGCGTACCTCGACATGAAGTACGACGCGGCGACCCGGCCGGGGCTGAGCTGGGCCGGGTACGTGCCGGTGCGGCGGGCGTACGAGTGGGACCCGGGCGCGTACCTGGCCGGTGTCGACGGGGCGGCGGTGCTGGGCGTGGAGGCCGCGCTGTGGACGGAGACCGTCGCGACCGCGGCGGACGCGGACCTGATGGCCTTCCCGCGCGCGCTCGGCATCGCGGAGCTGGGCTGGTCGCCGGCCTCGGCGCTGTCGTGGGACGCGTACCGGCTGCGGCTGGCGGCCCAGGGGCCCCGGCTGACGGCCCTGGGGGTGGGGTACTACCGGGCGCCGGAGGTGCCGTGGGCGTAGCGGGGCGCAGGCGCGGCGGGACGGGCCGGCCGCCGCGGGACTAGTCGCGGGACTGGTGCACCGTCTCCGGTTCGGGCCGGGGCAGCTCGTCCAGGTCGAGCGTGAAGGTACGCCCGTCGGCCAGCTCGATGGGGAGCCTGCCGGTGCCGTACTTGTGTGTGTGAGCCGCGATGTAGCCGGTTCCGGTGGGCTGGGTGTGGACGACGATTTCCGCGGCGTACGGATCCACCACCAGGTAGACGGGGATGCCGTAGCGGCCGTACTTGGCGGTGCAGTCGTCGTAGTCCTTGCGTGCCGAGGAGACGGACACCACCTCCGCGATCAGTAGCACGTCCTCGAAGCTGTAGCGCTTGCCCACCCGCTGGGAGTCCTCACGCAGGATCGCGAGATCGGGAGCGGAGTTCTCGTCCGCCGGGAAGTCGATGTACACGTCGGAGGTGACCTTCGCGTGACGTCCCAGAGCCAGCGTATCGATCTGCATGGAGCGGATGGTGCTGGAGTGCTCCAAGCTTCGCGGGGTCATGATCACCTTCCCGTCGGCACCGAAGAAGACTGTGTATCCCTCGGGGAACTCGGTGTGCATGATCGCCTCGACGCTCATCAGCGGCTCCTTCCCGTCGCCTCCCAGAACACGGTCGAAAGAGGCGTAGCCGGCGCCTCATCCGGTCCTGGCCCGAGCCTGCCGGAGACCGGAGCCAGCCGGTCCTAGTGGGTGCGGCGGCGGGCGGTGGTGACGGCGGTGCAGGCGAGGGCCGCCGCGGTCACCGCGCCGGCGGCCATGATGCCGCCGCGGGAACGCCAGGAGAGGGTCGACCAGCAGGACTGGGCGGACAGCACCGAGCCCAGGCTCAGCCACGAGCCGGCCGAGAGGGCGGAGGCGGCCGAGCCGATGGAACCGAACGAGAGGGCGCTGCCCACCGAGCCGACGGACAGCACGGATCCGGCCGAGCCGATGGAGAGGACCGAGTCCACGGACCCGATCGACAGGATCGAGTTCCGCGACCAGAGGGACAGGGACGAGTCCGCGCAGCGCTTCTGCATGCCGTGATCGTAGGCGGTTCCGGTCCGTACGGAGCCCGACCGCAAGGGACTTGACGGCCCGTGGCCCGGGTGGCCGCGCCCGGTAGCGTGACGCCATGAGGATGACGAAGATCAAGACGGCTCTGGTGGTGGCAGCCGTCGGCGGGCTCGCGGCGGGCGGTCCTGCCTGCCCGGCGCAGGCGGCGCCGGCGAGGGCGGAGACGGCGGGCGCGGTGGCGGTGGCCGGTACGGCGGCCGCGCGGCCGCCGATGCACGGCGACCTCACCGGCGACGGCCGGGCCGACCTCGCGGTCTACGGCGGCTTCCACGACGGCGGCGAGGAGTTCCAGCTCGTACCCGGCGCGCCGGTCGGCACCCTCGGTCGCGGTGCCGTCGCGGTCAACCAGCACGACCCCGGCATCCCGTTGAAGGACGACCCCGCCTGGCCCGAGGCGTGGGGACAGGTGCTCGCGTACGGCGACTTCAACGGCGACGGCCGCACCGACCTCGCCGTCGGCGCCCCGACCGCCGGCGTCGGCGGCGCGACCTGGGCGGGCGCGGTCGGCGTCCTGTACGGCAGGGCGACCGCCCCGTACTACACCCGCGCCCGCGTGTTCACCCAGGACACCCCCGGCATCCCCGACCGGGCCGAGGAGGACGACCACTTCGGCAGTGCCCTGGCCAGCGGCGACTTCGACGGCGACGGGTACGCCGACCTCGCCGTCGGCACCCCGCGCGAGTCCTTCGGCAGCGAGCAGGACGCGGGCTCCGTCACCCTCCTGCGCGGCACGCGCGGCGGACTGACCGCCACCGGCGCCAGGCTGCTGACCCAGAACAGCCCCGGCATCCCCGGCACCCTCGGCTTCGGCCACCGGTTCGGCCACCGGCTGGCCACCGGCAACCTGGCCGGCACCCGGGCCGACGAACTGGTCGTCGTCACCCCGTTCGACCCGCCGCCGGCCGGCACCCGCGCGACGTCGTGCACCAGCCCCGCCGGCCCCCTCCGGTCCCGGCCCCGCGGCTCCTTGACGGTGCTGCGCGGCAGCACCTCCGGCGGCCCGACCGCCGGCGGAGCGCAGTACTTCACCGCGGCCGGGCTGGGCACGGGCGACCTCGACGTCGGCGCGAACGCCCCGGCCGGCACGGTCGCCGTCACCGGCCGGTTGTACGGCGGCGGGTACGCGGACCTGGCCGTGGCCGCCACGGGCGCGAACGGCGGCCCGTGCGGCGAGGGCGTCGTGGCGGTCCTGCGCGGCGGCACGACCGGACTGGCCACCGCGGCCCGGGTCCTGACGGCCGGCCACGCCGGCCGCGCCCGTCAGGCCGGCGCGGCCTTCGGCCGCGACCTCGCCGCCGGGGACATCGACGGCAACGGCACCGACGACCTGCTCGTCACCACCCCCGCGGGCGCGTACGGACAGATCGCCGACCACGGCTACACGGCGGCCCTGCTCGGCTCCACCCGCGGCCCGGCCACCGCCGGCCGGTTCACCTGGGCCGCCGTCAAGCACCTCAACTCCCGGCCCGCGGCCGGAGCCCTGCTGGACGTGGACGGCGACCGCCGGCCCGAGGCGGTCGTCCTGGCCCCCGACGCCACCACCCTGACGGAGCCGGAGGTGGGCTTCGTCTACGTGCTGAAGCTCCGCAAGGCGGGCGGCTCTCTCGCCGTCACCGCCCTCCAGACCCTCTCGAAGAAGACCCTGGGCCCCGCGGCCGGCCACAACGGTCCCGTCGGCCCGCTGGCCCACTGACGGGGGCGGGGGAACCGGGGGTCGCCTACTCGGCGTCGGCCCCGCCCCGCCGGAGGACGATGGCCGTGAGGTCGAGGTCGATGGGGAAAGGCACCGGGACCTTCAGCCGGTCGTGGAAGATCCCGGTGGCCACGTAGGCGCCGGTGGCCGGGTCGAGCTCGTACACGTAGACGACGGCCCGGCCCTCGGCGCTCTCCACCCGCCGGAAGTGCGGGATCCCGGCGCGGGCGTACTTGACCGGCTTGGTGTCCCGGTCCCGGCCGACGGACTCGGGGGAGACGACCTCGACGGCGAGCCGGACGGTGGATGCGGGAAGCCTGGTCAGTCCGAAGTCGACGAGTACGTCGTCGTCGACGACGATGACGTCTGGCTCGGGGCGGTTCTGCCGGTCGATGTCGATCGTGAACTCGCGGACGACCTCCAGTCCCGCAGGGACTGCGGACTGGAGCCCGCCGCGAAGCAAGTCGACGGCTCGCAGGTGGAACAGCGTCCGCGTCCGCGCGAAGACGAGCTGCCCTTCGATCAACTCGGTGTGCGGAGGGAGGTCCCGAAGCCGGTCGAGGTCATCGGCGGCCCAGCCGCCCGGAGGGGGGACGGGCCAGCGGGACCAGGGTTCCTGCTCGGGCGGCTCGGAGGCGACGTTCGTCGGGGAGGGTCCCATGGCCCGCATTCTCACCAGCGCGCCGGGCGCATCACCGGAGAACGCCGGAACGCCGGCCGCACGTGTGAACCACGTCCCGGAGTTGACTCCGTCACCAGCTAGAGGCATATGCGTCACGCTGCTGGGGATGGCGCCCGGCTCGATCGCCAGTCGATCCTGCGGAGGGAGGTGCCGCCGTGGATGTGGTTCATCCTCGACGAGGCCGTGTTGTACCGCCCCGTCGGCGGCCGCCTGGTCATGCGCGAACAACTGGAGCACCTGTTGGATCTGGGGCGGCTCCCAAGGGTTCGCATTCAGGTGTTGCCGTTCAGTAGCGCCGAACCCGCCACCATCGGGAGTTCCTTCACGGTGCTGTCCCTGCCCGATGGGCGAGAGGTGGCGTACGAGGAGGGGGTCACGTTCGGGCGTCTCTTCGAAGATACGGGCGAAGTGCTGCGACGAACGGTTGTCTACGATCGCCTCCAGGCCGACGCGCTGTCGCCGGTCGCCTCGGCGAGACTCGTCCGCGCAGCCATTGAGGAGCGGTACCCATGCACGTGACCAAAGCGGCGGAAGCCGCCATGCGGTGGCGCAAGAGCAGTTACAGCTCGGCGGGAGGCGGCGACTGCGTGGAGATCGCGGACGATGTGCCGGGAGTCGTCCCTGTCCGCGACAGCAAGAACGTTTCTGGGCCCGTAGTCATCATTGCCGCGCCCGTCTGGGCGGCGTTCGTGGCGCACATCCGGGGGTAGCGCCCACCGGGGCGTGGCCCGGCGGGTTGCGGTGACGCGGACGTCCCTCCTAAAGCCGGGGGAAATCACCAACCGAACCCGACCCCCGCCGCCCTCAACCCACCCGCTCACACGATCGGGTGACGGATATGACAGCGGCACGTATCCGTGCGCTACGGTCGGCCGCAACAACCCCAAAAAGACTTCGGCCCCCGGCAGGACGGCAATCCCGGCGAGGGCCTGACCGATCAGGAAGAAGACGCCTTCCCGATGGCTTGCTCGCAGTCTAGCGCGGCCGCGTCCGCGCACCCCGTGAATCCGCTCCCCGAGGACGCTCCCCGCGCCGGGGTGATCCACCGGTCGCACCGCCACGAGAGCCGGTTCACCGTGGTCGGCAACCACCTCGCCCAGCACCCCGACCTCTCGGGTCTCGCGGTGGGCGTGGCGCTGTACATCCAGTCCGTCCCGGACGGGACCGACGTGTCCGTCAAGGCCCTCACCCGGCGCTACCGCGAGGGGGAGATCGCCATCCGGCGGGCCCTGAACGAGCTGGTCGCGGCCGGGTACCTGGAGCGGCGCCGGGTGCCGCTGGGCGCCGGCCGCTTCGCCACCCGAACGATCTACTACGAGAAGCCCGGCTGCGGTGACGCGGCCGAGCAGGCCGTCCCGCCCTCGGCCCGGCCTGCCCCCACAGCTCCGGCCCCGCCGCCGCCTCGGCCGGAGCGGCCAGCCCCGGCCGAACCCGCGCCCCCGGCGGTAGCCGAGCCCCCGGCCGCAGTCGAGCCCCCGGAGCCCCCGCCCCCGACACCCGCGGCTCCCGGCCCCGCACGCGTTCCTGCGGCCCCCGACGGCCCGCCCGTCACCGGGCCGGCGGCGGAGGTCCTCGCCCGGCTGCGCGTCGCGGACCCCCGCCTGCTGCTGTCCGTACGGGACGTGAACCGGCTGGCGCCCGCGGTCGACGACTGGCTGGCCCGGGACGCGACGCCCGAGCAGGTGATCCGCACCCTCACGGCGAACCTGCCGCCGGCCTCGACGCCGATCCACCATCCGCCGCGCTTCCTGGAGTACCGGCTCACCGCGCTGCTCCCGCCCCCGCTCCCGGCGGCGGCCCCGCCCCCGCCCCGCCCGGCACCGCTGCGCTCCTGCGAGGACTGTGAAAAGGCCTTCCGCACCCACGATCCCAAGCCCCGCTGCGCCGACTGCACCGCCAAGGCCGCAGCCTGAGGGCACATGCTCGCCCTGTCACAGGAGATGTGTGATGGCCAGGACGGCGATCGATCTCGATGAGGAGCCGATCGCCGAGGTGGCGACGGCCCTGGGCACGAGCACCACGTCGGAGACGGTCAACACCGCGCTGCGTGAAGTGCTGGAGAACCGGCGGAGAGCCTTGGCGGTGGCGCGATTCCGCCCCGCGGCGGGTGAGGGGGCCCCCGGGCCCGGTCAGGTCTCCAGGTAGTTGCACCAGGCGTCGAGCTTGGTCCACGTGTACCAGCCCACCTTGCCGTCCGGGTCCAGGCCGGCGAACTTCTGGAACGTCACGACGGCGGCGCGCGTGGCGGGGCCGAACTTGCCGTCCTGGGCGAGGTTCAGGCTCGGCCGCCAGTAGTTCAGCTCGCACTGGAGCTCCTGGACCTCCAGGGTGTAGCCCTGGATGCCCTGGTAGAGCAGGGGCTCGTAGCTGCCGAACATGGCCTTGCAGTACGCGCGGCCGTCGGCCGCGGCGTCGGAGGCCGACCCGAGGGTCAGGGTCAGGGACGACGCGAGGAGCAGGGCCGTGGTGCCGAGGGCGACGAGTGGCTTGCGCATGGGACCTTCCGGTTCGACGGTGGCTGAGGTGACGGGCCGCCCACCGGTATCCGGCGCCGGGTCGGCCCGGACCGAACCTAGGCCGTCCCACCACCGCCGCAGGTGTCCCGTCCGTCCCAGGGACACGGTCCCCGACGTCCCGGGACGGCGCCGGGGCGGGCGCACCTCCCGAGGGACCGTCGTACGGAAGGGTGCGCCCGCCCCGGGCGGGCCGGCCGGCGCGGGCCGTTCGGTTCGCGCGCCGGCCGGCGGTCCTCAGCGGCGCGCGAAGGGCGCCAGGGGGTTCGCCAGCGTGCCCACCAGCTGGAGGGCGGCGGACGGGTCGGAGAGGTCGACCATCTGCTCGTTGTTGCGCAGCTGGAGGCGGTTCAGGCAGGAGAGCTGGAACTCCGGCGCGAACAGGTCGTACTGGGCGAACCGATCGGCGAGCTGCGGCACCGACTCCTGGTACGCGTGGGCGCAGTCCGCCACGGCCCGCCAGAACTCGGACTCCGGGCATACCCCGTCGTCCTCCAGGATCGAGCCCAGGAAGCGGAAGAAGCAGTCGAAGACGTCGGTGAAGACCGACAGCAGCTTCATGTCCTCAGGGACCTCGGCGCGGATGCGCTCCACCGCCGGCGGCAGCACCGCGTCCGGGTCCATGACGACGATCTCCTCGGCGATGTCCTTGAAGATCGCCCGCTGCACGACGCCGTCCTTGATGACGAGGATGGTGTTCTCGCCGTGCGGCATGTACGCCAGGTCGTACGCGTAGAAGCAGTGCAGCAGCGGCAGCAGGTACGCCCGCAGGTAGGCCCGCATCCACTCCGCGACCGACAGGCCCGACTCCTCGACGAGGGCGCCGACGAACGACCGGCCCTCCGCGTCGACGTGCAGCAGGGCCGCCATCGTCGTCAGCCGCTCGCCGTCCTGGAGCGTGGGCACCGGAGACTCGCGCCACAGGGCCGCCAGCATCTTGCGGTACGGGGAGTAGCGGTCGGTGGCGCGCTCGTACTGGCGGTGGCGGTAGCCGACCGCGGCGCGCTCCCGGATGATCGAGAAGTCGACCGACCGCAGCACCTCGTCGCCCTCGATCAGCTGGTGCAGCCAGTCGTTGATGGCCGGGGTGGCCTCCATGTAGGCCGCCGACAGGCCCCGCATGAAGCCCATGTTGAGGACCGAGATGGCGGTCTTCACGTAGTGCTTCTCGGGGGAGGCCGTGTTGAAGAAGGTCCGGATGGACTGCTGCGGGAGGTAGGCGTCGTCGCCCTCGCCCAGCAGCACCAGCCGCCGTTCGGCGATCTCCGCGGCGAAGGTGACCGTGGTCTTGTTCCACCACTGCCAGGGGTGGACCGGCAGCAGCAGGTAGTCCGCCGGGTCCAGGCCCAGCCCGGACAGCACCGCCCCGAACCGAGCCAGGGCCGCCCCGCCCAGCTCCGCGCGGATGAAGGAGTCGTACGACAGGTCCGCGCCCGAGGTGAAGGCCGCGACCTCGCGGTGCGCGGCCACCCACACCAGGCGGACCGGGTGCGCGGCCTCGGGGGCGAAGGCGCGGTACTCGTGGACGCCGAAGCCGAGCCGGCCGTTGTTGGCCACGAAGCAGGGGTGGCCCTCGGTCATGCCGGTCTCGATGTCCTGGAAGGAGCCCTTCGCGAGGACGGCCGCGGGCACCTGCTCCTTGGTGTGCTTGTACGCCGTACCGGCCAGCGTGGAGGAGATCTCCTCCAGGTACACGGGCAGGACCGCGGCGCTCAGGCCCAGGGACTCGCGCAGCTCGATGTGGAAGTCGACGGCGTCCAGGGGGAGCTCCGCCCCGTCCCGGTGGCGAGTGATCGTTTCTGCGTCCACGGCCCAGTGGTCCAGGGCGCGGCGGACGGCCCGGAAGCGGTACTCGACCGTGCCGTCGTCGCTGCGCACCGACCAGGTGCCGTCGTCGGCGGGGGCCGGGGTCAGCAGGCGCTCGTGGGCGAACTCGGCCAGGGCCTTGCGGACCAGGGCCCGGTTGGCGCGCGCCCACAGCTCGGGGGTCAGGTGCGCCACGGCGCCGGCCGGGTCCCCGGCGTAGGGCGACCGCGGGGCGTTCGTACCGGTGGTGCTCATATCGACACCTCCGCGCCCGAGACGCCCGCCACGGCCGCCTCGAACTGCTCGCGGGTGCAGAAGCTGAGCAGGGCGGTCTTCTCCGGCTTCGCGATCTCCCGCTCGGGGACGAAGCCCACGACCTCGTTCAGGGCGTGTACCGCGGTGTTGCGCACGTCCGGCTCGACGACGACCCGCCGGACGGCCGGGTCGGCGAACAGGGCGGCCATCACGGTGGTGATGACGGCCCGGGTGAAGCCGCTGACCGGCGTGTCCGTGGGGGCGACGAGGAAGTGCATGCCGACGTCGCCGGGCTCGGGCTCGTACAGGTCCACGAGCTCGACGTGCGCCGGGTCGTACGACTCCATCAGGAAGGCCGGCCGGCCGTCGTGCAGGCCGAGGAACGCGTGGTGGTGCTCGGACGCGGCGATCGCCATGTACTCGCGCTCGACGTCGGTCAGCGAGTGGTCCTGCATCATCCAGAAGGACGCCTTGGGGTGGGTGACCCAGCCGTGCAGCAGCTCGGCGTCCGTCAGCGGGTCGAGCGGGCGGACGGCGAAGCCGCCGAGCGCCGCGTCGGTGCGGGAGAAGGGGGTGGTGCTCATGCCAGGGTGCCTTCCGGGGCGGCGAACTGCTGGAACGCGATGGACTTCTCGACCTTGTAGTACTCGCGGCCGAGCAGCTCGCGGATGATGTACGCGTTGCGGTACGGCCCCATGCCCAGGTCGGGCGAGGTGATCGAGTGGGTGTGGACGCCGGCGTTCTGCAGGAACACCCCGCGGCCGGTGGTGTCGACGGAGTAGTTGCGGGCCACGTCGAAGCGGCCGCGGCCGTCGTAGCGCAGCCGGTCGCGGATGCCCGCGAGGAAGGCCGGCTCGGCGTACTTGTAGCCGGTGGCCAGGACCAGGCCCTCGGTGGCGAGGGTGAAGTCGCGCTCCTGCTCCTCCTGGCGCAGGCCCAGGGTGTACGTACCGGTGGTGGTGTCGTACGCGGCCGCGTTCAGGGCGGTGTTGGTCAGCAGGGAGGTCGGCACCGGCCGGTCGCCCGCCTCGACGTCCTTCTGGTAGAGCAGGTCGAAGATGGCGTTGATCAGCTCGCCGTCGATGCCCTTGAACAGGCCCTTCTGCTGGGTCTCCAGGCGGTAGCGGGTGTCCTCGGGCAGGCCGTGGAAGTAGTCCACGTACTCCGGCGAGGTCATCTCCAGGGTGAGCTTGGTGTACTCCAGCGGGAAGAAGCGCGGGGAGCGGGTGACCCAGTTGAGCCGGTAGCCGTGGACGTCGATCTCGCTGAGCAGGTCGTAGTAGATCTCCGCGGCGCTCTGGCCGGAGCCGACGAGGGTGATGGACTCCTTCTTCTGCAGCTCCGCCCTGGCGTCCATGTAGGTGGAGTTGTGGACGAAGTCGCCGCCCAGGTCGGCGCAGGCCTCGGGGACGTACGCGGGGGTGCCGGTGCCGAGCACGAGCTTGCGGGTGCGGTACGTCTCGCCGCCGTCGGTGGTGACCTCGTACAGCTCGGCGGCCGCGTCGTAGGTGACCTCGGTGACCGTGGTCGAGTACAGGACGCTGTCGAGCCGGTCGGCGGCCCAGCGGCAGTAGTCGTTGTACTCGGCGCGCAGCGGGTAGAAGTTCTCGCGGATGTAGAACGAGTACAGCCGGTCCTTGTCCTTCAGGTAGTTGAGGAAGGAGAAGGGCGAGGTGGGGTCGGCGAGCGTGACCAGGTCCGACATGAAGGGCGTCTGCAGGTGGGCGCCGTCGAGGAACATCCCGGCGTGCCACTCGAAGTGCGGCTTCGACTCGATGAACAGGCCGCTGAGCTCGTCGATGGGAGCGGTCAGGCAGGCCAGGCCCAGGTTGAAGGGGCCCAGGCCGATCCCGATGAAGTCGTACGGCTGACGGGTCTCACGAGGCGTGGACAAGGGATTCTCCCAGGTACTGCTCGGCGTGTGCGGCGAGGAGGTCGAGGACGGCCGCGATGTCGGCCGTCGTGGTCTGCGGGTTGAGGAGGGTGAACTTGAGGTAGTGGGAGCCGGCGACCTTGGTGCCGGCGACCACGGCCTCGCCCGAGGCGAACAGCGCCTTGCGGGCGTGCAGGTTGGCGCGGTCGACGAGGTCGGGGTGGGTGACGCCCTCGGACGGGGGCACCTCCCAGCGGTAGCTGGGGGAGTAGCGGAAGACGAGGGTGGACAGCTGCGGCGCGACCACGACCTCGAAGCGCGGGTCGGCGGTGAGCAGCGCGTGGCCGGCCGCGGCGAGGTCGCAGACCTCGTCGAAGAGCTCGCCGACGCCGTCGGCGCCCATGACGCGCAGGGTCATCCACAGCTTGAGGGCGTCGAAGCGGCGGGTGGTCTGGATGGACTTGTCGACCTGGTTGGGGATCCGCTCCTCGGCCATCCGGCGCGGGTTGAGGTAGTCCGCGTGGTAGGTGGCGTGCTTGAGGGTGTCCCGGTCACGGACCAGTACCGCGCTCGAACTGACGGGCTGGAAGAACGACTTGTGGAAGTCGACGGTGACCGAGTCGGCCAGCTCGATGCCGTCGAGCAGCCGGCGGCGGGTGGGGGAGACCAGCAGGCCGCAGCCGTACGCGGCGTCCACGTGCATCCAGGCGCTGTGGGTGGCGGCCAGTCGGGCGATCTCCGGGAGCGGGTCGATGGACCCGAAGTCGGTGGTGCCGGCGGTGGCGACGATCGCCATCGGGTACAGGCCCTCGCGCTCGCACTTCTCCAGCTCGTGGGCCAGGGCCACGGTCTGCATGCGCTTGTTCTGGTCGCAGGGGACGGAGACGACGGCCTCGTAGCCCAGGCCGAGCATGGCGGCGGACTTCTTGACGCTGAAGTGGCTGCACTCCGAGGTGAAGATGCGCAGTTTCGGCAGGAGCTCGGCCTTCGACAGCTCGCGCTCGCTGTTCTTCATGACGAGCCGGCAGGCCTCGTCGCGGGCGAGCAGGAGGGCGTGGAAGTTGGACTGGCTGCCGCCGGAGGTGAACACGCCGTCGGCGCCGGGGCCGAAGCCGATGCGGCCGGCGGTCCAGTCGACCAGGCGGCGCTCGATGAGGGTGCCGCCGATGGACTGGTCCCAGGTGTCCAGGGAGGAGTTGACCGCGGAGAGGACGGCCTCGCCGAGCACGGCGGGGATGACCACGGGGCAGTTCAGGTGGCCCAGGTAGCGCGGGGAGTGGAAGTACACCGCGTCGCGCAGGTAGACCTCCTCCAGCTCGTCGAGCGCGGCGGCGGGGTCCGCGAGCGGGCGGTCGAGGTCGATGCCCGCGATGACCGGGGCGAGCTCGTCGACGGAGATGCCGGTGTGGGGGCGGGTGGTCGCGGCGAGTTTGGCGGCCACGCGTTCGACGCCCTCGGTGACGGATCGACGGTAGTGGTCCGCGGTCGTCTCGTTGAGCAGATGCGAACGCATCAGTGGTCCTCCGGGGCAGGCAGGGGAAGTACAGGGGGGCTGTTCCAGATAAGGTTAGCCTAACCTAAGTTGTCCGAAACGCAAGTCAGGCCCCAGCCGGAAACGGTGGGGCCTGACGCGCTGACTGCCTTGGAAACGAAGGGAGTTGGGGACTCCGCGCGCGAGCCGGGGGGACCCGCGCGCGGAGGTCTTGCGGGGCTGCTGACGCGAGGGGTGCACGCGTCAGAGCGCTTCTCCTCGGGGCGCTCGCCCCAGGGAGCGGGCGCCCCGGACGCTCGCCCTCGGAGCGCTCGCCCTCAGAGCGCGGACTCGGGGTCCTCGCTGGGGGCGCGGCCGGAGTACGCCTCGGCGAGGAGCTCCTCCTCGCTGGCGCCGAGCCGCCAGTAGCCGGTGAAGCGCACCGCCCGGCGGTCGAGGGCGCGCTCCTGGACGAGGTGGCGGCGCGCCGCCCGTACGGTGCCGGCCTCGCCCGCGAGCCAGGCGTACGCCGACCCGTCCGCGATCCCGGGCAGCTCGGCGGCGCGCAGCGCGCCCACCACCGCGTCGGCGCGCGCGGCACCCGTACCCGGGTCCCGGACCAGCCAGGTGAACTCGGCCTCGGCCGCGGTCTCCAGTGCCAGCCGGTCGTCCTCGTGCGGGACCTCGAAGACGGCCCGGACGCGGTGACCCGCGGGCAGGGCCGCCAGGATCGCGGCCGCGGCCGGCAGCGCGGTCTCGTCGGCGTACATCACGAGCAGGTCGGCGTCCGGGCGGACCTGGAAGCGGACCGACTTGTTCGCCGCCACGCGCGGGCCGATCGCCATGATGCGACTGCCCTCGCGGGCCCGGCCGGCCCAGTTCGAGGCGGGCGAGGAGTCCCCGTGCAGCACGAAGTCGATGTCGACCTCGACCGCGCCGCCGGGCGCGGTGCGCTGCTCGCGCACGGTGTAGGAGCGCATCACCGGCATCTCGTCGGCCGGCATCCCGCGCCAGGCGGCGAACCAGGTGTCCTCGTCGGTCGACGGGAGCACGGTGTGCTCGACGTGCGGCTGCGGCAGGAACAGCGACAGGCTCTGGTCGCGGCCGCCGGAGCGGAAGTCCGCGAGGGACTCACCGCCGAACGTGACGCGCAGGAAGGAGTGTCCGACGCGGCGGGTGCGCAGTACCTCCAGCTCGAAGAAGCCGAAGTGCAGGGCCGCCCGGTCGGCGTCGGTGGTCGTGGAAGTGGTCGTGGCAGTGGTCGTGCTCGTGGTCATGGCGTGGATCCCCCTGGTCGTGCGGTCAGCTGACCTTCTTGGCCTTCTCGACCGCGGCGGCGAGGTCCTCCAGGATCGGGGCGCACTTGTCGTACGAGAAGATCGGCTCGGTCACGCGCGGGATGACCTGGCCGGCCTTGACGGCGGGCAGCTGGTTCCAGGTCGGCTTCGCCTTGAGGTCGTTCGCCTGGAGGGTGCCCGTGCGGTTGTCGAGCATGATGATGTCGGCCTTGTACGTGCCGACGTTCTCCCAGGACAGCTCCTCGAAGAAGCCCTGGGCGTTGACCTTCGGCTCCACGAAGGTCAGGCCCAGCTCCTGGAAGTAGCGCGTGTCCGCGCCGGGCTTGGCGGCCGAGACGTAGAACAGGTCGGCGCTGCCGGAGCCGATGAGCACCTTCAGGCCCGGGTTGGCCTTGGCGGCCGAGCGCAGCCGGGCGGCGGCCTTCTCGAAGCGGGCCTTGGCGTCGGCGACGTTCTTGGCCTTCGGGTCCGCGCCGAGGGACTCGGCCAGCTCGGCGTGACGCTGGATCACCTTGGGGATGGTGGTGTCGGCGGCCCACAGGGCGACGCTCGGGGCCAGCTTGAGGATCTTGTCCTTGGACTCGTCCGGCACGAACCAGAGCTGGTCCTTGATCCACATGTTGGTGATGAGCACCTCGGGCCCGAGGGCCGCGTACTTCTCGACGTTGAACTCGCCCCAGACGTTGCCCAGGATCTCCACCTTGGAGATGTCGAGCGAGCCGGCCTGCACGTCGGGCTTGCCGTCGGGCAGCTTCGTCGGGCCGAACACGCCCTTGACCGGGACGCCGAAGTCGTGGAGCGCGGCGGCGGTTCCGGTGAAGGCCACGATGTTCTTCGGGACGGCCTTGGTGCTCACCGTGGTGCCGCGGTCGTCCTTGAAGCTCCAGGGGCCCTTCTTGGCGTTGTCGGCGGAGCCGTTGCCGGAGTCCTTTTTCGTGTCGCCGTCCCCGCACGCGGCGAGCACGGCACCGAGGCCGAGGACGCCGCCGGCGGCGAGGACGCCGCGACGGGAGAGGTGGGCAGCACGGGACTTGGGCATGTCGGTGTCCGCTTTCGTACGATCCGGTCCGGCCACGCGGGCCGATTCGGAACGTAGGTTAGCCTAACCTCAGCCAATTCAGGTAAGGGAGTCCTTACTTTTTTGCCGTCAGGTGGGGTGCTGCGCTGCGCGGCCGGTGGGTAGGGGGTGCGCGTCGAGGGCCCCCCGCCGGGTGGCGGGAGGCCCTCGTCGCGTTCACTGCCCCTGGGGGCGGGGGATCAGCTGTCGGTGACCGTCAGCTCGGAGTGCTCGACGGAGCAGGGGCTGGTGGCCGGGTTGTGGTTGGCGTCGCCGGAGTACAGGACCCTCCAGTGGTACTCGCCGTCGTTGGTGGCGTCGATGCTGAAGTTCGTGTTGTTCGTCGCCGCGGAACCGCCGACGAGCGGGACGTTCAGCTCCTCGTGCACGGGGGGGAGGCTGCACGTGGTGTCGTTCGGACCGTACAGGCGGAACGTGACGGTGCCGGTGGGGGTGCCGCCCGCGGTCGCGGAGACCGTGGCCGAGTCCTGCGGGAAGAACTCCTGCGCGGTGGCGACCGTCGCGGGGGCCTTGTCCACGACCAGGGGTTCGGTCAGGCAGGGGCTCTGTGCCGACATGTTCTTGGCGTCGCCGCTGTAGACGGCCTGCCAGTAGAACGTGCCGACCGTGTTGAACTGCAGCGAGTCCGAGTTCGGGACGACACCGTTGACGACGGTCTTGGTGCCGGCGTCACGCGGGTTCAGGGTGCAGAGGTTGTCGGTGTAGACGGTGTACGTGACCGTGCCGCCCGCGTCGGAGGTCGCGTCGCTGAGGGTGGCCGAGTCGAAGGCCGACTGGCCGAGCGTGATCGTGTCCGCCGAGAGGTCGGTGGCGATCGACGGCCGGGTCTTCTGGACCACGCTCGTCTCGTTGGCGTCCCCACAGGCCGTCGCGGCCGGGGCGTTGTTGGCGTCGCCGCTGTAGGCGGCGGTCCAGAAGTAGCTGCCGACGGCGGCCGGGAAGAAGCTGCCGGAGCCGTAGTTGCCGGGGCCGCTCACCGGGACGGTGGAGGTGAAGACCTGGGCGCCCGGGGCGCAGCCGGCCGCGTTGAACGCGCGGAAGACGATGTTCCCGCCGGCGTTGGCGGCGACGCCGCCCAGCGTCGCGGTGTCGCTGATCGAGCTGCCGATGGTGACGGTGTCCGAGGCGGTGGTGATCAGCGAGGCGCAGTTGGTGATCTGCACCCGCTCGGGGGCGATGAAGTCCTTCAGCTCGGAGTTGAAGGCGTCCGAGGAGCGGCTCTTGACGTAGGCGGAGCCGAAGCTCGTGCAGGCACCGCCCGACGGGAAGATCGCGTTGAACGAGATCGCGGCCTCACCGAAGGTGAAGGGGGACAGGGCGCCGAGGCTGCCGGCCTGGTTCGCAGGGATGGCGGTGGTGTTCACCGAGCCCAGGGCCAGCGGGTTGGCGCCGCCGCTGATGATCGAGGGGGCGCCCCAGGCGGAACCGGTCCAGTTGCGGAGGGAGATGATCGGGACGGTGCCGCCGTTGGCGAGGTCGTACGTGATCAGCTTGTCGCCGATGGTGCGGACCGGGGTCGCGGTCTCCATCGACCCGTTGTTGGCGCAGTTCGTGGGCGTCGCGGTCGGGTCGCAGAACTTCTGGTTCAGCTCGAAGTCCATGTTCGTCGTGCCGGACGGGTTGTTGACCCGGCGCCAGAACAGCTCCAGGAACTTCGGCGTCGTGTTGGTCTCCGTGAACACGCCGAAGTTCAGCAGGTCGCTCTTGTTGGGCGGGATCGATCCGAGGACGATCGTCGGGTTCGGGTCGTCCTCCTTCGAGCCCTGGCCGAAGGCGTCGTCGGTGGAGCCGCTCGGCCGGTCGGTCTTGACGCCCTGCGGGTTGCGGAACGGGGTGCCGGTGCCGCCGGTGAGCCAGTCGATGCAGTCCACGCCGCCGTTGACGATGAGGTTGGCGTTGACGTCGATCTCGAAGTGGCTGCCTGCGAGCACGTTCGCCGTCGTACACGTCTGGGCGGCCGCCGTCGTCGCGGTGGCCAGCGCCAGGGGGGCGGTGAAGGACGCCGAGAGCACGGCGGTCGCGAGCGCGGCCCGCAGGCGGCGGCCGGGCGACGAGAGGGGCGACTGCACGGATCTGATCACTGCAGATGCTCCATTGCTAGAGGGCTGGGGGCCGCAACGTAGCACCGCAAAATTGGTCAAATCACGCAACGCTCCCGCGTGGGTGGAAAGGCGATATGGGCGTATTAGTGAGCATTGGACGGTCATCCGCGGCATCGAAGTGCTGCAGAAACGAAAAAGCGCCGAAGCCCCCGCGGTCAGGTCGCGGGGGCTTCGACTTCCCCTGAACACCAGGGCAACGTCTAAGCGGTGAAGCCGAGTTCCCGGGCGATCAGCATCCGCTGGACCTCGCTCGTGCCCTCGCCGATCTCGAGGATCTTCGAGTCGCGCCACATGCGCGCCACCGGGTACTCGTTCATGAACCCGTACCCGCCGTGGATCTGGGTCGCCTCGCGGGCGTTGTCCACCGCGACCGTGGAGGAGTACAGCTTCGCGATCGCCGCCTCCTTCTTGAACGGCTCGCCCGCCACCAGGCGCGAGGCCGCGTCCCGCCAGCCGATCCGGGCCATGTGCGCCCGCATCTCCATGTCCGCCAGCTTGAACTGGATGGCCTGGTTCGAGCCGATCGGCCGGCCGAAGGCCTCCCGCTCCTTGGCGTACTTCACCGACTCGTCCACGCAGCCCTGCGCCAGACCGGTGGCCAGGGCCGCGATGGCGATGCGGCCCTCGTCGAGGATGCGCAGGAACTGGGCGTACCCGCGACCCTCCTGACCCACCAGGTTCGCCACCGGCACGCGCACGTTGTCGAACGACAGCTCACGGGTGTCCGAGGCGTTCCAGCCGACCTTGGAGTACGGGGCGGCCACCGTGAAACCGGGGGTGCCGGAGGGCACGATGATGCTGGAGATCTCCGGGCGGCCGTCCGCCTTGCGGCCGGTGACCGCGGTGACCGTGACCAGGCCCGTGATGTCCGTGCCCGAGTTCGTGATGAAGCACTTCGAGCCGTTGATGACCCACTCGTCGCCCTCGCGGACGGCCGTGGTGCGGGTGCCGCCGGCGTCCGAGCCGGCGCCCGGCTCGGTCAGGCCGAACGCGCCCAGCATCTCGCCCGCGCACAGCTTCGGCAGCCACTGCTGCTTCTGCTCGTCCGTACCGAAGAGGTAGAGCGGCATGGCGCCCAGCGAGACGCCCGCCTCCAGGGTGATGGCGACCGAGGAGTCGACCCGGGCCAGCTCCTCCAGGGCGATGCCGAGGGCGAGGTAGTCCCCGCCCATGCCGCCGTACTCCTCGGGGAAGGGCAGGCCGAACAGGCCCATGCGGCCCATCTCGGCGACGATCTCGTACGGGAACTCGTGGCGCTCGTAGAAGTCGCCGATCTTCGGGGCCACCACGTCGTGGGCGAACGCCTCGACGGTACGGCGGAGTTCCTCGTGCTCGGGGGTGAGCCGGTGGTCGAGGGGCATGGGTCGTTACTCCTTGTGGGAGAGGGCGCGGACGGTACGGGAGGGGCTGGGGCGACCCAGCTGTTCGGCCATCCACACGCTCGTGGCGGTGAGCTTGCCGAGGTCGACACCGGTCTCGATGCCGAGGCCGTCGAGCATCCACACCAGGTCCTCGGTGGCGAGGTTGCCGGTGGCGCTCTTGGCGTACGGGCAGCCGCCGAGGCCGCCGGCGGAGGCGTCGACGGTGGTGACGCCGTGCTGGAGGGCGGCCAGGGTGTTCGACAGCGCCTGGCCGTAGGTGTCGTGGAAGTGCACGCCGATCCGGTCGGTGCCCACGCCCTCCTCGTTCAGCTGCGCCAGCAGTGCCTGGACGTGCCCCGGCGTGGCCACGCCGATGGTGTCGCCCAGGCTCAGCTCGTCGCAGCCGAGGTCGAGCAGGGCCTTGGCGACCCGGACGACCTGGTGGACCGGGACCGGGCCCTCCCACGGGTCGCCGAAGCACATCGACAGGTAGCCGCGCACGTGCATCCGCTCGGCCCTGGCCCGGGCGACGACCGGCTCGAACATGGCCAGGGACTCGGCGACGGTGCGGTTCAGGTTGCGCTGAGCGAACGTTTCCGTGGCCGAGCCGAAGACCGCGATGCGGGTGGCGCCGAGCTCATGGGCCCGGTCCAGGCCGCGCTCGTTGGGCACGAGCACCGGCAGGTGGACGTCCTCGAGGTCCGCCAGCTGCGGGAACAGCTGTTCCGCGTCGGCCAGCTGGGGCACCCACTTGGGGTGGACGAAGCTGGTCGCCTCGACGGTCGTCAGGCCCGCGTCCGCGAGGCGGCGGATGAACTCGGCCTTCACCTCGGTCGGCACGGCCGACTTCTCGTTCTGCAGCCCGTCGCGGGCGCCGACCTCGTGGATCCGCACCCGCGCCGGCAGGCCGGCGCCGGGCACGCTCATGGGCAGTCCGGGGACGCTCATGCCGTTTCCTCCTCCGCGTCCGGGGTCACGACGGCGAGGATCTGGTCCATCGCGACCGTCGTGCCGGGGATGACGTCCAGCTCGGCGACCGTGCCGTCGTGCGGGGCGGAGATGACGTGCTCCATCTTCATCGCCTCGACCACGAGCAGGCTCTGACCGGCCGTGACCTTGTCGCCGACGGCCACCTTCACGACCGTGACCGTGCCGGGCATCGGCGCCGCGAGGGTGTCCGCCCCGGCGTGCGCCCGGCCGGACAGGCTCGCCTCGACGGGGTCGTACGCGGTGACGTGCCAGGTGTCGCCGTCCCGGCCCAGCCAGACCCCCTCGGGGGAGGTGGCGTGCGCGAACGCGTGCGTGACGCCGTCGAGCTCGACCGTCACCCGGTCGGCGCCGCCCGCCACGAGCCGGGCCCGCAGCGCGTCGCCGCCGGGCAGCAGCACCTCGACGCCGCCCGCGACGGCGCGGGTGCGGACCTCGACCGGGTCCTGGCCCGGGATGCGGAAGGGGTGCACGGTCCAGGCGGGGGTGCCGCCCAGCCGCCAGCCGTTCGCCGACCCGAACGGGTCGACCCAGCCCGCCCCCCGCTGCGCGGGGGCCCCGCGCAGCAGCGCGGCCGTCGCGTACACCTCGGCCGGCACGCCCTCGGGCAGCAGGTCGGCGAGGTCGCGCTCGACCAGGCCGGTGTCCATGTCGCCCGTGACGACCGACGGGTGGGCCAGCAGACGCCGCAGGAAGCCCGCGTTCGTCGGCACGCCCAGGATCACCGTGTCCGCCAGCGCCGCCCGCAGCGACCGCAGCGCGGCGGCCCGGTCCGGACCCCAGGCGATGACCTTCGACAGCATCGGGTCGTACGTGCTGCCCACGTCCACCCCGGCCGTCAGGCCCGAGTCCGTACGGACCGGGCTCGCGTCCGGCTCCGACAGGGCCAGCACCCGGCCGCCGGACGGCAGGAACCCGCGTGCGGGGTCCTCGGCGCAGACCCGCGCCTCGATCGCGTGCCCGTCCAGCCGCACGTCGGCCTGCGCGAGCGGCAGCGCCTCGCCGGCCGCCACCCGCAGCTGGAGCTCCACCAGGTCGAGCCCGGTCACGAGCTCGGTCACCGGGTGCTCCACCTGGAGCCGGGTGTTCATCTCCATGAAGTAGTACGAGGACGGGTCCCCGCCCGGCACGATGAACTCCACCGTGCCCGCCCCGACGTACCCGCACGACCGGGCCGCGGACACCGCCGCCTCGCCCATCGCTGCCCGGATCTCGGGGGTCAGCAGCACCGAGGGGGCCTCCTCGACCACCTTCTGGTGCCGCCGCTGCAGCGAGCACTCGCGCTCGCCGAGGTGGATCACGTTCCCGTGCCCGTCCGCCAGCACCTGGATCTCGATGTGCCGGGGTCGGTCGATCCACCGCTCCACCAGCAGCGTGTCGTCACCGAAGGAGGAGCGGGCCTCGCGACGGGCCGCCGCGATCTCGTCCGCCAGCAGCGCCGCGTCCCGCACCAGCCGCATGCCCTTGCCGCCGCCGCCCGCGGAGGGCTTGAGCAGCACCGGCATGCCGATCTCGGCGGCGGCCGCGGTCAGTTCGGCGTCCGACAGGCCGCTGCCGGAGGAGCCGGGCACGACCGGCACGCCGGCCGCCTTCACCGTCTCCTTGGCGCGGATCTTGTCGCCCATCAGGGAGATGGCGCTCGCCGGCGGGCCGATGAAGACCAGTCCCGCGGCCTCGCAGGCGGCCGCGAAGCCGGCGTTCTCCGCGAGGAAGCCGTATCCCGGGTGCACCGCCTGCGCGCCCGTGCGCCGGGCCGCGTCGATCAGCTTCTCCACCGACAGGTAGCTCTCGGCGGCGGCCGCCGGGCCGATCCGCACCGCCGTGTCGGCCTCCCGCACGTGCTTGGCGTCGGCGTCGGCGTCGCTGAAGACGGCGACCGACCGGATGCCGAGCGCGCGCAGGGTGCGGATGACGCGGACCGCGATCTCACCGCGGTTGGCGACCAGAACAGAGTTGAACATCGTCCTCACATCCGGAAGATGCCGAAGCCGCTGTCACCCAGCGGGGCGTTGGCACAGGCGGTCAGCGCGAGCCCCAGCACCTGCCGGGTCTCCATCGGGTCGATCACGCCGTCGTCCCACAGCCGGGCCGTGGCGTAGTAGGCGTTGCCCTGCTCCTCGTACTGGGCGCGCACCGGAGCCTTGAAGGCGTCCTCCTCGTCGCCCGACCAGTACTCCCCGCGGGCCTCCATCTGGTCCCGCTTGACCGTCGCCAGCACGGAGGCGGCCTGCTCGCCGCCCATGACCGAGATCTTGGCGTTCGGCCACATCCACAGGAAGCGCGGCGAGTACGCCCGGCCGCACATCGAGTAGTTGCCGGCGCCGTACGAGCCGCCGACCACGACGGTCAGCTTCGGCACGCGGGTGCAGGCCACGGCGGTGACCATCTTCGCGCCGTGCTTGGCGATGCCGCCGGCCTCGTAGTCGCGGCCCACCATGAAGCCGGAGATGTTCTGCAGGAACAGCAGCGGGATGCCGCGCTGGTCGCACAGCTCGATGAAGTGCGCGCCCTTCTGGGCGGACTCGGCGAACAGGATGCCGTTGTTCGCCACGATGCCGACCGGGTGCCCGTGGATGTGGGCGAAGCCGGTGACCAGCGTCGTGCCGAACTCCGCCTTGAACTCGGCGAACCGCGACCCGTCCACGATCCGCGCGATGATCTCGCGGGCGTCGTACGGGGTGCGGGAGTCCACGGGGACCGCTCCGTACAGCCCCGCCGGGTCGACCTTGGGCTCCTCGGGGGCCTGCACCGGCCACGGCAGCGCGCCGCGCTCGGGCAGGGTGGCCACGATGTTGCGGACGATCCGCAGCGCGTGCGCGTCGTCCTCGGCCAGGTGGTCGGTCACGCCGGAGACGCGGCTGTGCACCTCGCCGCCGCCCAGCTCCTCGGCCGTGACCACCTCGCCGGTGGCGGCCTTCACCAGCGGCGGGCCGCCCAGGAAGATCGTGCCCTGGTTGCGGACGATCACCGCCTCGTCGCTCATCGCGGGGACGTACGCCCCGCCGGCGGTGCAGGAGCCGAGGACCGCGGCGATCTGCGGGATGCCGGCCCCCGACATGCGGGCCTGGTTGTAGAAGATCCGCCCGAAGTGCTCGCGGTCGGGGAAGACCTCGTCCTGCATGGGCAGGAAGGCGCCGCCGGAGTCGACCAGGTAGAGGCAGGGCAGCCGGTTCTCCAGGGCCACCTCCTGCGCGCGCAGGTGCTTCTTGACGGTCATCGGGTAGTACGTGCCGCCCTTGACGGTGGCGTCGTTCGCCACGACGACGCACTCGCGGCCGCTGACCCGCCCGATGCCCGCGATCACGCCGGCGGCCGGGGCGGCCCCGCCGTACATCTCCTCGGCGGCCAGCGGGGCCAGCTCCAGGAACGGGGAACCGGGGTCGAGGAGCGTGTCCACCCGGTCGCGCGGCAGCAGCTTGCCGCGCGCGGTGTGCTTGGCGCGGGCGCGTTCGCCACCGCCCTCGCGCGCCGCCGCGAGGCGGGCCCGCAGCCCTTCCGTGAGCTCCTGGTGGGCGGCCTCGTTGGTCCGCCAGGCCTCGGACGCCGGGTCGGCGGCGCTCGCCAGCACTGGTGCCTGCTGCATCCCTCGAGCTCCCTTGCTCGGTTAATGAGCGTTAACGCGTTTCCTTCAGGTTAACGAGCGCTAACAGCGCTGTCTAGAATGAATTCCCATGAGCACCAGAGCCGAAGCCGCAGCCACCGGAGCCACTGGCGTCACCGCGGCCCCGAGCCGCCGCGAGCAGATCCTCAAGGAGGCCGCCCGACTCTTCGCCGAGCGCGGCTTCCACGGCGTGGGCGTGGACGAGATAGGCGCCGCCGTGGGCATCAGCGGCCCCGGCCTCTACCGGCACTTCGCCGGCAAGGACGCCATGCTCGCGGAGCTGCTGGTGGGCATCAGCGAGCGCCTGCTGACCGGCGGCCGCCACCGCGTGGCCGAGGCGGCCGGCGACCCGGCCGCGGTGCTGGCCTCGCTCATCAACGGGCACATCGACTTCGCCCTCGACGACCGGCCGCTGATCACCCTGCACGACCGCGAGCTGGACCGGCTGCGCGAGGAGGACCGCAAGCTGGTGCGACAGCTCCAGCGGCAGTACGTCGAGCTGTGGGTGGAGACCGTACGCGCGCTGCACCCGGGCGTGCCCGAGGCCGAGGTCCGGGTCGCCGTGCACGCCGTCTTCGGCCTGCTGAACTCGACCCCGCACCTGGGGGCGGTCGGGCGCGGGGCGACGGAGTCGCTGCTGCGGCGGCTGGCCTACGGGGCGTTCGCGGCGCTGTCGGACTAGCGCCGGGCGGCGTCCGGGCGTGTCGCGCCGCCGGGGCGACGGGCCGGATTCCCCGGACGGCGGTCCGACTATCGGGACGTGTCGCCCGCGCCGGGCCCGGCGGCGGCAGAATGATCCCCATGCCGATATCCAGCCAGGTACCCAGCCGAGCCGAACTCACCGACCACCTCGTCCGCACGCGTATCGCCGGCCAGGTCGCCACCCCGCGCGAGAACAACCTGAGCCACTACCGCAAGCTCGCGAACGGTGACCGCCACTACTGGCTGGGCCTGGACCTGGGCGACCGCTGGACCGACGAGCAGGACGTCCTCGCCGTCATGGCCGAGCGCTGCGGCGTCGTCGACGACCACGACCACCGCGCCGGCCAGGACACCATCGACCCCGAGCTGACCGTCGCCGCCCTCGACCGGCTCGCGGCCCGGCTGCGCAAGGCCGCCGTCGACAAGCAGAGCGTGCTGCTGGCCACCGGCCACCCGGGCGGCCTGCTCGACGTCCACCGCGCCACCGCCGACGCCCTGCGGGCGGCCGGCTGCGAGATCGTCCGCATCCCCGGGGGCCTGACCGCGGACGAGGCGCAGGTCTGGCAGTTCGCGGACGTCGCGGTGCTCGAGCGGGGCGCGACCCTGTGGCACACCCACTCGCCCGCCCCGATGGCCGCCATCCTCGACGGTCTCGCGGCCGAGGGCCGCCCCCAGCCCGACCTGGTCGTCGCCGACCACGGCTGGGCCGGCTGCGCGGGCCAGCGCGGTCTGGACTCCGTCGGCTACGCCGACTGCAACGACCCGGCCCTCTTCCTCGGCGAGTCCGAGGGCACCCTCCAGGTCGTCGTCCCCCTCGACGACCACGTCCGCGACCCGCGCTACTACGACCCGATGACGGCGTACCTGCTCAACGGGGCGGGGTTGCTGGAGGGGTAGCGGCTGCGGCTCACCCGGCAGGGTGACGACCGTTGTCGTGACGGATTCGGCGCGCCTATCCTTTATATGGATCGACTCATTGGAGGATATGGCGATGCCGAAGATGTCCAACCTCTACGTCGAGGTCGACGACGAGGCGCTCAGCGAAGCCGCCTCGATACTGGGTACGAAGACCAAGAAGGACACCGTCAACGCCGCCCTCCTCGAGGTGGCGAAGCGCCGTCGTCGTCTCAAGGCGCTGGAAGCACTCACCGCCATGGCCGAGCGCGGCGACTTCGAGATCTTGAAGGACAAGGCGAACTACCGTCGATGAGCGCAGTGACACACCTCATCGACACGTCCGCGATCGTGCGCGTCCTCGAGGACAAGAACGTTCAGGCCCGCTGGGTCGATCACCTGGTCGAGGGCGTCGTCGCGGTCTGCGAGGTCACCGAGTTGGAGTTGCTGTACTCCGCCAGGTCGCTCGGGGACCGGATCTCCAAGCAGGAACAGCTGGCCGAACTGTTCAACTGGGTGCCCATGCCCGATGACGCCGTACGTCGCGCGCTCACGGTGCAGCGCATGCTCACGGACAGGGGCGAGCACCGGAGCGCGGGCCCGGTGGACCTGCTCCTGGCGGCCACGGCGGAACTCAACGGTCTCACCGTCCTGCACTACGACGCCGACTTCGAGACGGTGGCCCGGGTCACGGGGCAGCCCACCGTCTGGGTCGCCCCGCCAGGAACGCTCTGATCAGCGCGGGACGCGGACCACGCCCTCCTGGATGACCGTGATGGCCAGCTGGCCGTCCTGGGTCCAGATGCGGGCCTGGCCCAGGCCCCGGCCGCCGTGGGCGGTGGGGGACTCCTGGTCGTACAGCAGCCACTCGTCGGCCCGGAACGGCCGGTGGAACCACATCGCGTGGTCCAGCGAGGCCCCGACCACGTCGCCGACCGCCCAGCCGCCACGTCCGTGCGCGAGCAGGACGGCGTCGAGCAGCGTCATGTCGGAGACGTAGGTCGCCAGGCAGGTGTGCAGCAGCGGGTCGTCGGCCAGCTTGCCGGCCGTACGGAACCAGACCTGCGAGCGCGGCTCCACCGGCACGCCCACCGTCCCCCACGGGGGCGTCGTGGCGTACCGCAGGTCGACCGCCCCGCGCGCCTCCAGCAGCCGCCCGACCGTGCCCGGGTCCCGGAAGACCTCCTGGTAGCGGGGCAGCGCCTCGGCGGCCGTCGGCAGCGACTCCGGGTCCGGCGCCGCGGGCATGACGGCCTGGTGGTCCAGCCCCTCCTCGTACGTCTGGAACGACGCGGAGAGGTGGAAGATCGGGTGGCCGTGCTGCACGGCGACGACCCGGCGCGTGGTGAACGAGCGCCCGTCGCGGATCCGGTCCACGGAGTACACGATCGGCGCGCCCGGGTCGCCGGGCCGCAGGAAGTACGAGTGCAGCGAGTGCGCCGTGCGGTCGCCGGGCACCGTACGGCCGGCCGCGACCAGCGCCTGCGCCGCGACCTGCCCGCCGAAGACCCGCGGGATCAGTGCCGAACGGCTCAGCCCACGGAAGATGTTCTCCTCGATCTGCTCGAGGTCGAGCAGATCGAGGAGTGAGGTGAGTGCCTCGTTCAAGTGGATTACAGGCCCATCGACTTGGCGATGATCGACTTCATGATCTCGCTGGTGCCGCCGTAGATGCGGTTGACGCGGTTGTCGGCGTACAGGCGGGCGATCGGGTACTCGTTCATGTAGCCGTAGCCGCCGTGCAGCTGGAGGCAGCGGTCGATGACGCGGTGCGCGACCTCGGTGCAGAACAGCTTGGCGCTGGCGGCCTCGGCCGGGGTCAGCTCGCCCGCGTCCAGGGCCTCCAGGGCGCGGTCGGCGACGGCCTGGGCGGCGTCCACCTCGGCCTGGCAGGCGGCCAGCTCGAACTTGGTGTTCTGGAAGTGCGCGACCGGCTTGCCGAAGACGGTGCGGTCCGTCACGTACTGCTGGGCGAACCGGACGGCCGCGGCGGCCTGGGCGTACGCGCCGAAGGCGATGCCCCAGCGCTCGGACGCCAGGTTGTGGCCGAGGTAGTAGAAGCCCTTGCCCTCCTCGCCCAGCAGGTCCTCGACCGGGACCTTGACGTCGACGAACGCCAGCTCGGCGGTGTCGGACGTGCGCAGGCCGAGCTTGTCGAGCTTGCGGCCGATCGAGTAGCCCTCCGCCTTGGTGTCCACGGCGAACAGCGAGATGCCGAAGCGGCGGTCGTCCTCGCTCGGGGCGGAGGTGCGGGCGCAGACGATCACGCGGTCGGCGTGCACGCCACCGGTGATGAAGGTCTTGGAGCCGTTGAGGACGTAGTGCGTGCCGTCCTCGGAGAGCTTGGCGGTGGTCTTCATGCCCGCGACGTCGGAGCCGGTGCCCGGCTCGGTCATCGCCAGCGCCCACATCTCCTCACCGGAGACGAACTTCGGGAGGAAGCGCTTCTTCTGCTCGTCGGAGGCGAGCATCTTGATGTAGGGCAGGGCGAGCAGCACGTGCACGCCGGAGCCGCCGAAGTTCACGCCCGCGCGCGCGGTCTCCTCGTAGAGGACGGCCTCGAACTTGTGGGTGTCCAGGCCCGCGCCGCCGAACTCCTCGGGGACGTTGATGCCGAAGACGCCCAGCTCGCCGAGCTGGTAGTAGAAGTCTCGGGGCGCCTGGCCGGCGGCGAACCACTCGTCGTAGACCGGGACGACCTCGGCCTCGATGAAGGCCCGCAGGGTCTCGCGGAACGCCTCGTGGTCCTCGTTGAATACCGTACGGCGCACGGCCGCCTCCCTCCGTCGCGCGGCCGATGCCGCCTGTCTAAGCGCTTGCTCAGACTATTAAGTTACCGCCCGGTCACCGCGCCTGTCCATAGGAGCTCGGACACGCCCGCCAACCCTTCGCGAACGGCCTCCGCCGCGTTGCATCCTGCTGTGTCGGGCAACGGCGCCGCGCCAGGGGGGATGCGGCCGGACCGGCCCGGTTCGGGGGAACACCATGGGCACACCCGCCCCGCATCAGGGCCGCGGAGTACTGGAGGGCGCCTTCGCCCTGCTGGAAGCGCTGCGCCTGCACGGCGACGAGGCCGGCGTCACGGAGCTCGCCGTCGCCTGCGGCGTACCGAAGGCGACCGTGCACCGGCTGCTGGACCAGCTGGCAGCCGTAGGCGCGGTGGAGCGCCGCGGCACCCGCTACCGGACGGGCCCGCAACTGTTCCGCCTCGGCCAGGGCTGGCAGCCCCACCCGGGCCTGCGCGCCGCCGCCCGGCTCCCGCTGCACCGCCTCCGCGCCGCCACCGGCGCCAGCGCCGTCCTGACCGTCCTGCGCGAGGACCTCGCGATGACGGTCTGCTCGGTCCCCGGCGAACCCGAACCCCTGGTCCCCGTCCGCGACGGCATGAGCTTCCTCCTCGACACCGCCGCCGGCCGCGCCCTGCGCGGCCCCCGGCGGACCGCCCCGCTCCTGGACCGCGAGACCGTCATGGACGGCGTGGCCTGCGCCGCCGTCCCCGTCCGCACCCCCGACGGCCGCACGGTCGCCGCCCTCGCCGGGGTGGTCCGCGCGGGCCGCCCCCTGGAGGCCCTGGCCCAGGCCGTCACCGACGCGGGCCTGGCCATCTCCCGGGCCCTGTCCCGCCACGCCGCGCCCCAGCTCCCACCGGTGGTCCGCCGATAGCCGTTCCACTCACCGGAACGCACGTGGAGCGCCCCCGCGCCCCACGGGCACGGTGGACCCACCACCGGGAAAGCCCCGGCGGCCGAACACCCACGGGGGAACGACATGCTCGGCACGAAGACCCGCCTCGCCACCGCCACCGCCCTGGCCCTCACCACCCTGACGGCCCTGGCCGGCGCGGCCCAGGCCGCGCCCGTCGACCAGGTCCGCATCGAGCTGCTGGAGCTGACCTGCCACCAGCAGAGCGAGGGCGACCACGACGAGGCCTACATCAAGATCACCGACGCCAACGGCAACCAGATCAAGGTCTGGCCCGGCTCCGCGAAGTACCAGACCATGGGCACCAACTACGTCCGCTCCCTGACCGACGCGAACGGCAACGCCGCCCTCGTCCTGGGCCGCGACCAGGCCCGCACCCTCACCCTCTGGGACGACGACACGACCAGCGGCGACGACAAGCTCGGCGCCACCCTCGTGACGGGCTCCGAGGCGGACGCGGAGATCCAGTACCGCTCCCTGGAGGGCTCCGGCGGCGTCTACACGATCGCCTACCGCGTCATCGACATCTGACGCGACGGCCACGGCCGACTCGGCCACCTGGCACGACCGACCGGTGGGGCGTGACGATCGTTGGGCGGCCCCACCGGCCCGCACCCGCCACCCGACCAAGGGGGTGCAGCGACCGTAAGCGGCTACGTCCAGCCCCCGCCGGCCCGGCAGCCGCAGAGCCGACCAGTAGGGGTAGCGACCGTGGGCGGCTTATGTCCGGCCCCCACCCAGCCGCACCCGCCACCGCACCGGAGGGGCGTAGCGATCGTGGGCGGCTTATGTCCGGCCCCCACCCAGCCGCACCCGCCACCGCACCGGAGGGGCGTAGCGATCGTGGGCGGCTTATGCCCAGCCCCCACCGGACCCGGAGGCCGCCACCCGAACCGGAGGGGCGTAGCGATCGGAGGCGCTGACCCCGCCGGCCGGACTCGACAGGCCGAAGTCTTCACACCTGCCCCGGGCGTCTTTCCGGGGCCTGTCCGCCGAGGTTTTGCCTTTCCGGGCCGGGTCGGGGCGTCAAGGGTGGAGCGCAGCGGAATCGCCGCAGGCGACGCCCGAAGGGCGCCCTTGACGCCCCGACCCGGCCCGGAAACCCTCGGCAGGCGGACAGGCCCGACACCGCCCACCCACC
>NZ_JBIVNX010000060.1:0-40431 GCF_044753805.1 Streptomyces sp. NPDC093225
AGGCCCGGGCGAAGCCCCGAAGCCCTCGGGGTGGGCCTGCCGCAGGGCCTGCAGGCCACCCCTGTCAAGCGCCGAGGGGACCCACACACCACGGGACGGCCCCACGAAGCGAGCCCACCCCGACACCGGTCAGGCCCGCGAAGCGAGCCCACCCGGGCGGCACCCACCCGGGCGGCGCCCCCATGGGAAGCACCCACGCACCGCCGTTCGGGCGTACCCGCGCCGTGGCGGGAATAGCCCCCCGATCTGGCCGGTTACCGCTGGGCGTACCCGCCCCCGACCCGAGGGAACGACCCGTCGTGAACCAGGCTCCGCACCAGGTCCCCACCATCCGGCTCAACAACGGCATCCACATGCCCCAGCTCGGCTACGGCGTCTGGCAGGTGCCGGACGCCGAGGCGGCGCAGGCCGTCGGGACCGCCCTGGAGGCCGGCTACCGCAGCATCGACACCGCCGCCGTCTACGGCAACGAGGCCGGCACCGGCAAGGGCATCGCCGCGTCGGGCCTGCCGCGCGAGGACGTGTTCGTCACCACCAAGCTGTGGAACGGCCCGGGCGAGCGCTGGGGCCGCGACAACGTGCTGCGCGAGTTCGACGCCTCGCTCGCCAAGCTCGGCCTCGACTACGTGGACCTGTACCTGATCCACTGGCCGCGCCCGATGCGGGACGACTACCTGGCCATCTGGAAGGCGTTCGAGGAGATCGCCGCGAGCGGGCGGGCGCGGGCCGTCGGCGTGTCCAACTTCCTGCCGGCGCAGCTGGAGCGGCTGCGCGCCGAGAGCGCGCTGGTCCCGGCGGTGAACCAGGTCGAGCTGCACCCGCTGTTCGCGCAGGCGGAGCTGCGTGCCCTGCACGCGGACCTGGGCATCGCCACGATGGCCTGGTCCCCGCTGGGCCAGGGCAAAGACCTGCTGACCCGCCCGGCGGTGCTCGCGGCCGCCGAGAAGCACGGCCGCAGCGCGGCACAGGTGGTGCTGCGCTGGCACCTGCAGACCGGCAACATCGCGATCCCGAAGTCCGTCACGCCCTCGCGCATCCGCGAGAACCTCGACGTCTTCGGCTTCGAGCTCGACGCGACGGACACGGCGGCGCTGGACGCGCTGGAGTCGGGCCGCCGGATCGGTCCCGACCCGGCGGAGTTCGACGCCTGAAGGAGGGCGGACGGCCCACGTCCCCTCCCGCACCGCCTCCGGTCGACGGCCCGCGCGGCCTCCCGCCGCCTACGAGGCTTCGTACGGACCCGACGCAAGGCCACCTGAGGCCCGCGCCGCAGCCCCGCACCACACCAGCCCCCGCACCAGCACCAGCACCAGCACCAGCACCAGCACCCCGAACGTCGGACCCGCCGGTACGCCACCATCCGGTACCGCGGGTCGGCGCGCGGCCGGTCCGGGGCCGGCAGGGCGAGGATCCGGACGGCCAGGGCCTCGGCGTCCTGGTCCAGGAGCGGCCGGGTGGTCGGGGTGCGCCCCCTCAGCTCGCGCCGTGGACCGGCGCGAGGGCGTGGACGCGTTCGGCGAGGGCGAAGTCGCGGTCCGTCAGTGCGTCACCGGCCGCGTGGGTGTTCACGGCGAGGTGGACGGTGTTGTAGCCGAGGGTGAGGTCGGAGTGGTGGTCCAGCTCGTCCTGCACCGCCGCGATGCCCACGACCAGCGCGGCGGCGGCGAAGTGCGACGGGGCCCGGAAGGTGCGGGCGAGCCGGTCGTCCTCCACGGCCCAGCCCGGCAGCTCGCGCAGCCGGTCCTCGATGTCCTTCTGCGACAGCGGCTCCAGTGCCATGGTCCCTCTCCTCCGCCAACAGCCGTTCCCGGCATGACATGTGACGTCCAGTTCCCGTTCTGCCCCAATCTTTCACAGCACACCGCGCGCTGACACGTTCCCGCCATAGTGCGGCCGGGTCCGTGTCGGACCGGGCGCCGCTCTTCCGTATGGCGTGGGCCGTCCCTATGCTCCTCCGCCGGACGCAACCTGTTACCGGCGGTAGCTCGGGGGTCTGGATGAGTTCACGACGTACCTTCCTGACGGGCGCGACGGCCGCGACGGCCGCAGCGACCGCGGCGACCGCGGCCGGCTCCGCGACCGCCCGCGCGGCGACCGGCGCACCCGGCCCGCACGGGGCGCCCGCCCCGGCCGTCCCGCACTCCGGGACCGGCGCGGCCCCCGCCCGGGTCGCCGTGCTCGGCGGCGGGGTCGCCGGCCTGACGGCCGCCCACGAGCTGGCCGAACGGGGCTTCGCCGTCACCGTCTACGAGCGCCGCGCGCTGGGCGGCAAGGCCCGCAGCATGGACGTCCCCGGCAGCGCCCGGGGCGGCCGTCGGCCGCTGCCGGCCGAGCACGGGTTCCGCTTCGTCCCCGGCATCTACCACAACCTGCCGGACACGATGCGCCGCATCCCGTTCGCCGGGAACCCGAACGGCGTGTGGGACAACCTCGTCACTCCCCCGGAGATGATGTTCGCCCGGGCCGGGGGCCGCGAGGACCTGCGCGCGCCCATCCCCTGGTCGGCCGAGCCCGCCCCGCTCACCCCGGAGGAGGTCGGGTGTGCACTGACCGGCATGCTGCAGACCTTCGTCCGGCTGCCGGCCCACGAGGTGGCGTACTTCGTCAACCGGGTCACGGTGTTCCTGACCAGCTGCGACGAGCGGCGCAGGGACGAGTGGGAGCGCACGCCCTGGTGGGAGTTCGTACGGGCCGAGCGGATGTCCTCCGAGTACCGGCGCATCCTCGCGGTCGGCATCACCCGCAACATCGTCGCCACGAAGGCGGAGGAGGCCTCCACCCGCACCGTGGGCACCCTCGGCGAGGCGTTCGTGTTCAACGCCCTGGGCCGGGGCGCCGACGGCCCGCCGGACCGGATCCTCGACGGCCCGACGAACGAGGCCTGGATCGACCCGTGGACCGCCCATCTGCGGTCCCTCGGGGTGGAGTTCCGCATCGGCTGGACCGTACGCGACCTGGCGTGTGTCGACGGGAGGATCGGCCACGCCGTGGTCGAGGACCCCGACGGCACGCCCGTGCGGATCACGGCCGACCACTACGTGAGCGCCCTGCCCGTCGAACACGCCCGCCGCACCTGGGGCCCCGCCCTGCGGGCGGCCGACCCGATGCTGGCGCGCTGCGACCTGCTGCGCACCGACTGGATGACCGGCATCCAGTTCTACCTCACGCGCAGCGCCCCGCTGGTCCACGGCCATCTCAACTGCATCGACTCCCCCTGGTCGTTGACGGCCATTCAGCAGGCGGAGCACTGGCAGCGGAGGCGGCCCGGCCGCGGTTTCGCGGACGTCTACGGCGACGGCACGGCGGTGGACTGCCTGTCCGTCGACGTGTCCGAGTGGGACAACCCCGGGATCCTGTACGGGAAGACGGCGAAGGAGTGCACCCGCGAGGAGATCGCGCGCGAGGTGTGGGCCCAGCTGAAGGCCTCGCTCAACGACTCGGGGGCGGTCCGGCTGCGCGACGGCGACCTGCACTCGTGGTTCCTGGACCCGGGCGTCACCGGGACCGGCACGCCGCATCCGGCCAACGAGGACGAACTGCTCGTCCACCCCGTGGGCACCCTGTACAACCGGCCCACCGCCGCGACCGCCGTCCCCAACCTCTACCTGTGCGGGGACTACGTGGCCGTGGACATCGACCTGGCCACGATGGAGGGCGCCAACGCCGCCGCCCGGGCCGCCGTCAACGCCCTTCTGGACCGGGCGGGTTCGACGTCGGAGCGGTGCACGGTGACGCCGATGTACCGGCCGCCGGAGCTGGAGCCGTTCCGGCGGCACGACCGGCTGCGCCACCGTCTCGGCCTGCGGAACGCGTTCGACCTGGGCTGACGCACGTCGACTAGGGTCACGGCCATGACGACTGCGACTTCGGCCGGGACGCCGGTACCGGACAGGGGAGTTGGGGCGGCGCCGGGCGGGGGCGGCCGCCCGGCTTCGGCGGGGAGCCTCCCGGACCCGGGGGCCGGCGTGGGACCGCTGCTGCGCGCCTGGCGGCAGCGGCGCCGGGTCAGCCAGCTGGACCTGGCCCTGCGCGCCGACTCCTCGGCCCGCCACATCAGCTTCATCGAGACGGGCCGCTCCCGCCCCAGCGAGGAGATGGTCCTGCGGCTCGCCGAGCACCTCGAGGTGCCGGTACGGGAGCGCAACGCCCTGCTCCTGGCCGCCGGTTACGCCCCGCAGTACACCGAGACCCCGCTCGCGGACCCCTCGATGGGCGCGCTGCGGGAAGGGCTCGAACGCCTGCTGACCGGGTACGAGCCGTACCCGGCGCTGGTCGTGGACGCGACGTACAACGTGATCGCGGCCAACCGCGGGATCGCGATGATGCTGGAGGGGCTGCCCGAGCACCTGCTCGCCGGGCCCCTCAACGCGATGCGGATCACCCTGCACCCCGAGGGGCTGGCCCCGCGGATCCTCAACCTGCGGGAGTGGCGCGGCCACCTGCTGGCGCAGATGGAGCGGCAGATCGCGCTGGCCCGGTCGGAGCCGCTGCGCGCGCTGTACGCGGAGGTGTCCGCGTACCCGCTGCCCGACCGGCACCCCGAGGACCCGGGCGAGGACCCGGAGCCGGTCCCGTACTTCGCCCTGCCGCTGCGCATCGAACTGGGCGGCCAGATCCTGTCCTTCGTCTCGTCCATCTCGACCTTCAACACGCCGATGGACGTGACCGTCGCCGAGCTGGCCATCGAGACGATGCTCCCGGCCGACCCGGCGACGGTGAAGTTCCTGCGCTCACTGGGTCCGTGAGCGCAGCGCCAGCTGCTGGAGCACGGCGAAGCCGAGGACGGTGACGGCCTGGAGGGGGATCCACACCGCGCCGGCGGCGGTGGGCGTGAGCCACACCACGAGGGCGACGACGCTGAGCGCGGCCCAGGCGAGGTTCGCCTCGACGACGAAGCGGACGCCGAGGGCGGGGGGCTCGCGGCGCGCCGCGAGCGCGCCCACCCCGAGGGCGTAGACGGTCAGGAAGAGACCGAGCTCCAGCACCAGGCCCTCCCCGACGCCCAGCAGCCGCCCGAGCGGCCCGGAGAAGGCGACGTACGCGAGCCCGTTGGCCCCCGTGACCACCGCGTCGAGCCCGAGGAAGCGCCGGAGCATGCCGCTCGGCTCGGCGGTCCGGGCGATGCTGCTGATGAGGGTCGCGGACATGACGAATCAGCCCCTTCGAGGTGGTGGGTGCGGGATGCGTGGACCGGGCCCCGGAGGCGAGTGCGCGCCCCCGGAACCCGATGCCCCCACTCTGCCGCCGCCCTTCTCCCACCGCGATTACCCCCGAGGTAATGGGCCCGCTCTACCCGCCTGCCCAGCGCTCCCGCTGGATGGAGGCGGAAGCGCGGGGTATGCGGGAGGAGCGGAGCTGGAGGCCGAGTTCCCGCGGGAGCAAGAGCGCCTGTCGGTGTCGGTGGCCTTCACGCCGGGGGCTCGGGTTCGGCGAGCGGGCCGCGGATGCGCTGCTCGGTCTCGTCGCGGATCGGCCGGATCGACGACGACGGCCGGATGCCGACCGCCCCGCCCCGTCATCGTGGTTCAGCGTTCCGAAACCCGGCGGTCGGCTGGCTGTGCACAACGGCACTTCTGCGTCGCACACTTGCCTGACAGGATCCACTCCATGCTGAAGATCACCAAGACCCGGACCGCGTCGAAGGTCGCCCAGCTCGCCGCGGTTGCGGCGACCGTGCCGATCCTCGTGCTGACGAACTCCACCTCCGCCGCGGCCTGGAACCCCCCGGGTGGAGTCGTCACCTGGGAGAACAACGAGACGCATGTCTGCCTCAACTGGAGCGACGACATGTACACGAGGAGCCCCAAGGCCCAGGTCGGGGACTGCCACAAGAGCAACTCGGACGTCTCCAACTGGTGGGAGGTGCCGGTTGACTCCACGTGGTGGACCTTCCACCCCACCCGCGTCGACAAGTACGGCAACACCGACAACCTGTGCCTGACCTCCTACAACTCCCTCGTCTACCTGGAGACCTGCCAGCCCGGAAACTGGTGGCAGCAGTGGCAGGAGTTGAAGATGGCCGACGGCGTCTGGAGGCTCAGGCACCGCGGCGCCGGCGCCTACGCGGGCTTCTTCCTGGACACCAACGGCCGGGACCTGTACACGCACCCGGAGAACTCCGGCAACTTCCAGAACTGGCACTGACACCCGGACCGCCAGGCCTCCGTGGTGACTACGCCGGCTCCAGCATGACCGCCGGCAGGGTGCCGGCCACGATCGGGGCCTTCGGTAGGGAGAGGCCGAGGAACTGCTCGACGACGCCCAGCGCGGTGTGGTGGACCTCCCTGCGGTCCAGGTCGGGGTCGGGCAGGCCGGCGGCGGTGAACAGGTCCTGGAGGCGGAGGGCCGTCGCAGCGTCTCCCGTGACCCCGGTGTAGCCCCACGAAGCATCCAGGTGCAGGTTGCACGCGCTCATGAGACGGCCGTCGTGGGCGTACTCGAACTGCGGGGGCACCGGCTTGCCGTTCTCCTCCTCGTATTCCAGTAGGCAGGCATGCACACCACCACGTGAGACCGGCTCCAGAGAGCCGAACTCGCCTTGCCAGCCTCCGTACGCGACCGCGTAGGCCCAGTCTCCCGCGCGGCCGAGGCGCAGGCCGATGCCGGCGTAGAGGTCTCCGAAGGTGTCGTCCAGGAGCTCTTCGAGCGAGCTGCCGGTGTGCTCCCCGGCGGCCACGGCGACGTGTCGCACTCCGTCTACGTTCTCGGCGAGGCGATCGGCGAGTTCTTCCGGAGTGAGACCGCGGGCCAGTACCACGTGGTAGCCGCCGAAGGTGATGGACCGGGGGGCAGCAAGCCAGGTTGTTCCGTCTGTCATGGCGGCCATCTTCGCCTGGCCCACTGACAACGCGGGGCGGGGCCGTGCGACCCGACCGCTATGACCGGAAGTCTGGTGGACTGACGGCATGAAGATCTTGTCCCCACGCGTCCTGCGAGGTCTGGAACGGCTCAATGCCGCCTACCCCTGGGACCACAACGCACGCTTCCACGGCTGGATCCTGCGGCAACTGCCCGAGCGGTTCGACCGCGCCCTGGACGTCGGCTCGGGGGCCGGGGATCTCGCGAGGCTGCTGGGACGCCGCGCCGAGGACGTGCTCGGGGTGGACTCCGATCCGAGGATCGTTGCCCGGGCCCGCCATGTGACGCCCCCGGACGCCCCGGTGGCCTTCAGCGTCGCCGACGCCATGACGGACGCGCCCGCGGGCCCCTTCGACGTCATCACCTGCGTGGCGACGATCCACCACCTGCCGTTCACCGAGGCGCTGACCGGCTTCCGAAGCCTCCTGGCCCCGGGAGGAAGTCTGGTGGTCGTGGGACTGTCGCGTGCCGAGAGCCGAACGGACCACGTCCTCGGCCTGCTGTCGATCCCGCTCAACCCGGCCCTGGGCTGGCTGAAGAACGGGGGCAGGCGGTCTCCACGGCCTCTGTCGATGACGGCACCCACGCGCGAGGCGGACATGACGTTCGACGATCTCGCCCGCCAGGCCCGAGCTCCTGCCCGGCGTGCGACTGCGCCGGCGGCTATTCTGGCGCTACACGCTCGTCTGGCACAACCGGTGAGAACGGCCGGTTCGGAGACGCCTCATGGATGCGTGAGCCGCCGAGGCGTGCTGAACTGCCTTCGTGTGCAGGGAAGTCACGCCCGCACCGTCCGCGGAGAGCGGCGCCGTGATCCGGAGTCGGAAGGCTCAAAAACTGCCTCTTCAACTTTCGTGCGGGCGCTGCCGTGTTCAACCTTTTCGGGAGGCAAGCGGGCCCTTCGTTCCCGGCGGACCGCGAGTTGCCGGGAGGGAATTCCGGAGGGAACGTGAACGGAGGGGCGACGTCGGGCGGAACCTGGAGCGCGTGATGACGAAGATCAAGTTCGAGAGCGTGTTCGCGGTGGTCATGGAAGGCTCTGGCCAGCGATCGATCATCCTCCGCGTGGACGACGAGGAGGTCTGGGAGGGGGCGATCGGCCAAGGAGACTTCGTCGACATCAACGTGACGTTGCCGATCACCACGTTGTTCGTCGAGTTGGGGACCAGGAGATTCGACGACCACGGAAATCCCGACGGGTTCCTGAACTACAAGCACCTCGTCGAGTTTCCACCGCCCTCGGAGGAGGACGTCTGGAAGGTCACGCTCTTCGACGAGAACATGACCAGGCCCAAATTCCGGAGCCGCATCGAGGGCCTCGGAGGAAGATTCGAACTCGAAGTCTCCTTCCACGGCTGACCGGGGCGACGCGCGACGCCCCGGGCGGGCTGCCCGGGGCGTCGTGGTGGTCTTCGCCGCGGTGCTCCTCGCGGAGGCGGAGGGTCAGGCGAGGTCGATGCCGAGCTGGGTGGCGGCGGCCTGGACGGTCTGCTCCAGGAGGACGGCGATGGTCATCGGGCCGACGCCGCCCGGGACCGGGGTGATCAGGGAGGCGACGGCGGCCGCGGAGTCGAAGTGGACGTCGCCGACGTTGCCCTCGTTGTAACCGGCGTCCAGGACGACCGCGCCCGGCTTGATGTCCTCGCCCCGGATGAGTTCGGCCTTGCCGACGGCCGCGACCAGGACGTCCGCCTGGCGGACGATCGACGGCAGGTCGGCGGTGCGGGAGTGGCAGTAGGTGACGGTGGCGTCCTTGGCCAGCAGCAGCATGCCGGCCGGCTTGCCCAGGATGGCGCTGCGGCCGACGACGACCGCGTGCTTGCCGCGCAGGTCCACGTCGTACTCCTCCAGCAGGCGCATGATGCCGCCGGGGGTGCAGGAGACGAAGCCGGGCTCGCCGAAGCTCATGGCGGCGAAGGAGTGCATGGTCACGCCGTCGACGTCCTTCGACGGGGCGATGGCCTCGAAGGCGGCGCGCTCGTCGATGTGCGCCGGGACGGGGTGCTGGAGCAGGATGCCGTGCACCTCGGGGTCCTCGGAGAGGGCGGTGATGGCCGCGACCAGCTCCTCGGTGGTGGTCTCGGCCGGCAGCGGTACGTGGCGGGAGGTGATGCCGGCCTTGGCGCAGCGGTTCCGCTTCATCTTCACGTACGTGACGGAGGCCGGGTCGTCACCGACGAGGACGGTGGCCAGGCAGGGCGCGGTACCGGTGGCCTCGGTGATCTTCCGGGCGTGTTCGGCGGTCCGCTCGGCGATGCGGCGGGCGACGGCGGTGCCGTCCATGAGGCGGGCAGTCTGGGCAGTCGTCACGGGGTCTCCTGAACGTCGCTGCGGTCGCGGCTAGCGGTACGCGGTAAACGGTTCGCGGTGTCGCCCAGGCGCGCGGCTGCGACGTACGAGGGGGCCCGTACGGCTCCCGGTACGCGGGCCGCTCCCCGGTGGTGATCCACCCGAACGCCAGTCACGGCCCGCCGACCACTGTAGTCGAACCCGTAATCGGGTGGCAGCCCGGCCCCGGCCGCTGGGATGATCACGGCATGACGCCCACTTTCGACAAATTGGTCGCCGAAGCCGAATCCGTCTCCGTCGAGGGCTGGGACTTCTCCTGGCTCGACGGCCGCGCCAGCGAGCAGCGGCCGTCCTGGGGGTACCAGCGGATGCTCGGCGAGCGGCTGGCCCGGGCGAGCGCCGCCCTCGACATCCAGACCGGCGGAGGCGAGGTGCTCGCCGGGGCGGGGCCGCTGCCGCCCCTCATGGTCGCCACCGAGTCCTGGCCGCCGAACGTCGCGAAGGCGACGCGGCTGCTGCACCCGCTCGGCGCCGCGGTGGTCGTGGACCCGGACGAGCCGCCGCTGCCCTTCGGGGACGAGGCGTTCGACCTGGTCAGCAGCCGGCATCCGGTGACGATCTGGTGGTCGGAGATCGCGCGGGTGCTGCGCCCGGGCGGCACGTACTTCTCGCAGCAGGTCGGACCGTCGAGCGTCTTCGAGCTGGTCGAGTACTTCCTCGGCCCGCAGCCGGAGGAGGTGCGGCGCGCGCGGCACCCGGACGACGCGGCCCGGGACGCGGAGGCCGCGGGTCTGGAGGTGGTGGACCTGCGCGCGGAGCGGCTGCGCACCGAGTTCGGGGACATCGGGGCGGTGATCTACTTCCTGCGGAAGGTGATCTGGATGGCGCCCGGCTTCACGGTCGCCCGGCACAAGGACCGGCTGCGGGAGCTGCACGACAAGATCGAGAACGAGGGCCCGTTCGTCGCGCACACCGCCCGCTTCCTGATCGAGGCCCGCAAATCTTGATCGACGCCGGTCCGCCGTCGACGCCCGCGGTCGTGATCAAGGCCCCGGCGGTCCTGATCAAGACCCCGCCGTCCCGGGACGCCCGCCGCCGACGCCCGCCGGCCGCCCCGGGACGGCGCGCACTTGACGCGCGCACGCCAATCAGGCCGCCCCCGGGAATGACGCTCCGGCCCGGTGCGTTGACGCTCGCGAGGGGACACATCGGGTGGTAAGGGGGCGGATGCTGCGGGGGGCGGAACGGTTGTCTCCCGGGAGCGTGGCGCAGGTCACTCAATTCCGCGCGTAACGAATCGACTCGACCCGCCGATGAACCGACAGGTGTCCTCGCGCGGCCCCGTTGGACCGACCCGGTGGAAGCCGGATTGGTACGGCGTCCTGCTGTCGCGCGATGATGTCCCGCCCGTCCTTTATCTGTTCGCAACGAGAGGCTCCTTGTGTCGCTCAGCCCGTCCCGTACGTTCCCGCCGGAGATCGCCGAATCCGAGGCCCTCGTCGCGCTCGTCGAGCGCGGCCGCGAGCAGGGTCACATCAACGGTGACGACGTGCGCATGGCCTTCGAGGCCGGCCGCATCCCGGTGGACCAGTGGAAGCGGGTCCTGCGCAGCCTGAACCAGGTCCTGGACGAGGAGGGGGTGGCCCTGCACGTCAGCGCCGCGCCCGCCGCCAAGACCGCCGCCAAGAAGCCGCGCAAGGCCGCGGCCGCCACGACCCGCAGCGTGGCCAAGAAGACCACTCCGACCGCCGCGCCGCGCCCCATCGGCGTGCGCAGCGCCAAGGCCACCGCGGCCGCCGCCGCGGCAGCCGCTGCCGCCCCCGCGGCGGCGATATCCGCTCAGCCGCAGGCCCCGGCCGCCGAGGGCACCGCCGTCGCCGACCCGGCCGCCGAGCCGAAGAAGCGCACCGTGAAGAAGGCCGCCGCCAAGAAGACGGTGGCCGCCAAGAAGACCGCCGCGAAGAAGACCACGGCCAAGGACGCCGACCCGGCCGCCGGCGAGGAGATCAACCTCGAGGGCGAGGACTGGGCCGCGGAGATCACCGGCGGTACCGAGGAGCCCGAGGAGGACGAGTCGAAGGCGGGCGGCGCCGGCTTCGTGCTGTCCGACGAGGACGACGACGACGCCCCGGCGCAGACCGTCATGGTGGCCGGCGCCACCGCCGACCCGGTCAAGGACTACCTGAAGCTGATCGGAAAGGTGCCGCTGCTCAACGCCGAGCAGGAGGTCGAGCTGGCCAAGCGCATCGAGGCCGGCCTCTTCTCCGAGTTCATCCTGGACGAGGACGAGGCGAACGAGCTCGAGCGCGGCTACAAGCGCGAGCTCGAGATCCTCGTCGAGGACGGCAAGCGCGCGAAGAACCACCTGCTGGAGGCCAACCTCCGCCTCGTGGTCTCGCTCGCCAAGCGCTACACCGGCCGCGGCATGCTCTTCCTGGACCTGATCCAGGAGGGCAACGTCGGTCTGATCCGCGCCGTGGAGAAGTTCGACTACACCAAGGGCTTCAAGTTCTCCACCTACGCGACCTGGTGGATCCGGCAGGCGATCACCCGTGCCATGGCCGACCAGTCGCGCACCATCCGCATCCCCGTGCACATGGTCGAGATCATCAACAAGCTCGCCCGCGTGCAGCGCCAGATGCTCCAGGACCTGGGCCGCGAGCCCACCCCGGAGGAGCTGGGCAAGGAGCTCGACATGACCCCGGAGAAGGTCATCGAGGTCCAGAAGTACGGGCGCGAGCCGATCTCCCTGCACACCCCCCTGGGTGAGGAGGGCGACAGCGAGTTCGGTGACCTCATCGAGGACTCCGAGGCGGTCGTGCCGGCCGACGCGGTCTCCTTCACCTTCCTCCAGGAGCAGCTGCAGTCGATCCTCGGCACGCTCTCCGAGCGCGAGGCCGGTGTCGTGTCCATGCGGTACGGCCTGAACGACGGCCAGCCGAAGACGCTGGACGAGATCGGCCGCGTGTACGGGGTCACCCGCGAGCGGATCCGGCAGATCGAGTCCAAGACCATGTCGAAGCTGCGCCACCCGTCCCGCTCCCAGGTGCTGCGCGACTACCTCGACTAGTCGCACCGCGCCGGTCCGGACGACCCGGCGGCACGTACCGGAGGCCCGGTCCCCTCTCGAGGGGGCCGGGCCTCCGGCCGTCGATCCCGCCCCACCGCGGCCGGAACGCGCCGCCGCACCCCGGCCGGAACGGGCGCGCCTCAGCGCAGCCGGAACACCGGTCCCCGCGCCGTGAACGGCAGCGACGCCCCCTGCGGGATCAGGAAGGCGTGCTCGCGCCGGATCCGCAGGACGTCGCACCACCCGTCGGTGATCACCAGCACCGGCGCGGCCGCCGGGAAGTCGGGGGCCCGGGCCAGCAGGTCGATCCCGGGCTGCAGGACCGTACCGCCGCGCCCGCGCACCCGTACCCGGCCGGCGATCTCGGCGGGCGGCAGGTAGCCGGCGTCGTGGGCGGCCGCGTCGCAGAAGACCACCCGGGCCGCCGGCACGTCGCGGGAGGCCGCGTACGAGGCGATGGCCCCGAGCGCCTTGCCGAGCAGGGCCCGGTCCATGGAGCCCGAGGTGTCCAGGACCACCCCGAAGGTGCACCGGGCGATCTCCTCGGGCGGGACGTACCGGCCGGCCCGCGGGATGTCCGGGGTGGCCGCCTGGCGGCGGGCCGGGCGGGCGAAGCTGCGCACCGGTTCCGGCCGCGGCACGTACTCGTCGAACCAGCGGGCCAGCCGGGCGTCCCACGGCACCGGCGGGTGGGCCAGTGCCCTGATCTCCTCCACCAGACCGGCGGGCAGCAGCCCCCGCTCCTGGTACCGGTGCAGGTCCAGGCCCTGCACCAGGCCGCGCCGGTAGAAGGCGTCCAGGTCGACGTACGGGCGGCCGGCCGCGTGCGGCAGCGGCTCGCCGAGCATGTCGCCCAGGCCCTTGCCGCGCAGGGTGGACAGTCTCCGTCTGCGGCGCAGGTCGGTGGCGACGCGGTCGTAGACCTCCTCGACCGACAGGTCCCTGAGGTCCGGGTCGTACAGCAGGCCCTCGGGCATCTCGCCCACGGCCATCTCGACGAGCCAGCCGTTGACCACGTAGTCGGCGGCGACGTTGAAGAGGTACGGGTCGCGCGGGCCCCGGCGCTCGCCGTGCCGCAGCGCGGCGTGCAGCATCTCGTGGGCCAGGACGAACCGCCACTCGGGGTCGGTGAGCGTCCGCAGCGGGTTGACGTAGATCTCGCCCGCGGCCGCGCTGACCGCGGCGACGGAGATGTCGTGGGCCCGTGCCAGCTCGGCGTCGGCGACCACGGTCAGCCCCGCGGCCAGCCCGCCGAGCAGCGGGTACGAGGAGACGAACCAGTTCAGGGCGCGGTCCCAGGGGCGCTGGGGCACCAGCTGCCCGGTGGCCCGGTCCCGGCGGCCGCCCGCCTCGTCCATGGCGGCCGAGACGCTGCGGGTCAGGGCGTGTGCGAACGCCGTCTCCCAGTCGGTGGGGGCGCGGTCGCCGTACGGCCACGTGCGCAGGACCTGGTCCGGCTCGCCGGGGGCGGTGCCGCACTCCTCGTACCCGGCCGGGACGCCGTCGCGGCGCCAGCGGGCGGCCAGCTCCTCCTCGTCGCCGCCGGGGTACTGCCCGGGCAGGCCCTCCGGGGCGCGCCCGGCGGGGAAGGTGAGCAGGAAGCGGTTGACCACGGCGCAGCGGGCCGCGCGGGCGGACCGGTCCGGGGCGGGACGGTCGTCCTCGCGGCTCGCCGGAAGGTGGCCGAAGCCGAGGTGGAGCAGGCTGTGGGCGAGGGACCAGGCCCAGGCCGCGGGCTCGGCGAGGCGGGTGGGGTGGACGTGCACGTAGCCGTTGGAGTCCACCCGGGTCAGGCCGTGGCGGGGGCTGAGGGTGCACGAGGCGCTGCGGCAGAACTCGGCCTCCACGGCGGCGAAGGCCGGGTTCCGTTTGATCAGCGCGAGGCCGGCCGCGAAGGCCTCGGTCGCGGGGTCGGGCCGGTCGGCGCGCCTGCGGGCGGTACGGGTCACCGGGTGTCCCCGTCCGTGCCGGGCGGCGTACGGCCCAGCGGTCCGGCCCCGGGCGGCGTGCACGGCGTACGGTTCACCGGCGGGCCTCGACCAGGCGGGGCATGTCGCGGGCCGCCTCGACGAGGAACCAGGCCGGCAGCACCGGCTGCCCGTCGACGTCGTCGGCGATCACCGTCTGGGCCACCTCCACCGAGATCTCGGCGAGCTGCACCAGCAGGGACTTGGCCCGGTACGCGGTCTGTCGGACGGCCGGCGAGACGTGCTCCTTGCGCGCGGGCAGCTCCTTGACCAGCCGGCCGCGGAAGGCCTCGGCGAGGTAGTAGAGCAGGTCGCGGTCCTGCATGCGGGCCGGCCAGGACGCGTCGCCCTTGATGATCGCCTCGATGCCGAAGGCATGCCGGACGATCTTGGCGTACCCGCAGAAGGAGACCGCGTGGGCGGGGGTGAGCGTGCCGTGCACGACGACCTTGAGGGTGTCCTCGTCGAGGTCCGGCCCGAAGGAGTGCAGGGCGTCGGAGAGCATGTGCCAGGAGCGGGGCGTGGAGAACGGCTCCTCGGTCTTGGGCGGGGCGGACCACAGGTGGTCGGGCCGGTCGGTGAGGTAGTCGGTCACCCAGGGGTGGATGCCGTGCTCCCCCGCCCACACCAGCCAGTCGGCGGCCGAGGCGGCCAGGTGCACGTGGGTGAGGCGGTTGACCAGCGCCGAGGCGATGGGGCGGGCCAGGGCGTTGTCGGTGGCGCGGTTGCCGGCGCCGATCACGATCGAGCCGGCGGGCAGCTCGTAGCTGCCGATGCGGCGGTCGAGGATCAGCGAGTAGAAGGCCTTCTGGACGTCCGGGGTGGCCGCGTTCAGCTCGTCCAGGAAGAGGCAGTACGGCTCGTCGCGGGCGATCGCCTCGGGCGGGCAGAACACCGAGCGGCCGTCGCGGATCTGGGGGACGCCGATCAGGTCCTCGGGCGCGAGCTGGGTGCCGAGCAGGCTCACGCACTCCAGTCCCAGCGACTCGGCGAACTTCCTGACCAGCGAGGACTTTCCGATGCCGGGGGCGCCCCAGAGGAAGACCGGCCGGACGGTGGCGAGGCCGAGGAGCAGTTCGGGGACCTGGGCGGGGGTGACGGTGACGGCAGCCTGCAAGGCGGGGGTTCCTCCGGGGAGTCAGGGGCGCCCGGTCCGTCGCGGATCCGGTGCGCCCCCAGTCTGGGCACACCGGATCCCCGACCGCAGCCCAATTACCGCCCGGCGGGCGCGGGTACGGGCGGCCCGGCGGGCTCCCGTACCGCCTCCCCCACGGCGTCCCCCACGGCCTCCTCCACGGCCTCCTCCACGGCCTTCCGCTCGGTCTCCGGTACGGCCTCCAGTACGGCCTCCGGTACGCGAGCGCCCGCGGCCCGGTCGCGGCGGGCGGCCATCCAGGCGTACACGGCCACGCCGGCGAACAGGAACAGCACGCCCTGGTACACGGCCGCGTACCCGGAACCCGCCACCAGCCACACCGAGAAGGCGAAGGCCGCGCCGGCCAGGGCGGTGTCGCGGACCAGCCGGCCGCGCCGGACCCGGTCGCGCTGCCCGGAGGCGAGGAAGTACAGCTGGGCGGCGCTGGACAGCAGGTACGGCACGGTGGCGGTGAAGGTGGTGACCAGCACCAGCGTCTCGAAGACCCCGCCCGCCCCGAAGGCGTAGTTGTACACGGTCAGGGACGAGGCGAGCACGGTGGTGACGAGCACGCCCGCCACCGGCACCCCGCGCCGCTTGACGGTGAACACCCGCGGGAACAGCCCGTCGTGGGCGGCCGCGTACGGGGTCTGGGCGCTCAGCAGCGTCCAGCCGTTGAGCGCGCCGGTCATGGACACGAGGGCCGCGACGGCGACGGCCGCGCCGCCCCAGGTGCCGCCGAACATGGCGTCCACGGCGGCCGAGAACGGCGCCTGGGAGGCGACGAGTTCGTCGTGCGGGACCAGGCCGAACACGGCGAGGGTGCCCAGCAGGTAGACCAGTGCGGCACCGAGGGTGCCGAGCACGGTGGCGCGGCCGACGTTGCGGCGCGGGTCGCGGACCTCGCCGGCGCTGACGGCGGCGGACTCCACGCCCAGGTAGCTGAAGAGCAGGATCGCCGCGGAGGCCGAGACGGCGCCGAGGGCGCTGTGGCCCTCGGTGCGGAACGGTCCGAGGTGGGCGGGGTCGAAGAAGAACAGCCCGCCGACCGCGACCAGCAGCAGGGGCACGAACTTCAGCACGGTGGCGACGACCTGGACCGCGCCGACGTACCGGGTGCCGGCCAGGTTGGCCAGCGCGGGCAGCCACTGCACCAGCAGGGCGGCCGCGCACATGGTCAGCGGGCTGCCGCCGACCGGGAGGAGCACGTCGAGGTAGCCGACGGCGGCCACGGCCAGGGCCGCGTTCGAGACCCAGGTGGTGATCCAGTAGCTCCAGGCGGCCAGGAAGCCGGCGAAGTCGCCGAACGCGGCGCGCGCGTACACGTACGGGCCGCCGGTCCGCGGATGCCGCTCGGCCAGCCGGCCGAAGACCAGGGCGAGGGCGAGGGCGCCGGCGGTCAGCACGCCGAAGGCGACGAGGCTGACGGTGCCGAACGGCGCCACGCTCGCGGGGAGCAGGAAGATCCCGCCACCGATGATGTTGCCCATGACCAGGGCGGTGGCGACCGGAAGACCGAATCGCCGGGTGTGGGGGCTCGTGGCCCGCTCGGACGTCTCATGCGCAGGGGTGGGCGTCATGGGGTGGTACAGGCCTTACGTCGTGCTCCGTTGCGAAAACCCGACCATGGTCCGGTACGCCGCAGGAGCCGCAAAATCACCGCGTTTCGTCCGGCACGACGGCCCCACCGGGCGGAATTGTTGCGTCCGCGGCGCCCTCCGGCCGGGGATCCTGCGGCATCGTCTCCCCCAGGGGGACCTGCGGCCCGGCCGCCTCGCGCAGCCAGCGGCGCAGCACCCGGTGCACCCGCTCCGCCCCGGCCGGCTCGCCGGGGGCGGACAGCTCGACGGGCCACATCAGGAAGGGCCGGCCCTGCTCGCCGCCCAGGCCGCCGTGCGAGCCGATCTGCTCCTCGAAGGCGTGCACCTCTCCGGTGTCCGGCCGGTACGCGGAATTGACCATGACGTCCGCGACGTGCGGGAAGGCGTCGGCGCGCCGGACCGCCTCGGCCGCGCCCGGGCCGAACGCGGCGAGCAGTGCCTCGGCGGCTCCCGGCTCGTCCAGCCGGGCCTCGACCCCGCCGGCCGCGAGCAGCACGGACCCGCCACCGGACCCGCCACCGGACCCGCCCCCGGACCCGCCCCCGGACCCGCCCCCGGCCGCACCGTCCCGGACGAGCAGGAAGCCGATGCCCGGATGGTCTGCGAGGGTGCGCAGCAGGGCCGGGTGGCGGCGCTCGATGCGTTGCCGGGTCAGGCGCCCGGGCACGTCCGGGAAGGAGATCAGCCCGAGGTTGCCCGAGGCCAGCACGACCGGACCGGCGCCGACCGCCACCCGCTCCCCTTCGCCCGCCTCCGGGTACCCGTCCTCGTCGGGCCGGTGCAGGGCGGCCCGTACGGCGGCCCGGGCCTCGGCCCCGCTGCGCGAGCGCCGGGCGCGGCGCGGTACGGGCAGCCCGCAGCCGGCCCGGACCAGGTCCTCCAGCGTGAGCCCGTACCGGCTGCGGAAGGTCTCGCCGGGGCTCTGGCCGTGGTCGGAGAGCACCACGAACCGGTAGGGGCGCGGGGCGTGTTCGGCGACCTTCGCGAGCAGGGCGAGGGACCGGTCCAGCCGCCGCAGGACCTGCTCGGCGTCCCGGCCGTGCGGGCCCGAGTGGTGGGCGACCTCGTCGTAGGCGACGAGGTCGGCGTAGACGGCGGCGCGCCCCGCGAGCAGGTCGCCGATCACCGCGGCGACCACGACGTCGCGCTCGACCACGGTGGCGAAGGCGCGGACGAAGGGATAGGCACCGCCCCGGGACACCCTGGGCCGGTCCCCGCGCAGCCGGGCGCGCACGGACTGTCCGATCTCCCGGCCGACCTCGGCGACCAGGGAGAGGGCGGTGCGGACCGCGTTCGCGGGGTCGGAGAAGTAGGCGAAGTAGCCGGCGCGGGAGCGGTTGGCGCGGCCGCGCCGGGCGGCCACCGACAGCACGAGGGCGAGCTGGTCGGCCCCGCCGCTGAACAGGTTGCCGCGGCTGGCCCCGTGGACGGTGAGCAGCCCCCCGTCGCGGGTGCGGGCGATGGCGCGGCGCTGCAGCTCGGCCGCGCCGGTGGGCCGGTTGCAGACCATGACCTCGCCGGTGTCCTTCTCGTACCAGCGGAAGGCGGGCACGTCGAAGGTCGAGCCGTGCAGGATGCCCAGCTGGCTGGCGCCGGTCTGGCTGGACCAGTCGGTGCGCCAGGGGGTCACCCGGTGGGTGCCCGCGTCGAGCCAGCGGGCCAGGGTGGGCAGCACCCCGCGCTCGACCGCCCGGCGCAGCACCTCGTGCCCGACCCCGTCGAGCTGCAGGAAGACGGTGCCCGGCGCGGACGCCGTCGGCCCCGCCGGACCGTGGGAACGCCGCCGCCGGCGGGCGGCCAGCCGGTAGAGGCGGCGGCGGTAGGCGTCGTCGTCACGGACCGCGAGGGCGGTGGAGGTGGCGGAGGCGACCGCGGACATGACGGCGGCCACGACCACGGCGGTCCGCGGATCGGCCTCGCCGCGCCCGTCGGGGACCAGGTCGAGGGCGAGCAGCAGCAGGGAGCCGTTGAGGAAGAAGACCAGCAGGCCGAGGACGAGCGCGGGCACCAGCAGCAGGGCCCGTACGAGCACCGGCCAGACGAGGGCCCCCAGCAGGCCGAAGGCGCCGGCTCCCCAGGCGGCGGTGAGGGCGATGCGGGTGACGCTGTCCCCGTCGTCGGACTGGAGCCGGAAGTCGGGCAGCAGGCCGGCGAGGACGAGCATGGTCAGCGTCGACACGGCCCACACCGCGGTCACCCGCAGCAGGGCCCCGCCCGCGGTGCGCCAACGCCGGTGCCTCCGCCGCATCCCGCACCCCCGCTCGTCGCCACCGCTCCCTCGTCAGCGTCGCACGAAGCGGGCACAAGCGGGAGTTCCGGACGGATCGGAGCGAAGCCCCCTCAGCTCCCGTCGTACCCGGCCGTGGGCATCGACAGCCGCCGGTGCACCTCGGCCTTCATCGCCGAGGTGTAGGTGGGCTCGGCCTGCCCGACGGTCTCCAGCCGCACCCCGCGCCGCGCGCACTCGGCGGTGAACTCGTCGACCGACCGCAGCGCCCGCTCCAGCACGCGCCGGTTGGGCGCGACGAAGAGGTCCACCTGCCCGGCCTCGACGTCGGACCAGAGCCCGCAGTGGTCGGGGCGCAGACCGTAGAAGAAGAGCTGGCGGGTGACGACGTACCCCTGGTCGGCGGCCCAGCGGGCGCACATGGCGTGCTGACCGCGGGTGTCGACCACGAACGGGTCGGCGTCGAGCTGTTCGAGCGGGGCCAGGCTGGCGATCGCGGCCACGCGCACCTCATCCATGGCGCCGAACCATACTCTGATCGGGGGCATCCGAGGAGGGGGCGGTACGGGGCGAAACGCGCACCGCACCGCACCGCGGACCCGCACCGCGTCCCACCAGGAACCCGGCATCGGAACGCCCGGTGGCGGACGGCCTCCGCGCCCCCCGCATACTGGCGTGCCATGAGCACGTACACCTCTCCCCCGCCCGCCCCGACCGAGCGCGTGCCGGACGTCTCCGTGATCATCGCGGTCTACAACGCGATGCCCTACCTGACCGAGTGTCTGGAGTCCGTGGCGGGCCAGTCCCTGGGGCTGGAGCGGATCGAGGTGATCGCCGTCGACGACGGGTCCACCGACGGCAGTGGCGCGGAGCTGGACCGCTGGGCGGCCCGGCACCCGCAGTTCCGGGTGGTGCACCAGCCCAATTCGGGCGGTCCGAGCGTGCCGCGCAACCGGGCGCTGGACCTGGCCCGCGGCCGGTACGTGTACGTGGTCGACGCCGACGACTACATCGGCCCGGAGACCCTCGAGCGGCTGCTGCGGATGGCCGACATGCAGGGCAGCGACGTGGTGCTCGGCAAGCTGGTCGGGCTGGGCCGGACCGTGTCCGACAAGGCGCACCGGCACGCCGAGCAGGTCGACCTGTACACCTCGGAGGTGTACCGGGCCCTGCACAGCGCCAAGCTCATCCGCCGCCAGATCCTGGAGCGCGACCGCATCCGCTACCCCGAGGACCTGTGGTTCGGCGAGGACCAGCTGTTCGTCACGGCCGCCTTCCTGGCGGCCGGGCGGATATCCGTGGTCGGCGACTACGACTGCTACTACCTGCGGCGCCGCGAGGACGGGCAGAACATCACCTCCCGGGGGCGCACCGCCCACGAGACGGTGGAGCACATCGAGCGCGTGATGCGGATGGTCGCCGAGCGGGTCACGGACCCGGTCGGGCGCCGCCGCATGCTGGGCCGCCACTTCCGGGCCCTGCTGGCCAAGGCGCTGCGGCCGGCGGCCTGGGCGCGCCGCGACTACCCGGAGTTCGCCGCCGAGGTCTACCGGCGCGGCCGGGCGCTGTGCGAGGCGTACTGGACGCCGGACATGACGGGCGAGCTCACGCAGATCGACGCGATCCGGATGTACTGCTTCCTGGGCGGGGCCGTGGAGGCGTTCGAGCAGCTGGCGGTGTACGACCCGGCGAAGAACCCGCCGGAGCAGCTGTCCGAGGGGGGCCGGCTGTACCGGCTGTTCCCGTACTTCCGCGATCCGGCGGTGGGGCTGCCGGACGAGCTGTACGACGTCACGGACACCGTCCGGGCCCATCACCACCTCCAGGCGATGGCCTGGAAGGACGGCCTGGTCCGGCTCACCGGGCACGCGTACCTGGAGTCGGCGGCCCCCGACGGCGTGACGGCCGGCGAGCTGCTGCTGCGCGAGCGGGCGACGGGCCGCGAGCTGTCCGTGCCGGCGGCCGCGCGGCCCACCCCGGAGCTGGCGCAGGAGGGCACCCAGCGCGGGGTGGACCTGACCCGGGCGGGCTTCCGGGCGGACGTGGACCTGAGCCGGGTGGACGGCGGCGGACCGCTCCAGCCGGGGGTGTGGGACGTCTTCCTGGCCGTCCGGGCCGCGACCGGGGTCGAGCGGACCGTGCGGCTGGGCCGGACGCACGGTCCGGAGCTGGACAAGACCGCGCGCCGCTCGCGGGTGCTCGCGCGGGACGAGGCGGCGGGGACGGAGCTGGCGGTCTCGCCGTTCTTCACGGCCAAGTTCGACAACCTGAGCTTCGAGGTGGTGCGGCGGTTCGCGCCGCCGGGCGAGTGAGGGCGCGCGAACGACGGCACCTCCACCCGTCGGCGGCCGAGTGGGGGCGTGCGAAGGACGGCACCTGCCGCCCCGTCGGGTGAGGGCGGTCCCGACCGGCGCGGGCCTACCCTCGTAGGGGGCGGGCCGTCGCGGTCGAGGAGGGGTGCGCGTGCCGGTGCGGATCACGTGGTGGGGTCATGCCACCTGTACGGTCGAGGAGTCCGGCGTACGCGTGCTCACCGACCCGCTGTTCGCCGGCCGCCTCGCGCACCTGCGGCGCCGGCGCGGGTCGCTGCCGCCCCCGGAGGCGGCGGCGGCCGACGTGGCCGTCGTCTCGCACCTGCACGCCGACCACCTCCACCTGCCGTCACTGGCGCGGCTGGCCCCCGGTACGCCGGTCCTCGTGCCGCGGGGCGCGCCCCGCGCGGTGCCGGGGCTGGCGCGGCTGGGGCACCTCGCCCTGGCCGAGGTCGGGCCCGGGGACGCTGTGCGGGTCGCGGGGCTGCGGATCCGGGCGGTCAGCGCCCTGCACGACGGGCGTCGGCTGCCGTACGGGCCGCGGCTGGCGCCGGCGCTCGGCTACGTGGTGGAGGGCGAGGACCGCACGTACTTCGCCGGGGACACCGGCCTGTTCGCCTCGATGGCCGCGGAGGTCGGCCCGGTGGACGTGGCGCTGCTGCCGGTCGGCGGCTGGGGCCCGTTCCTGGGGCCGGGGCACCTGGACGCGCGGCGGGCGGCCCGGGCGCTGGCGTCGCTGGCCGCGCCGCGCCGGGCGGTACCGGTGCACTACGGCACGTACTGGCCGATCGGCCTGGACGCGGTGCGGCCGCACGAGTTCCACGCGCCGGGTGAGGAGTTCGTGCGCCACGCCGCCGAACTGGCCCCGGAGGTGGCGGTGGCGGTGCTCGCGCACGGCGAGAGCGTGGTGGCGTGATGGCGCCCGCGGGGGCCGGCGCGCTGCTCGTGGGCGGCCCGGTGCCCGGCGGGCTGGTGGTGCTGGGTGCGGCGGCCGGGACGGTACCGGACGAGTCGACCCAGCAGGTGGTGGGCTATCCGGCGCTGTTCGTGCTGGTGGCGCTGGGGGCGCTGGTGCCGGTGATTCCAACGGGGGCTCTGGTGAGTTCGGCGGCGGTGGTGGCCTTCCACCACCGGACCCTGCCGGTGGGGCTGCTGCTGGTGTTCGCGGTGGCCGCGTTCGGGGCCTTCGTGGGCGACGTCGCGCTGTACTGGCTGGGGCAGCGCGGGGTGCGCTCGCGGCGCGGTGCGCGCCGGCTGTCGGCGCTGCGCGAGCGGGTGGCCCCGGAGCGGCTGGCGGCGGCGCAACGGCAGCTGACCGAGCACGGGGTGGCGGTGCTGGTGCTGTCCCGGCTGGTCCCGGCGGGCCGGATCCCGGTGATGGCGGCCTGTCTGCTGGCCGGGATGCCGCTGCGCACGTTCGCCCGCGCCGACGCCCTGGCCTGCCTGGCCTGGGCGGCGACGTACCAGCTCATCGGCATCCTGGGCGGCTCCCTCTTCGCCGAGCCGTGGAAGGGCGTGGCGCTGGCGGTGGGGCTCACGGTGCTGCTGAGCGCGGGTCCCACGGCTTGGCGGCGGCTACGCCGTCGGCCGTCCTGAGGGGGCCGGCGCGCAGCTTCTCAATCTGTTGCGAGAGCGGGTGGAGATCTCTCTCCTCCCAGCCGTCCTCCGCCCCCGCCCCGTCCGAAGACACACCGAGGCCGTCCCCACCGTGCGCAGGAGCGGCACCAGGGGCTGTCCTCCGTACGGCCCCGCTCCGATTGCCGCCCGCGAGGGCTGCGCGGACGATCGCCAGTGGCGGCGTCCGCACACTCCTGCGGCTGCCGGACGCCTCCCGTCGGCGGAGGCTGCGGGAAGGAGGAGCCGTGACGCATCTGGCTCGGATTCGGCTCGCGAGCGGCGGCTCCCTGCTGGTCGAGGCTCCGGCGACGACGGACGGACCGGTGAAGGCGGGGCGCATCGGCGACGCCGTCCACGAGCTGCCGGCGACCCTGCAGGACGCCCTGGGCCCGGTCACCGACGCGGCACGCGCCACGCTCGAGCAGTTGCGCAAGGCCGGTCCCGACGGGATCTCGGTCGAGTTCGGCGTCGACCTCGCGGTCGCGGCCGGCGCCGTGATCACCAAGAGCAGCGCCACCTGCCATCTGAAGGTGACCATGACCTGGAAGAGGGAGACCGGCGGGGGTCCCGGTACGGACGAGCGGTCGGGCTGAGCCGGTGGCCGTCACCGGCGAAGGCGAGAACGGCCGGACCGCGGGTCTGCCGCGCGCGGTCGCGCAGGTCCTGGACGCCGACGGCGGCGTGGCCGGTGCCGGGTTCCTGGTCGGGGAGGGCGTCCTCGTCACGTGCGCCCACGTCGTACGGGCGGCCGGCGGGGGGCCCGGCGCACGGGTCCGGGTGGTCTTCCCGCACGCGGCCGGGGCCCGGCCCGCCGAGGGCCTCGTCCTGGAGGACCACTGGCGCGCCCCGGAGGACGAGGACGTCGCCCTCGTGCGGTTGGGCGGTCCGCCGGTCGGCGCGGCCGTGCTGCCGCTGGGCTCCGCGGCAGGGTGCCAGGGGCACCCGGTGCGCTCGTACGGCTTCCCGGCCCAGGCCCCGGTCGGCGGGCACTTCGGCTTCGGCGTCGCCGGCGACCTGCTGCCGGCCGTCGCGGGCAGGGGCGTCCATCTGCAACTGACCGCGGCGAACGACCTGACCGCCGGTTTCAGCGGCGGACCGGTCCTCGACGAGGTGACCGGACTCGTCGTCGGCATGCTGACCGAGATCACCGCCCCCGACGAGCTCGATCGGGGGCAGGGGATCGCGTACGTCACGCCCACCCAGGTGCTGCGGACCGTCTGGCCCGAGCTGGCGGAGCAGGACGTCGAGCCCTACCGCGGGCTCGAACCGTTCACCGAGGAGGAGGCGCGCTGGTTCGAGGGCCGCGGGGACGCCGTGCGCCAGGTCCTGGCGAACCTGGCCGAGCAGCGGGTGACCCTGCTGCTGGGGCCCTCGGGGTCGGGCAAGTCGTCCCTCGTCCGGGCCGGGGTGCTGCCCGCACTGGCGGACGGCGCGATACCGGGCAGCGACACCTGGCTGCCACTGATCGTGCGGCCGCGACAGGACCTGCTGGTCGAGCTGGAACGAGCGGGGCTGCCGGGCGCGGTGGGTGACGGCATCGCCGCGGCGGTCACCCGCCTGCTCGAGGCGCGGCCCGCCCGCCGGCGCATCGTAGTGATCATCGACCAGTTCGAGGAGCTCTTCACGGAGCCGTTCACCGGCCGCGAGCAGGAACGCCGCCTGGCGGCCACGCACCAGATCACCGCTGCGATCCGGTCGCAGGCACGGCTCAGCGTGGTCCTCGTCATGCGCGACGACTTCTACCCGCAGCAGGCCGCCCTGGCGCCCAAACTGCTGGAAGCGGCGATGCCGGGCCTGCTGAACGTACCGGCCACGCTGAGCCGGGAAGCGCTGCACGACATCATCACGCTGCCCGCCCTGAAGGCGGGTGCACACCTCGAACCCGGGCTGGCCGAGCGGATCACCGGGGACGTACTGGCCACCACCCCCGACGGCCCCACGACCGGGCTCGCCCCGGTCACGGTGCTGCCGCTGCTGGAACTCACCCTCAGCCAGCTGTGGCAGCGGCGCCACGACGGCCACCTCAGCCACGACGCCTACCGGCGCATCGGCGGAGTCACGGGCAGCCTGACCACCTGGTGCGACACCGCCCTCGACCAACTGCCGGCCGAGCACAAGCCCGTGGCGCAGCGCATCCTGACCTCCCTGGTGCGCTCGGCCGATCCCCGCCACAACATCCCCGCCATCCGCGAGCAGGTCCCCCTGGCGGAACTCCGTGAACTCGCGGCCGGCCCCGGCGCCGATGCGGTGGGCGGCGAGGACGTCGACGACGTCCTCGCCGCCCTCACCCGCCACCGGATCATCACCACCCACACACCGAGCATCTCCCTGGTGCACGACTCCCCTCCCGCGCAACCGGTGGCCGAGCTGATCCACGACGCTCTCATCCGCGACTGGCCGACCCTGCGCGACTGGGTCGGCCAGGACCACCGCTTCAAGCAGTGGCTCGACCAGGCCCGTGCCCGGCACGCCCGGTGGGCCGACCGGAAGGACCCCGGGGACCTGCTCGCGGGAACGGCGCTGGCGGAGGGCCTCGAGTGGTCCCAGCAACGTCGGCTGCCGCACGACATCGCCGCCTTCCTCGCCGCCAGCAGGGAACGGCAGCGGGCAGTGATCCGGCGCAGCAGGCGCCTGAACGCGGTCCTGGCCGGGCTGCTGGCCCTGGCGCTCCTCGCGGCTGGTGGGGTGCTGTGGCAGTCTCAGGAGGTGCGCAGCGAGCGGCAGGCGGCCCTGTCGCGCCAACTGGCCGCGCGGTCCGGCACCCTCCTCGACGCGAACCCCGATCTCGCTTCGCTGCTCGCGATCCGCGCGTACCGGACCGCCCCCACGTCCGAAGCCGCCGAGAGCCTCGCGAACGCCGCCGGCCTGCCGCTGCGGGCACGCTTGACCGGTTCCGCCTCCGCGGTGAACCGGCTGGCGTTCAGCCCTGACGGACACACCCTCGCCACGGGGGGCCGGGACGGGACGGTGCTCCTGTGGGACGTCGTCACCGGCAAGCGGCGCATGACGCTCGAAGGACACCGCGCCGAGGTGTGGGCAGTGGCCTTCAGCCCCGACGGCAGGACCCTCGCCACCGGCAGCCACGACAGGACGGTGCGGCTGTGGGACCCGGACACCGGTGCGGTCCGGCACGTCCTGAACGACCACTCCGACAAGGTGTGGTCGGTGGCGTTCAGCCCCGACGGCAAGACCCTCGCCACGGCCGGCAGTGACAAGACCGTGCGGTTGAGGGACCCGGGCACCGGCAGGACGCGCACGGTACTGCACTCGGAGGCAGGAGTCGCTGCGGTGGCGTTCAGCCGCGACAGCAAGGCACTCGCCTCCGGGGGTGCCGACCGGACGGTGCGCATATGGGACGTGGACGGTGCCAGGCTCCGGGACGTCCTGGCAGGCCACACGGACACCGTGTACGCGGTGGCGTTCAGCCCGGACGGCAAGACGCTCGCCACCGGAAGTCAGGACCGTACGGCGCGGCTGTGGGACCTCGCCACCGGCAGGTCCCGCCACCTCTCGGGCAGCCGCAGCCACATCGACGCAGTGGGCGCGGTGGCCTTCAGCACCGACGGACGCACCCTGGCCACCGGCGGCTTCGACAACGCCGTGATGCTGTGGGACACGGCCACGGGAGCACTCGCCGCCGTTCTGTCCGGCCATACCGACGCCGTCAACGCCTTGGCCTTCAGCCCCGACGGCCGCACCCTGGCCAGCGGGAGCTACGACACGACCGTGCGGGCGTGGGACGTGGCCGCCAACCAGGTGCGCCGCACCCTGAAGGGGCACACGGCCCCCGTACGGTCGGTGGCCTTCAGCCCGGACGGCAGAACCCTGGCCTCCGGGAGCCACGACAGGACGGTCCGGCTGTGGGACGCGGTCACCAGCGCGCAGAGTCCACCTCTCAAGGGCCATACGGGCCTCGTCGATTCGGTGGCCTTCAGCCCGAAGGGGGAGATCCTCGCCTCCGGTGGCGAGGACGGGACCGTGCGGCTGTGGAACCTGGCCGCCGGCACCTCCCGCGTCCTGAGGGGCGACGGCGCTCCGGTCGTGGCGGTGGCGTTCAGCCCCGACGGACGCACCCTGGCCTCCGGAGGCTCCGGCACCTCCGTACAGCTGTGGGACGTGCGCACCGGCAAGCCCCGCGGCACTCTCGAAGGCCACACCGACGGCGTGCTCGCGCTGGCCTTCAGCCCCGACGGACGCACCCTCGCCTCCGGGAGCTACGACAACACCGCGCGCCTGTGGGACGTGCGCAAGAAGACGGGGCGCGTCCTCCAGGGGCACATCGACTTCGTGTGGTCGGTCGCGTTCACCCCCGACGGACGCACCCTCGCCACGGCAGGCCAGGACCGGACCGTGCGGCTGTGGGACGTGGGCACCGCGGCCAACCGCGCCACCCTGGGCGGGCACCGCGGCTCGGTGACCTCGGTGGCGTTCAGCCCCGACGGACGCACCCTCGCCACCACCAGTGGTGACGCCACCGTACGCCTGTGGGATGTGGACAGGCGCATCGCCCGTTCCAGCATCCCGCTGCCGAGCGTGGGGTTCTCGGTCGCGTTCAGCCCCGACGGCCGCACCCTCGCGTGGGGCGGCCAGGACAAGACCCTGCGCCTGCTGGACATCGTCCTGCTGCCGCCCGTCGAGGAGATCGACAAGATCTGCCACGCCGTCAACCGCGACCTCACTTCCCAGGAGAAGAAGGACTACCTGCCCGGGCAGTCCGTCGGCCCGGTGTGCCACATCTAGGTCCTCGTGGGAGGCAGCCCCGGTCGCCTGCTCCTCGGCACTGCCGGTGGGTCGTGTGGTGTGCGGGGGAGGCGCGTGACGGGGGTGGCAGGCTGGTCCGGAGGCAGGCCCACCCCGGAGCCACCGCACCCCCGACCCACCCGCACCATCAACCCAGCCACCCCACCCCGCACCCCACCCCCCCTCACCCCTCAGCCAAACTCCGCGACCCCCCGATGGCCAGGTCCCACAGGTCCTCGCGCGGCAGGCCGGCCCGTGCCCAGGCCTGCCGGACGCGGAGCAGCGGTTCGAGCACGGGTTCGGCAGAGAGGACGAAGGTGGCCCAGTGCATCGGGGCCATCCGGCGGGCGCCGAGGTCGAGGTGGGCCCGGACGGCCTCCTCGGGGTCGGCGTGCACGTCGCTGAGCCACCAGCGCGGGGCGTAGGCGCCGATCGGCAGCAGGGCCAGGTCGATGGCGGGGAAGCGACGGCCGATCTCGGCGAACCAGTGGCCGTACCCGGTGTCGCCGGCGAAGTAGACGGTGCCCCGGGTCGCGAGGTCGGTGAGGACCCAGCCGCCCCACAGGGTGCGGCAGGTGTCGAACGGGGTGCGCTTGGACCAGTGGTGGGCCGGTACGAAGTCGAAGCGGACCCCGCCCAGCACCGCCCCCTCCCACCAGTCGAGCTCGGTGACCCGGGTGAAGCCCCTGCGCCGGCACCAGCGGGCGAGTCCCGCCGGCACGAACAGCGGGGTGTCGCGGGGCAGCCGGCGCAGGGTGGGCGCGTCGAGGTGGTCGTAATGGTTGTGGCTGATGACCACGGCGTCCACGCGCGGCAGGTCTTCCCAGCGCACGCCGACGGGGGTCATCCGGGCGGGGGTGCCCAGGATGCGGCGGGACCAGACGGGGTCGGTCAGGACGGTCAGACCCCCTACGCGGAGGACCCAACTGGCGTGGCCCGCCCATGTGACGGAGAGGGTCCCGGGAGCCGCGGCCGGCAACGGCTCGGGGGCGAACGGCAGGTCGGGGATCCCCCGCAGCCCCTCGGTGGTGGGGCGGAACGCGCCCTCGCGGGCCAGCCGGGCGAAGGCCCGCACGCCGGGCAGCGGCGCGGTGAGGCGGTCCGCGAAGGTCCGGGGCCAGGTGCGGGGTTCGCCGAGCGGGCGGACTCCGGGTGCGGTGGCGACGGCCTGCTCCGGGCGCGGGCCGCGGGCCGTGCGCACGGCCCGTTCCGTCTGTTCCGTCATCGGGGCGACTCCATTCACAGGCGTTCGCGGGCGGTTTCGCGGCCGGTACCGGCGGCCGGCCCGCACCGGCCGGGGGCCGGCGCGGCCGGCCGGATCGGACCGCACCGCGGACCGGACCTCAGCTCAGTTCGTCGATCACCGCCCCGAAGCGGCTCAGCGATCGCCGGACGTGCGGCAGTTCGAGGGGGTCGGGGGCGTTGAGGGCGGCCAGCCGCTCGGCCTCGGTGGCGCCCAGCAGGGGTCCGGTGGCCAACCGGACGCGCGGGGCGCCGAGGTCGTCCGCGAAGCGGTGGCCGCCGGGGGCGGGCGCACCCAGCCGGTCCGCGAGGTACTCCTCCAGTTCCATGGCGTCGCCGATGCCGTGCCGGGCGAGGCCGGCGCGCAAGGGGGTGAGGTCGGCGTACAGGTGGCGGCCGGCCCGGGGCGGTCGGGCGAGGGCGCCGGCGGTGAGCAGGGTGTGGTGCAGGGCTGCCGCGATCCGGCCGTGCAGGGCCGCGGCGGTGCGTACCCCGGTGGTGATCGACTCGGGTTCGGCGAGGGCGTGGGCGGCGGCCGCGGCGACGGGGGCGGCGAGGAGGGCGCCGGTGGCGGCGAGGATGTCGAGGGTGCGGGCGTGCAGCCAGTGACCGCGGGGGGTGTCGGGGAAGCGGGCGACGGCCGCCGGCCAGGCCGGCGGCAGCAGTGCGCCGGACAGGTCGACCAGGACGGTGACCTGCTCGGGGGCCATCTCGGCGGGGCTGACGAGGACGGTCTCGCGGGGGCGGTGGAGGGTGTCGCGCCAGGTTTCGTCGCTGACGATGGACAGGCCGGCGTCGACGGCGGCCTCGCAGGCCTGGCTGAGGATGCCGGGCGGGGCGACGGTGGCGGTGGGGTCGTCGACCACGGAGAGCAGGAGCAGTCGCGGGTCCCCGCCCTCGGCGCGGACCCGGGTGACGGTCTCGAGCAGCGCGTAGGGGTCGGGGACGCCGCCGCACTCGGCGGGGGTGGGGACGTGGTACGCCCGGCGTCCCAGCAAGCGGACCTGCGGGGTCCACCAGGCGGGACAGGGGCGGGGCATGAGCACGTCTCCGCCGTACGCCCCGAGCAGTGCGACGAGCAGCGCGGGCGCGCCGGGGGCGGCCGCGATCCGGTCGGGGGCCCCGGCGGGGCCCGCCGGGGCGTCGAAGAGGCCGCGACGCTGCCAGTACCCGCGCGCGGCCTCCCGTACGGTCCGTCCACCGCCCGGCGGCTCCGGCGCCGCCCGGTCCGCGGCGGCGGCGAGTACGGCGGCCAGCTCGGGGGGAACCGGGAGGCCGGGGTCGGGGGCGGGTGGCCCGTACCGGACGGGGCCCCGGTCTTCAGGCACCGTCCGCCGCATCTTCCCCACCGCCCCTTCCGCGCCGCCGCCTCGCCCCGTCTCGCCACCACCGCATCCCACGCCCCTTTATACGGAGGTTTGCCAGGTTTCGCCCCTTTATCCAGGTCTCGATGACCGCACACGGGCCCGCACGCAGGCCCGCACGCGGACATCGACGCCCGGCACCCAGCCCAACCCCCGCAGCCCAAGGGCCCGACCCTCACCGCTCGCCGCCTCACCCCCGCGGCCCTCCCCACCCACCACCTTCAACCCCCGCGGCCCACCACCTCAGCCCCTCCGCCCCACCACCTCAGCCCTTCCGCCCCACCATGGCCAGCAGCCTGGTCTGGGCGTCGGCGCCCGCCGGGATCTCCAGCGGCTCGGCGTACGCGCCGCTCGCGGCGAGCCCGTCGGCGTAGGGCGCGATCTCCTTGAGCGCGAACTCGACCAGGTCCGCCGGCAGCCGGTCGTCCGCGCCGATGCCCCGGGCCAGGTCCCAGGCGTGCACCACGGTGTCGGCGGCGAGCTCCGAGCAGTACGCGGCCGCCTTGGCCTCCCCGTACGACAGCTTCACGGTCCGCTCCAGCGCGCCGGGCGCGCCGAAGGCGGCGGCCGCCCCGGCCGCTCCGCGGTCCCACGCGGCGGCGGGGTCGTCGCCGAGCAGGTCCCCGTCCAGCGCGCCGCCCACCTCGGCGACCGTCAGACCCTCGGTGACCAGCGGGGGAACCCACAGCTGTTCGCCGACGACATGGTTGACCAGGTCGCGCACGTTCCACTCGGTGCAGGGGGTGGGGCCGCCCCACTGGTCGGGGCCCACCGCGTGCACGAGGCCGCCGAAGTACTCGAGCGCCTGCGCGTGCTGGGCCAGCAGCGTGTCTGCCATTTCTCCCACCGTCCTCACCCGTCCTCACCCGTCCTCACCCGTCGTCGCCCGGTCCCACCCACCCCTCACCCGCTCCGCACCCGGCCCCACGCCTGGGCCCGCCCCCTGCTGCCCACTGTCCTCGCCCCCCGATCACCCTGCCACCCATCACCCCAACGCCCTTGCGCCCCTTGCGGGTTGTCCACATGTCGAAACGCATATCTCACCATCCGACATGATCGCGTACGGTGAGCAGCGTCCGAGGGAACCACCACAGACAGGGAGTTGCCGCCATGGGCCACAGCAGCGGCGCGAGCGACAGCAGCAGCAGCGCGCACGACGACCACGAGCAGGACCGGAAGCAGGACCGGGAGCAGCAGGACGGCCAGGAGCGACGGGACGACCGGACCCGGGAGACGGCGGTCTACACCCACGGCCACCACGAGTCGGTCCTGCGCTCGCACCGTTGGCGCACCGCCGCCAACTCGGCCGGCTACCTGGTCGGCGAGCTGCGCCCGGGCCTGGACGTCCTGGACGTGGGCTGCGGGCCGGGCACGATCACCGCGGACCTGGCGGAGCTGGTGGCACCCGGGCGCGTGGTCGCCGTGGACGCCGCGCAGGACGTGGTCGAGCAGGCCCGGGCCCACGTACGGTCGGAACGCGGTCTGGAGAACGTGGAGTTCGCGGTGGCGGACGTGCACGCGCTGGACTTCCCCGACGACTCGTTCGACGTGGTGCACGCGCACCAGGTGCTGCAGCACGTGGGCGATCCCGTGCGGGCGCTGGCGGAGATGCGGCGGGTGTGCCGACCGGGCGGGGTGGTCGCGGCCCGGGACGCCGACTACGCGGCGATGACCTGGTTCCCGGCGGTGCCGGCACTGGACGCGTGGCAGCGGCTGTACGACCGGGTGGCGCGCGCGAACGGCGGCGAGCCGGACGCCGGGCGGCGCCTGCTGTCGTGGGCGCGGGCCGCCGGCTTCGCGGACGCGGACGTCACCGCCACGGCCACGGCCTGGTGCTTCGCCACGCCCGAGGAGCGGACGTGGTGGTCCGAGCTGTGGGCGGACCGCACGACCGCCTCCTCGTACGCGGCCGTGGCGGTCGCCGGCGGGCACGCCACGCAGGAGCGGCTGACGGAGATCGCGGCCGGCTGGCGGACCTGGGGCGCCGCGCCGGACGCCTGGTTCTCGGTGCTGAACGGGGAGATCCTCTGCCGGGCCTGAGCCCCGAGGAGCCAGTCAGGGCGCCTGGAGCCGGCGAGCGGCCTCGCGCTGGCGGCGGGTGGCCCCCTTCAGGAAACGGAGCACGACCTCCAGCTCGTCGGTGTCGAACTCCTCGTAGAGCTCCGTCACTTCGCGGGCCCAGTCCTCGTACAGCGGGGCCACCTCGGCGAACTTCGCGGGGTTGACCTCGACCAGCACCCGGCGGCGGTCCGTCGGGTGCTTCAGTCTGCGCACGAAGCCCTTGGCCTCCAACCGGTCGACGAGGCCGGTCACGGAGGCGGGGGCGAGCCCGGAGCGCTCGGCGAGTTCCTTGGCGGTGAGCGGGCCGAGGCGTTCGAGCAGGTCGAGAGTCTTGGTCTCGGTGGCACCGAGCCCCATCCGGGCGGCGCCCGCCGTGTGGAAGGCCACGGAGGCGGCGCTGGAGTCGCGACCGGCCATGTTCAGTTCGGCGATCACCCGCACCCGACGGGCGTCGGACCCACCGGACTCGCCAGCCCCACCGGACCTGCCCGGCTCACGCGGCTCGCCCGACTCGCCCGACTCGCCGGATTCACTGTCGCTGCTCGTCATGGGCGAAGCCTAGCAATTCATTTCGTTCGGACGAACGAAGGACTTGCGACAAGGGACCCCGGGATGCAAGTCTTTCGTTAGGCCGAACGAAATAAATCTCCTCCCTCCCACGGAGCGCAGCCCTGACCGCGACCACCCCGCTCGACGCCGCGCCCGCCGCGGCCCTCCACCCCCGCCGCTGGGCGGCCGCCGTCGTGATGACAGTGGCCGCCCTGATGGACCTCCTCGACGTCACCATCGTCAACGTCGCCGTCCCCTCGATCGGGCGGGACCTCGGCGCCTCCGAGACCGCCCTGCAGTGGACCGTCTCGGCGTACCTGCTGGGCTTCGCCGCCGTACTGATCGTCTCCGGCCACCTCGGCGACCGCTACGGCCGCCGGACCCTGTTCCTGGCCGGCACCGCGGGGTTCGGCCTGGCCAGCCTCGGGTGCGGGACCGCCCAGTCGCCCGGGCAGCTGATCGCGGCGCGGGCGGTGCAGGGCGTGATGGCCGCGGTGCTGATGCCGCAGGTGCTGGGCTCGTTCCGGACGCTGTTCCACGGCAAGGAGCGCGGGGCCGTGTTCGGGATGTACGGGGCCGTGGCCGGCTTCGCCTCCGCCGTCGGCCTGTTGCTGGGCGGGCTGCTCACGGACGCGGACCTGTTCGGCTGGGGGTGGCGCTCGGTGTTCCTGGTCAACGTGCCGGTGGCGCTGGCCACCCTGGTCGCCGCGGTGGTGCTCGTACCCGCGACCCGGGAGCGGGGCTCCGGGCGGCCGGACGTGCTGGGCAGCCTGGTACTCGCGGGCGGCCTGGTCGCCGTCGTACTGCCGCTGGTCCAGGGGCACGCCAACGGCTGGCCGCTGTGGGGCTGGGTCTGCCTGGGAACCGGTGTGGCGGCGGTCGCCGGGCTGGGCGTCCTGGAGGCACGCCGGCGGAGCACGGCCACGGTGCCGCTGCTGCCGGCCCGGGCGTTCCGCCTGGGCGCCTTCTCCTTCGGGGTCGGGGTGCAGCTGCTGTTCTCCGTGGGCCTGCAGGGCTTCTTCCTGGCCTTCGCGATCTGGCTGCAGGGCGCCCAGGGCTACACGCCGCTGCAGGCCGGCGTGCTCACCGTGGCGTTCTCCGTGGGCGGCTTCCTGACCGCGCCCGCCGCGGACGGGCTGGCGGTCCGCTTCGGGCGGCGGGTGCTGGCCGCGGGCGCGCTCATGATGGCGGGCGGCTTCGGGTGGGTGTGGAGCGCGGTGCACTCGGCACCGGCCGCGCACGCCGGCGCATGGCCGCTGGTGCCGGGGCTGGTGCTGGCCGGTGCCGGGCTGGGATTCCTGGTGGTGCCGCTGGTGAACGTGGTGCTCTCGGCCGTACCGGCCGAGATCGCGGGCGGGGCGTCGGGCATCTTCGCGACGGCCCAGCAGTTCGGCGGGGCGCTCGGGGCGGCCGTCATCGGCACCGTGTTCTTCTCCGGGCTCGGCTCCGGCGGTGCCACGCACGCCCTGTCCGCCGCGATGCCGTACGTCGTCGGAGCCTTCGTCCTCTGCGCGGCGCTGTCCACCGCCCTCCCCGAGCGCGCCGTCGCGCCCGACGCGTGACGACCCGCCCCGCCACCGCGTGGCGACCCGCCCACCCGCCCCCCGCTCAGCGCAGCACGGCCGCCAGCAGGTCGGCCCCCAGGGCCGTCACCTCGGGCGCGTTGAGCGCGTAGCGCACGTACCGGCCGTGCCGGCGGGCCGTGAGCAGGCCCGCGCGGCGCAGGACGGCGAGGTGGCGGGAGACCTCCGGGGGCGAGAGCTCCCAGGCGTGGGCCAGCTCACCGGTGGTCTGGGGACTGCGGGCCAGGGTGCGCAGCAGCCGCAACCGCACCGGGTGCGCCAGCGCCTCGAGCCGGAGCGCGACCGTCTCCAGCGGCACCGGGGCCACCGGTGCCGCCTCGGCCACGGGGTACTGCACCACCGGCGGCCATCCGGGTGCGTGGACCGCCACCAGGTGCGGGCGGCCGAAGACGCTGGGGATGAAGGTGACACCGGTGCCGCGGGCGGAGGTCGCCTTGTCCTGCAGCTTGTCCACGACGACGCAGTCGCCGTCCGGCGTCAGGCCGATCGCTCCGGAGACCGACGCGAGCGCCGCCCCGAGGCCGTGGCGCTTCAGCAGGTCGTTCTTCACGCGCAGGTCGGCGGCGAGCTGCCCGGCGACGTCCGTCCACGCGGCGTCGAAGAACGCCCCCGCGCACTCCTCGAGGGTGTGGCGCACCCGGGCCCGTACGGCGGCCGGGTCCGCGAGCAGCCGCTCCGCGAAGGCCTCCTGGCGGGCGCCGCGGGCCTGCGCCACGTCGAGGGCCCGGTCCCGGGCGGCGGCGTCGGTGAGCGGCGAGCGCGCGCCGAAGTGGAGCCGGCTGCTGCCGCAGGTGGTGACCAGCGCGGCGGTCACGTACGTCTCGTCGTCGATCCGGTCCACGTCGTCCAGCTCCTCGGCGAGGGTCGGCCGGGGCCGGGCCGGGATCAGGAAGTCGGCCTGCGAGGAGCGCCAGAGGAACTCCGCCTCCCGCAACCGCTCGGCGAGCTCGGACCGCAGCCCGGCCCGGACGTCCGCGGCCCAACCGGCGTGCTGCGGGTGGTGCCCGGGTTCGGCCAGCACGTGCAGCATCGCGGTCAGCTCCGCCAGCGGGGAGGCGGCGAACCGCACCCCGTCGGGCGGCAGGCCGCGGATGTCGATCCTCAGGCTCATCCCGCCATCATCACCCGCACACCCGTCCGGCCACCCGGCCACCCTCGCACGCACGCCCGTCCGCCCGTCCGGCCATCCGGCCATCCGGCCATCCGGCCATCCTCACGCGCCCCGCCGGCCGGCGGCGGCGCCGGTTGACGGAGTTCGTCAACCGGCGTGCCCGGCCCGGCGGTCGGCCGCAGGTTCGACGCCATGGACACCAAGACCACCACGACCCGGGCCCGCGCCCTCGCCCTCGTCCGGGCTTCCGGAGGCCCCCGCTATGCCGTCGCGCTGGCCGTGGACGCCCTCGGCACCGGCCTGCTGCGGCCGTTCCTGCTGCTCTACGGGGTGACGGTGCTGGGGCTGTCCGCCCCGGCCACCGGCGCCGCGATGACGGGCGGCATCGTCGCCGGGCTGACGTGCATGCCCGCGGTGGGCCGCTGGCTGGACCGGGGCGCCCGCAGCACGGTCGTGGCGGCGGCGATGCTGGTGCGGGTACTGGGTGTGGCGGTGCTGCTGGCCACCCCCGCGGGGTGCGTCTGGCCGTTCGCGGCGGCGGCGCTCTTCCTCGGCGTCGGCAACCAGGCCTGGCCGGCCGCCCACGCGGCCCTCGTGGCCACCGTCACGCACGGCCGGGACCGCGATGCCGCGCTCGCGGCCGGCCGGGCCCTGCGCAACGCGGCCCTGGGCGTGGGCGCACTGCTGGCCACCGCGTGCCTGGCGGGCGGCACCGCGGCGCTGCGGGCGCTGGCGGCCGTCACCGGGCTCGCGTACCTCGCCGCCGCGGCGCTGGCCGGTTCGGTCCGCCTGCGCGCCCGGCCGGCCGCCGGCCCGGCCGGGGGCGGTGGCGGGGGCGACGGGCGCCCGCCCCGGATGGGCGCGCTGCTGGCCGCGAACGTCGTCTACGTCTTCTGCCTCAACGTCCCCGAAGTCGCCCTCCCGCTGGTCCTGGTGACGCAGCTGCACGCCTCCCCGGTCTGGCCGGCGGCGGTCTTCGTGGCCAACACCGTGCTGGTGGTCACCCTGCAGGTCCCGGTCACCGTGCTCATGTCCCGCTTCCCCCGGCGGACCGCACTGGCCCTGGCCGGCGGGCTGCTCGCCGCGTCCTACCTCGGCTTCCTGGCGGCCACCTCGCTGGGGCCCGGCTGGGGCGCCCCGGCCGTGGCCGCGGTGTCCGTGGTCTGCACCCTCGGCGAGATCGTCTACGCCGGCAGCGCCACCGCGCTGGTCACGGCCCTCGCCCCGGCCCGCGTCCTGGGCTGGGCCGTGGCCCGCTTCGAGCTGTCCTCCGGGTTCGGCCTCGCCGTCTCCCCCGCCGTCATCACCACCCTGGCCCCGTACGGCCCGGCCGCCCTCTGGGGCACGCTCGCCGCCACGACCCTGGTGTCCGCCGCAGCCGTCGCACCACGCCCGTCCGACACGTCCGACGCGTCCGACGCGTCCGAACGGTCCGTCCCCCGCACCCGTCCGACCGGCCGTCCGATCCGCACACGCACCGCCGCGGGACCCGCGCCCCGGAGCGGTCCGCCCGTGTGATGGGATCGGACGCACCCGCCGCACCGACGCCGGGCGCGTGAGCAGGACACGGCCCACCGGGCTCCGGCCCGCCGGGACGACAGCACGCCCGGACGGCGGAGAGGCGGAGGGGCCGTGGACAACGGTTGCGAGGACCAGGGGGCGCCCTTCCGCGCACCACCGCTGGCCACGGTCGCGCTGGAGCGGGAGGGCACGCGGGCCCGTCGGCTCCTCGCAGCCGGCGAGTGGCGGCCCGAACCGGCGGACGCCCGTGCGGCCGGGGCCGTACTGCACCGCCTGACCGCACCACTGCCGACCCGGCGGGGAGCGAGTGCGCGTACGGTGGCCACCGACCGGGACCGGCGGCTCCACCGCATCCTGCGCAGCGCCGTCCACCACCTGGACGCGGGGGCCGTGACCCCGGCGGCCGCCGCCGTCCTGGCGGCCACCGCCCGCGCCCTCGTGCCCTGGCACTCCGTCCCCAACCCGCCGCCCGCCGCGGCGGCCCCGCGGTTCGGACTCGCACCGGGGGTGGCGGCGCCCACCGCGGCCGGCGAGGCCCTGCTGCCCGTGCTGACGGCGCTCTTCACGGACCTGGCCGCCCCCGTCCCGGCCGGGTCCGGCCCGCTCACCCCGCCGGCCGCGACGCGGGAGGTCCCGCACGCGGGCCGGTTCCGGCGCTACGGAAAGCCCGGGTACGGCGTGTGGACGGCCGAGACCGTCCGGTGCGCGGGGTGCGGGGGCAAGGACGGGCCGTGGACCGTGTCGTGCGACTGGCGCCGGACCACCCTGCACTGCGACGCGTGCGGGGCGGCGACCACCGACCACGGCCTCGCCCCGTCCGAGGTGTGGCTCCTCCTGCCGGACGTGTGACCCGGGCGGACCCGCCCGCCCGGCCGCCGCCCCCTCGCCCGCCCGGGCCACCCGCCGCGCCGCCTCACGGCCGCATGCGGAAGTCGTACTCCGGCGGCACCGGGTCGGCGGACAGCAGGGCCCACTGGTCGGACAGGCACTCGTCGCCCTCCCGAAGGTCGGCCACCTCGAACCCCTCGTCGAACACGGCGCGGGCCGCGTCGATCCGGCCCTCCGCCAGCAGCAGCCGCGACTCCAGCAGCCGGAACCGGCCGCGCGCCCGCACCTCGGCCGGCAGCCGCGACCAGACGGCCCGGGCCGGGACCGGGCGACCCGCCGCGAGCTGGGCCGCGAGGGCCTCGCGGCCCAGGGCGGCCAGGGCGGCGACCCACGTCGGGCCGCCGCGGCTCTCCTCGCACAGGTCCGCGAAGGCCTCCCCGTACCGCTCCGCGGCCCGCTCCGACTGCCCGGACAGCTCGTCGGCGACCGCGAGGCAGCGCAGCAACGGCCAGCGCGAGGGCGCCAGTTCGAGCCCCCGCTCCCAGCTGCGCACCGCCTGCGCCACGTCGCCCGCATGCCACTGCGCCACGCCCAGGTGGTACTCGGTCAGCGGGTCGGCCGGCGCGGTCTCCAGCATGTCCCGCCAGTGCGGGGCCACCAGGCTGGGCCCCGGCGGCACCACCCGGCGCGGCACCGGGAAGGCCCCGGTGCGCAGCAACTCCAGCCAAGGAGACTGCTGTTCGTCCAGCCCCGCCTCCTCGAAGGGGGTGCCGGACAACTTCAGCCCGGCGCGCAGCACCTCCAGAGCGCCCCAGCCGGAGCCCACCACCAGCCGCTCCTCAGGCTCCCGGTCGGCGTACGGGCGCCAGGCCGCGTACGCCGCCTCGACCTCGGCCCGCGGCAGGGCGGCCGCGAGCCGTCCGGCCACCTCGGTCCGGGCCGCCCGCCAGTCCGCGCCGTGCACCGCGGCCGGGTCGGCCGCCAGCGGCCCGTACGCCTCCAGCCAGCTGAACTCCCCGCCCGCCTCGAGCCGGACGTGCTCGAGCTGGGTGCGCGCGAGCCCGGCCTGGATCTCGGCGTAGCCGGGGGTACCCGGCTCGGTGAGCCACTCCTGCCAGCGCCGGCCGCCGCTCCCGGAGCCCCAGACGAACAGCTTGCGGCCGCGCAACGCCTCGGTGGAGGTCTGCACGAGCCCGTGCCCGGCGCCGTCGAGCGAGGCGATCCACGGCCGGTCGCCACGCGGCAGCTCGTAGAAGTAGTCGGCGGGGTACGCGCCGCGCAGCGGGTACGTCCGGTCCGCACCCTCCCAGTCGGGCACCGGGACCCGGCGCAGGGTGCGCTCGTAGCCGAAGTGCCAGGCCTCGTCGGCGGGGGCGAGGACGCGGGTCCCGGAGTCCTCGGGGACGGCGATGTTGGACCACCAGTAGACGGGTGAGGGCCGCTCGTGCGGGTTGCGGATCCGTACGCCGACGTAGAGGAAGGCGGAGTCCTCCGGCAGCCACAGGTCCACCTGGAAGGGCAGGTCGCGCAGCCGCTCCCACTCCCACAGCCGCAGCATCACCCCACCGTCCGGCGCGGGCACGAGGGCGGTGTGCAGCGTCGCGCAGGACAGGGTGGTGTGGCCGGTGGCGCCGATGTTCCACTCGATGCCGCCGGAGAACCAGGCGCCGTTGAGGGCGAAGGCGGCGGGCTGGAACACCGGGTTGCGGTACAGCAGTTCGCGCTCGGAACCGTCCTCGGCCTTGGCGACCAGCGAGTGGACGCGGCCACCGAGCTCCGGCAGCACGGTCGCGCGCAGCCGCCCGTTCTCGAGGACCACCGCCTCGAACTCCCGCTCCGACCGCCGTCGTGCGTAGCCGTCCCGGATCCGCACGGGAAGCACCCCGCGCAGCGGCTCGTACCCGATCTGGCGGACCATGTCGCGCGGCAGACCGGACTGCGCGCGCCCGTCGAGCACGTGCACCTCGTCGAGGCCGCGCAGGGCGGGCAGCGGGTTCTCCGGGCCGAGCGGGGCGGCGGGCAGGACGAGTACGGCGCGTCGGACGGTCGTGGCCAAGGCAACCTCACCTTCGTGGGTGCGGGCCGCCGTGCGCTCCGGCGCGCCCCACCGGCCATGGAACACGCCCTGACGGGTCCTCACCAGGGGATCAGCGCACCAGGATTGGGCAAAACCGTCGCCGGTGTGAGCCACTGGTCCGGACCATGGCCGCCGCTTCGAACGGGTTCGGGGGCGGGGGCCTCGGCCGGCTCGCTTCGGGGGCGGGTCCCGTGGTGTGTGGGTCCCCTCGGCGCTTGACCCGGTATGGCCTGCAGGCCCTGCGGCAGGCCCACCCCTGGGGCAAGGGGGCTCCGCCCC
>NZ_JBIVNX010000061.1:0-40430 GCF_044753805.1 Streptomyces sp. NPDC093225
GCCCAGACCGCGGCCTACGGCCACTTCGGCCGCGAGCTGCCGGACTTCACCTGGGAGCGCACCGACCGCGTCGACGCCCTGCGCGCGGCAGCCGGCGCGCGATGAAGGCGTCCGTGACGGAGGCGTCCATCCGCTGGGAGGACGGCGCGATCCTCACCACGGACCAGCGCGCCCTGCCCCACGAGCACCGGCCGCTGCGCCTGAGCACCGTGGACGAGGTGATCGAGGCCGTCCGGAGCCTGGCCGTCCGCGGCGCGCCGGCCATCGGACTGGTGGGGGCCCTGGGCGTGGCCCTGTCCGCACACGCCCACGCCCACCGGCACGGTGACGGTGGTGACGGCGTCGACGAGCCGGCCGTACGGGCCGACGCCGAACGCCTGGCGAACGCCCGGCCCACCGCGGTCAATCTCGCCTGGGCCGTACACCGGGTCCTCGGCCACCTGTCCGAGGGTCCGCGCGCCGTGCTCGACGCGGCGCTGGAGATGATCTCCGAAGACGTGGCGGTCAACCGGGCCATGGTGGCCCGGGCGGCGGAGCTCGTCGAGTCCCTGACGCCGGACCGACCCCTGCGGATCCTGACGCACTGCAACACCGGCCGGTTCGCCACGGGTGCCGTGGGCACCGCCCTCGGCACCATCGTCGAACTCGCCGCCCGGGGCCGCGTCCTCGAGGTGCTCGCCGACGAGACGCGCCCCCTGCTCCAGGGGTCCCGGCTCACGGCGTGGGAGTTGGGGGAGGCCGGTGTCCCGTACCGGCTGTGCGTGGACGCGGCGGCCGCCGCGGCGATGGCCCAGGGCCTGGTCGACTGCGTGCTGGTCGGCGCGGACCGCATCGCCGCCAACGGCGACACCGCCAACAAGATCGGTACGTACGGTCTGGCCGTGGCCGCGGCCCGCCACGGCATCCCCTTCGTCGTCGTGGCCCCCGAGGCCACGAGGGACCCCGAACTCGCCGACGGCGGCGGCATCGTGATCGAGGAGCGGCCGCCGGCGGAGGTCACGTCCCTGGCCGGCCGTGCCACGGCCCCCGCGGACGCCGGGGCCTACAACCCCGCCTTCGACGTCACGCCCGCCGAACTGATCACCGCCGTCGTCACCGAGCGCGAGGTGTTCCGGCCGGGTGCCGCCGACACCGTGCCCGGGGACGGGGCCCTGGCCCGCGAGCTGGCCTCGTTCTCCCGCGTCCTGTACGAACGGGGCTGGATGCCGGGCACCTCCGGCAACCTGTCCGTCCGCACCCCCCGGGAGCCCGGCTCCGCCCGGGACCGGGCCCTCGTCACCGCCAGCGGCCTGGACAAGGGCGGGCTGACGGAGCGGGACATGGTTCCGATCGACGCCGGGACGGGCGCCGCGCTGGTCCCCGGTCCCCTGCGCGCCTCGGCGGAGGCCGCGATCCACGCCGCCGTCTACCGCGCCACCGACGCCGGCGCCGTGATCCACGTGCACTCGCCGTACGCCACCGCGGCGGCCGTCCTCGCCGGCGTGCCGGAGCGGGGCCCGGCCGAGCACGGCCCGGACGGGCACGGCCCGGCCGAGCTCGTCCTGGAGCGGTACGAACTGCTCAAGGGCCTCGGCCTCGCCGATCCGAGCCGCACGACGCTCCCGGTCTTCGCCAACGACCCCGACGTCTCCCGCATCGCCGCCCACGTCCACGACCACCTCGTCGACCGGCCGGGCGCCGCACCGGCGCTCCTCATCACCGACCACGGCATCACGGTCTGGGGCCGCGACCTGGCCCAGGCCCGCAACCGCCTGGAGTGCGTCGAGGCGATCTGTCAGCTGCACCTGCTCGTCGGCCCCACACCCCCGGCCCGCCGCACCACCGCCACCCACCCCACTGGAGCGACCTCATGACCCTGCTCGTCGTCATGCCGGACGACGACCCGGCCGACGTAGTCCTGCGCAGCCGCGACGCCGGGCTGATCCGAACCGAACTGGCCGCCCTGGGCATCGGTTTCGACCGCTGGCCCGTGCGCGGCGCCGTCACCCCGACGAGCACCGCCGACGAGGTCCTGGCGCTCTACCGCGGCGAGGTCGACGCCCTCTCGGCGCGCTCGGGGATGAAGGTCGTGGACGTGGCGCAGCTGCTGCCCGAGCCCGGCGCCGCCTGGGCCGAGCGCGCGGCCGCCGCACGCACGACCTTCCTCGCCGAGCACCGCCACGCCGAGGACGAGGTGCGGTTCTTCGCCCACGGGCGGGGCTGCTTCTACCTCCACGTGGGGGAGCGCGTGCACGCGGTGGTGTGCGAGGCCGGTGACCTGCTGTCGGTCCCGGCCGGCACCCGCCACTGGTTCGACATGGGACGGGCACCGGAGTTCTGCGCCGTCCGCTTCTTCCAGGAGGCCGACGGCTGGGTGGGCGACTTCACCGGCGATCCCCTCGCCGCCGCCTTCCCCGACCTCGACGCGCTGCTGGCGGGGGAGCGGTGACCGCCGTCGCGGCGGTGGTGCTCGACATCGAGGGCACGGTCGGCTCCGCCTCGCACGTGCGCGACGTGCTCTTCCCGTTCGCCCGCGAGCGGTTCCACCGGTGGTTCGCCGCACACCGCGGCACCCCCGAATGGTCCGCCGTGCTCACGGCGACGGGGTTCCCGCCCGACCCGGGCGACCCCGGACCGGCCGAGTCCGCGGCGGTCGCCCGCCTCGAATCCTGGACGGACGCCGACGTGAAGGCGCCGGCGCTCAAGACGCTCCAGGGGCTGATCTGGGCCGAGGGGTACGCCACCGGCGCGCTGACCGGGCACGTGTACCCCGAGGTGCCCGGGGCCCTGCGGCGCTGGCACGCGGCGGGCCTGCCCGTGCACATCTACTCGTCCGGATCGGTCGCGGCACAGCGCGACTGGTTCGCGCACACCGCCCACGGCGATCTGACCGGGCTGCTGTCCGGCCACTTCGACCTCGACACCGCCGGCGGCAAACGGGACCCCGACTCCTACCGGGCCATCGCCCGCGCGCTCGGCATCCCACCGGAGTCGCTCCTCTTCCTCAGCGACACGGAGGAGGAGCTCGGGGCCGCCGCGGCCGCGCGCTGGCGCACGGTCGGGGTCCGGCGCCCCGGCGATCCCGCGGGGCCGGAGGTCCCGGGGCACACCACGATCGACTCGCTGACCCACCCGGCACTCGGCGAGACCTGGCAGAAGGCAGGGACGGCATGAACGCGCAACAACCGCCGGTGGCGGAGATCGGGATCATCGGCGGCAGCGGCTTCTACCACCTGCTGGACGACGCCGAACAGCAGCACGTGCCGACGCCGTACGGCGACCCCTCCGACGCCGTCTCGGTGGGAACCGTCGCCGGACGCCGCGTGGCGTTCCTCCCGCGGCACGGCAGCGGGCACGCCCTGCCGCCGCACCGCATCAACTACCGGGCGAACCTGTGGGCCCTGCGGGCGCTCGGCGTGCGCCAGGTGCTCGCCCCCTGCGCCGTCGGGTCACTCAAGCGGGACCTCGGCCCGGGCAGCATCGTCCTGCCGGACCAGCTGGTCGACCGGACGAGCGGCCGGATCCAGACGTACTACGACCAGGGCGCCGTGCACGTCTCGTTCGCCGACCCCTACTGCGGGGACGGCCGTTCCGCCGTCCTGAAGGCCGCCGCCGACACCGGCGACGCGGTGCACGACGGCGGGACCATGGTGGTGATCGAGGGGCCCCGCTTCTCGACCCGGGCGGAGTCGCAGTGGTACGCCTCGGCCGGCTGGTCGCTGGTCAACATGACGGGTCATTCCGAGGCCGTGCTCGCCCGCGAACTGGCGCTCTGCTACACCTCCGTGGCACTGGTGACCGACCTCGACGCGGGGATCGACGCCTCCGAGAGCGTGGCGCAGGAGGCGGTCTTCGACGTGTTCGCGCGCAACTCCGAACGGCTGCGCCACCTGATGCTCCGCACCGTGGCCCACCTGCCCGAGCAGCGCTCCTGCCCGTGCGCCCGCACGCTCGACGGCATGCACCTGCCCGTCTCCGCCGCGGACCGGGGGTGACCGTGGAAACCGCCACCACCGACATCGACACCGCCACTGCCGCCACGCCCGGCGCCGGCGCGCCCCGCTCCCTCGTCGACGTGTTCACCGCCAGCGCCACCGCCGCCCCCGACCGGCTCGCCGTGTCGGACGAGACGGGCCGCGCCGACTACCGGACCCTCGACGGGTGGAGCCGGCGCATCGCCCACGCGCTGCACGCCGCCGGAGTGCGCCCCGGAGACGCGGTCGCCCTGCGCATGGAGGCGGGCCGCGCCGTCGTGGCGTCCCTCCTCGGCATCCTGCGCGCGGGAGCCGCGTACGTCCCCCTCGACCTGCGCAACCCGGCCGAGCGCAACGCCTTCATCGTCGCCGACAGCGGGGTCCGCCACCTCGTCGGCGAGCGCGACCCGGACTGGGGCGCGGACCTGACGTGCATCACGGCGGCGACCGTCGACGCCCTGGCCGACGGCCCGGCGCCGACCGGGCCCGAGTCCCTTCCCGCACCGTCGGGCGAGGACCTGGCCTACGTCATCTACACCTCCGGCACCACGGGGCGGCCGAAGGGGGTTCCGGTGCGCCACGGCAGCGTCGTCGCGCTGCTGGCCGCCACCGGGGACCTCTTCGCGTTCGAACGGGACGACCGCTGGCTGCTGTTCCACTCCCTCGCCTTCGACTTCTCCGTGTGGGAGGTCTGGGGCCCGCTGTCCACGGGCGCGGCACTGGTGGTGCCGCCGCAGTGGGTCACCCGGGCACCGGAGGACCTCATCGGTCTGCTCGCGGACGAGCGGATCTCGGTGCTCAACCAGACCCCGACCGCCTTCACCATGCTGGCGCGGGCCCGGGAGAACGCCGACCGCCCGCTGCCCGACCTGCGCTACATCGTCTTCGGCGGCGAGAAGCTCGCTCCGCCGGTGCTGCGCGCCTGGGCGGGATCGGTGGGGCTCGACCGCCCCCGACTGGTGAACATGTACGGCATCACCGAGGTGACGGTCCACGCGACGTTCCACCAGGTCACCCAGCGCGATCTCGACGGCACGCAGTCGGTCGTCGGCGTCCCCCTCGACGGCTTCGCGGTCCGGATCGCCGGCCCCGACGGCACCGAGGTGACCGAGCCCGGCGTACCGGGCGAACTCTGGCTGTCCGGGCCCCAGGTGACGGCCGGCTACCTCAACCGCCCCGAACTGAACGAGGACCGCTTCCCCGTCCTCCCCGCGGGTCCCGACGGGGTCCGCCACTATCGCTCCGGAGACCTCGTCAGCCGCGACGACGAGGGCGCGCTCGTCTACCACGGGCGGGCGGACCTCCAGGTCAAGTTGCGCGGCCACCGCGTGGAACTCGGCGACATCGAGGCGGCGGTGCGCTCCCACGAGTCCGTGCTCGACGCCGTCGCCTGGCCGCGCGATTCGGCGGACGGCGGGCAGCGGCTGTTCTGCGTGGTCCTGGGCAAGGAGGGAGCCGAACCCGACGTCCGCGCGCTGCGCCGGCACGTCGCGGCGAAGCTGCCCTCCTACATGCACCCGGCCCGCTACCAGGTGGTCCACGAGCTGCCCCGCACGGTCAACGGGAAGACCGACCGCGCCGCCCTGATGAAGACCTGGAGCGAGAACCGTGACTGAGCCGGCACCGGCCCCCGTCGGGCCCTACCTGCGGGACGTCGAGCACGTCGCCCTGCTGGACCACGACCTCGTCCCCGGACGGCCCGGCGTCCGGGGAGCGGGCGCGCCCCTCCTGCTGCTGCACGGGCTGGAGGACGACCGGACCCAGCTGCGCTTCCTGAGCGACGCGCTGTGCCCCGAGGGCGAGTTCGCCCTGCTGCCCACCTTGCGCGACCACCCGCCGAGCCCCGCGCCGGCCTGGGGCTACTCCCCGCTCGACTACGCAGCCGACGTGCACCGCATCACCGACCGGCTCACCGCGCCGGCCCACGTCATCGGCTATTCGTACGGGGCCCTGGTCGCCCTCGTGCACGCCGTCGCGCTGGGACCCACCCGGGTCCGCAGCGTGGTCCTGCTCGACCAGTCCCTGGAGCGGCGGCCGGCCCGGATCGAGGGCGGCGAATGGGCCGAGTCGAGCTTCCTGAAGTGGGAGTACGACTACACGCACCTCATCGGGATGCTCACGGCGGCCGGCATCCCCGTGCTCCTGGTGATCCCCGGCGAGAGCCACGTGATCCCGCCGGCCGAGCGGGCCGCCCTGCTCGCACGCCGGGACCCGGGCTTCTCCTGCGTCGTCATGCCCGGTGTGCACGCCGACGTGGTGCGCCCGGACGGCCCGGTCACCTCGATCATCGAAGAGTTCTACGCCCGGTACTGCCCCGTCCCGCCGAAGGAGAACGCATGACCCGCGATGCCGGTGACGACCAGACGATCCGCGTCAGGGTCCTGGACATCCACCGCTCCGTCCTGGAGGACGAGTCGGTCCTCGCGGAGGACAACTTCTACGACATGGGCGGGGACAGCCTGCTGTCCCTGCAGGTGCTGGGCCGGATCGAGCGGGAACTGGGAGTGAAGGTCCCCCCGCGCACGTTCTTCACGGCCGAGTCCATCGCCGACGTGGCCGACCTGGTGGCGGCCGCGGCCGAGAACGCCGCGGGCGACGACGCACCCCGGCCCGCGGGCGACCACGCCGGCCGGGCCTCCATGGCCCAGGAGTGGGCCCTGCTGTCGTCGCTGCGCGACCCGCAGGCGCCGATCCTCCAGTTCCACGCCGTCTTCCGGGTCTCGGGCCCGTTCGACACGCAGCGGCTGGAGGCGGCCCTGAACCGCGTCGCCGAGCGCCACGGGTCCCTGCGCACCTCCTTCACGGCGGCCGACGGCGTCGCCCGGCAGGCCGTCGACCCGGGGGCCCGTGCGGACCTGGCGGTCATGGACTACCGCGGCGTGCCGGACGCCGAGGTGGACGAGTTCCTGCGCGGGTTCGTACGGGAGCCCTTCGACCGCTCCCGCGCCCCGCTGTGGCGGACCCTCGTGGTGCGCCGCGACGAGGCGGAGGCCCTGCTGGTGTTCGTCTTCGACCACATGATCGCGGACGGGTGGTCGCTCGACACCTTCGTCGAGGACCTCTCGGCGGCCTACCGGGGCGCCGAACTCCCGGACCGTGCGGGGCAGTCCGGCGCGTACGCGGACTGGGCCGCCGGACAGTGGGAGAGCTGGCAGGACGGCAGGGCCGAGGAACTGGCGGACTACTGGCGGAGCCAGCTGTCCGCGGATCCCGCCGAGTTCGCCCTGCGGCTGCCCGGCTACCGGGGCACCGAGGGGCTGTCGAAGCCCGCGTCGCTGGTGTGGGACCTGGACCCGGCGACGGCCCGCGGGCTGCGCACGGCCTGCCAGGACCTGCGGGCCACGCCGTACTGCGTCTCGATGTCCGTGGTGAAGGCACTCGTCGCGCTGGCGACCGGGCAGGGGCGCGTGACGCTGCTGACCACGAACGCCAACCGGCTGGACGGCGCGTACCAGAGCACGGTCGGCTGGTTCGCCAACGGCGTCTTCCCGACCACCGACGTGGAACTCTCCGGTACGTTCCGGGACCTCGTCTCCGCCGTGCGCGCCAGCATCCTGGGCGCCACCGCGCACGGCGACATGCCCGCCATGTTCGTCCGCCGCCGGATCTGGCCGGAGCTGCCCGCGGGCTTCCGCAAGGACCCCGGCGTGTACTTCATGTACAACGACGTGTGGGGCGGCGGCCTGGGCTTCGGCGAGGGCGTCACGGTCTCGACGCACCACCTCACCGAGGACGCGGACTCGCCGGGCCTGCACATGTGGCTGCTGCGCGAGGGCGAGGGCCTGCGCCTGCAGGCCCTGCACTACGAGTCGGAGTACGCCCCCGAGTACGTCAAGGGGTTCGCCGGCTGCCTGGTGAAGGCGCTGGACCTGCTCACCGGGCAGCCGGACCGGCCGATGTCCGAGCTGCTGGACCCCGCGGAGTTCGCCGCCGTACGCGGCTGACCCCGCGGCGGTCACCCCGTGACGGTCACCCCGCGGCGGGCGGCTCCAGCTCGACCCGGCCGGCGAACCAGGCGGCCAGGTCCCGCATCCGAGCCGCCACCTCGCGGTCGTCCGCACCCCGGACGACCGCGAGACCGGCCCGCAGGTGCGAGGCGTCCGTGACGTCCGGCATGACCTGGCCCGGCGCGATGTCGAAGGTCGCCCGGACGACGCCCGGCCGCGCGAGCACCTCGTCGAGCGTCGGCATGGCGCGCACCCGGCCCGCCGGGCCCGGCAGGTTCATCCCGCCGAAGACCGCGTCGCCGTGGTGCTCGGGCAGGTCGCCGATCGCGGTGGGCCGGTCGAGCACGGCGCGCGCCCACTCGTCGCGCAGGTTGACGCCGAACGCCAGCTCCACGACGTCGTCGGTGCGGCCCCCGCCCACGCGGGCCGCGCACTCGCCGAACAGGATCCGCCCGCCCGGCTCCTGGAACACCTCCAGGTGGAAGGGGCCGTCGACGTATCCGAGGGACGCGAACGAGTCCTCGGCGAGGGAGTGGATTCCTGCGTACAGCTCCGGATATTCGGCGGGCGGCAATGCGATGTGGGCGACCAGTCCGCCCTCGTGCACCTCGATCAGATTCTGCAGGTAGCGGGAAACTGAAAGGACCTTTATCTTACCGTCGCGGACGATTCCGTCGACCTGGAACTCAATACCGTCGATGAACTCCTCGAGGAGCCACGGACCCTTTCCGCCGGTGGCCGCCCGGTCCACGTATTCCCGGGCGGAATTCCCGTCGCGGAGCACGTAGGTGTGCCGCGCGCCGCCGCCGTCGAGGGGCTTCAGCACGCTCGGGAACGCCACGTCCCGCACGTCCAGGGCGCCGAGGTCCGCGACCACGGTGCACGCGGCGGTCGGCACCCCGGCCTCCCGGACCAGGTGCTTCTGCAGGTACTTGTCGCGCATCGCCAGGGTGTCCCGGGCCGTGGCCCGCGGCCGGCCCGCGAGCTCGGCCAGCACGGCCGCCGGGACCAGGCAGAACTCCAGGACGCTGCAGATCACGTCGTAGTCCTCGAGGGCGCGGGCGGACCGGGCCAGGCCCGCGAGGACCCCCTCGACGTTCGACGGCTGGGGCACCACGACGGCGGCCGCGCCGGCGGCGCGGGCCGCCTCCGCGTCCGCCGGGGCCACCACGCAGGTCACCCGGGCTCCGGCCCGGCCCAGCGCGGCGACCGCGCGGGGCATCCAACCGATGTGGAGCACGGCAGGTCCGGTCTGCATACAGTTCTCCCGTAAATATGTCTCTGGTTATTCGCGCAAAATCACAAAAGGGCGCGGGATGATCCGCCGCGAACCTAATCGCGCATACCCCGAGGCGTCCACGTGACGTAGATCACCGAAATACCCTGGTGCACCTCGACGGCTTCCGGGTACGGTCTGGACCGGTGATCATTCCCTGATTTCCAGCACCTGGGCTCGACCTTGCAAACGGAGGACCGCGTGTCCAATGAATTCAACCCGGACTTCGGACTGACCGCCGAGGACTACGGTCGGCACCGCGCCGGTTTCCCTCCGGAGGTCATCCGCCGGCTGGCGGGGAGCGGCGTCGAGGCGAACGGACGCGACGTCCTGGACCTGGGCACCGGCACCGGGAGCCTCGCCCGGCTCTTCGCCCAGGCGGGCGCTCGGGTCACCGGCATCGACCCGGCCGCGGCCCTGCTCGACCAGGCCCGGGCCCTCGACACGGCGGCCGGCGTCGAGATCGCCTACCACGTGGCCACCGCCGAGGCGACGGGACTCCCCGACGCGTCGTTCGACGTCGTGGCGGCCGGGCAGTGCTGGCACTGGTTCGACGCCCCGAAGGCGGCGGCCGAGGTCCGGCGCCTGCTCCGGCCGGGCGGCCACGTCGTCATCACCCACTTCGACTGGCTCCCGCTGCCCGGCAACATGGTCGCGGCGACCGAGGACCTCATCGTGAAGTACAACCCGGCCTGGTCCATGGGCGGCGGCACGGGCCTCTACCCGCGCTGGCTGACCGACCTGGCAGCGGCGGGCTTCCGGGCCATCGAGACCTTCTCCTTCGACCTGGACGTGCCCTACACGCCGGAGGCCTGGACCGGGCGGATCCGGGCCAGCGCGGGCGTCGGCGCGAGCCTCCCCCCGGAGGAGGTCGCCGCGTTCTCCGCCGAGCTCACCGGCATCCTGCGCGACCGCTTCCCCGGCGACGTCCTGCAGGTCCCGCACCGTGCCTGGTCGGCCGTCGCCGTCGCGCCCGCGCCGGACGGGCCCCGATGACCACCACCGTCGAGCGGCGGCCGCCGTCGGAGCCGGCCGCCGTAGGCCCGACCCTCGGTGAGCTGATCGGTGCGTTCCGGCCGGCGGGGCCGCCCGACGCGGAGACCCGGGAGCGCCGTCAGCGGCTCGCGGACTTCGTCCGCGAGATCGAGCCCCGTGTCCACCGCGCGCCGGCCGGCGACCGCGAGGCCGTCCGCGCCCTGCTCGGCTGGGACGACGCCGCCCTGCACCGCTTCGTCGACTCGCCCATGGTGGTGCACAGTTCGACGCACGTGAGCATGAACGCCTTCGCCCCCATGGTGGCGTTCCCCTGGTTCTGCCTGCGCCTGCTGACCCGCGCCACCGGCGACGCGAACGGCGGCGGGGGGACCCACCTGCGCACCCAGCTCACGCACAACAACCTGAGCGACAACCGCTGGAAGCCGCACGTGTGGTGGCGCCTGGACCGCCGCGGCCGCCTGGTGCGCACCCCCCTCTTCAGCGGCCAGCCGAAGTACCGCCACCAGGTGCTGATGGCCCTCGACGTCCCGGACGTGCCGGACGAGGACCTCGCCCCGACCGACGCGCACGCCCTGCGCCTGGCCCGGCACGCCACCACCTTCGCGTACTTCGCGATGATGTACCGGATGGGCCTGGAGCGGGCGGCCGGCCTGCACGTCGCGGACGGCACCGTCGAGATCCCCGTCGACGTCATGAACGCATTCTCGCTGCGCGAGGACGCGTTCCCCCGCTGGCACCGCGCCCTCTACGGGCAGGGGTTCCACCTCCGCCGCATCGGCGCGGACCGCCGGCTGCACCCGCTGTCCGCCGAGGAAGCGGCGGCGCTGGGCCCCGGCGACCCGCTGCGGCCCCTGACCACACTCATCTGCCCCAACCACGTCAACGTGGGCCACGCCCACCGCATGGGGATCTCCGCGGCCATCGGCGCCGACCGGATGGCCTCGTACGAGGAGGAGATGACGGGGGTGCTCGGCCGCTTCCTCGCCGAACTCGGCGAGTCGCACACCCCCCCGCAGTTCCTCGGCGTGGCCGGCCTCGACCTCGGCCGGCTCCTGCCGCTCCCGGAGCAGCTCGAGGCCGAACTCGCCGCCGAGGGCGGCAGGCCGTCCCTCCCCCTGTACGCGGCCGTCCACGGCGAGCGGCTCGTCCCCTCGCTCGACGTCGCGCTCGACCACCCCACCGGCGGGCTCGCGTCGATCGTCACCCGACACGTACCGGCGCCCGCGGCCCGGCCGTGAGCCGCCCCGGGCGGACACCGCCCGGCCGCCCGCGCCCCCGCCCCGTCCCGCCCCGACCTCTGGAGAGGAACCTGATGTCACAGCACACCGATTTCGGCGTGGTCATCCGACGCAAGGAGCTCGAGTTCACCGCCGAGGAGGGCTGCCTGGTCAGCCGGCCCGTGGGCCCGCACGTGGGTGCCGAGTTCGTCTCGGTCGACATCGTCCGCATCCCGCGGGGCGCGAGCTGGAAGCCCGCCCCGTACGCCGTCCAGGAAGTCACGGCCATCGTCTTCGACGGCCACGGCACCGCGCAGATCGACGGGGAGAGCGCCGAGGTCCGCAAGGGCTCCACCGCGTACGCGCCGGCCGGCCGCTCCGTCGCCTTCACCGCCGCCGCCGACGGGGACGCCGACGAGATGACCGTGTACTTCTGGCGGGCCCCGCTGCCGGAGGGCACCCCCCGGGGCTCCGCGCCCCTGCTCTTCAACACGGTGTACGACGAGTCCGCCGCCATCCGCAAGTTCGCCGGCACCGGTGAGATCGCCCCGGTGGACCAGGAGCGCCGGGCGTTCATGAACTTCCCGCACTGGCCCGGCAACGGCTGCGCCCACCTGTGCATCAACAGCGGCATGGCGGCCCCGGGCAACACCTTCAACATCCACGGCCACCCGGGTGCCGAGGACGCGCTCTTCGCCCTCGACGGCAGGGGCCAGTTCTTCCTGGGCGACACCTGGCTCGACATGGAGCCCGGCGACGGCGTCTACGCCCGCTCCGGGGTGCTGCACGGGACGCGCAACCCCGCCGGCCCGGACGCGGCCGACCTGTTCGTCTCCGTGGGCGGTCCCGTCCCGTACGACCCCGCCCTCTACCGGGCCGCCGGGCTGTCGCCCGAGGTCGTCTGACGCTCCGGCGGCCCCCGCCCCTCCCGCCCCTCCCGCGCCGCGCCCGGCGCCACCGCGCCCGTCCGCTCCGGCGGGGTCCCGCACATGCCAACGTCACAAGGAAGGCTCCGTCATGCCCGTCATCACCGTCGACTGGTGGAGTGGGAACGACCACGAGCGGCGCAGCGCCCTCATCGGTGAGATCACGGCGACGGTCTCCCGCATCGCCCACTGCCCGGCCGAAGCCGTCACCGTGATCGTCCGCGACGTGGAGCGGACCCACTGGGGCAAGGGCGGCCGGCCCGCCTCCGACGGCTGACCCGACCGCCGCCCACGTCCCCCGCACAACCCCGGAAAGGTGTGACCCCATGACTGTCGCAGCAGTGCCCGGAGCCATCGTCCGAGCGGACGAGCTGCGGTTCCGCGTCCAGGACGGGTGCGAGGTGGCCACCGCGGTGGGCCCCGCGCTCGGCGCGCACCTCGTCCGCCTCGACGTCGTCCGCGTCCCCGCCGGTACGACCTGGCGCCCCGCGGACTCGCCGGAGGAGGAGAACGTGGTCGTCGTCTTCGACGGCCGGGGCACCGCCACCTCCGGTGCCGAACGGGCCCCGGTGGAGCGGGCCGGCACCGTGTACGCGCCCACCGGCGACGCCTACGCGCTGTCCGCGGGAGACGGCGGACTCGTCGCCTACGTGTGGCGCAGCCGCCTGCTGGACGGGCGTCGCCCGGGGTCCGCCCCGCGCCGGTTCAGCTCGCTGTGGAACCAGGAGACCCAGCTGCGCGGCTTCTCCGGCACCGGCGAAGTCGCCGCCTCCGACCGGACCGCGACGATGAACTTCCTCTTCTGGCCCGGCACCGGCACCCCCCAGCTGTGCCTGCACTGCGGGGTGATGAACCCGGGCGAGTACTTCAACGTGCACGTCCACCCCGAGAGCGAGGAGGCCTTCATCGTCATCGAGGGCACCGGCCAGCTGTACCTGGCGGACCGCTGGTACGACGCCGCGCCCGGCGACGTGCTGTACGCCGCGCCCGGTGTGCCGCACGGCACCCGGCACGACGGGCAGGACCCGGACGGGCCCCGGTTCGCCACCTGCGGGGGTCCGACCCCCTTCGACCCCGTGCTCTACCAGCGGGCCGGTGTCTCGACCGAGGTGAAGTGAGGCCCGCATGTGCAGAATCTTCGGGCACTTCGACGCCCAGATCACCCCGCACGAGTTGCGGACGGTGGCCGCCGTGCAGCGGCACGGCGGACCGGACGCGCAGACGTTCGCCGCCGGCCCGGGCTGGGCCCTGGGCAACAACCGCCTGGCCGTGATGGACCCGTCCGGCGGCTCGCAGCCGTACCGGCTGGGCGAGCACGTCACCATCGTGTTCAACGGCGAGATCTACAACCACGCCGAACTGCGCACCCGCCTCACCGCGCTCGGCCACCGGTTCACCGACACCTGCGACGGATCCGTGCTGCCCGCGCTGTACGCGGAGTTCGGTCGCGACTTCACCGAGCACCTGGACGGCATGTACTCCGTCGCCGTGGTGGACCTGCGTGCCGAGCCCACCCTGCTGCTCGCCGGCGACGAGTCGGGCATGAAGCCCCTCTACTACCACTGGGACGAGCGGACCCGCCAGTTGCGCTTCGCCTCCGAGCTGCCCGCCCTGCTGGCCTTCCCCGGGGTGCCGGCCGCGGTCTGGGAGCCGGGCCTGGACGAGTACCTGTCCACGAAGACGCCGTTCGGCGAGCAGACGATGTTCGAGGGCATCCGGGTCCTGCCGCCCGCCACCACCCTGACCGTCAACCGCTCCCAAGGGCTGCGGTCGGTCCGCCGCCGCCCGCCCGCCGGGGCCGAGTGTCCCTCCGGGCCCGCGGAGGCCGCGGACCGCGTGCGCGAGCTGCTGCGCACCGAGACGGCCCGGCTGGTCCGGGCCGATGTACCGGTGTCGGTGATCACCAGTGGTGGCCTCGACTCCAGCCTGGTGTCGGCCCTGGCCGCCCGGGCCGTCCCGGACCTGCACAGCTTCAACATCGCCTACACGGGGGAGTGGCCCCACGACGAGCGCCACTTCGCCCGGGAGGCGGCCCTGCGCAACGGCACCCGCCACCACCAGGTGGAGATCGACCCGGCCGACTTCCCGGACCTGCTCCCGCAGGTCGTGTGGCACCTCGGTCAGCCGAACGCCGACCCGATCACGCTCTCCACGTACGCGCTGTTCGGCGCGGTGCGGGACGCCGGCTTCCGCGTGGCGCTCACCGGTGACGCCGCCGACGAGCTCTTCGGCGGCTACGACCGGATCCGCACGGCCGTGGAGGCACCCGCGGGCAGCGACTGGGTGTCCGCCTACGTCGATTCGCTGGCGGCCGTGCCGCGCGCGCTGCGCCGGAGCCTGTACGCCCCCGCGTACCGCGACCTCGTGCGGGCCCGGGGATCCGCGGCGGACCGCATCGCCCGCGACCTCGCCGCGTCGCGGACGCCCCGGCTGGAGACGATCACGGAGTTCGAGACCGGCTCCCGCATGCCCGCGTACCACCTGCGACGCGTCGACCACCTCAGCATGGCCGCCTCGGTGGAGGTCCGGCTGCCCTTCTGCCAGCCCTCCCTCGTGCGGTACGCCAAGGCCCTGCCCGACGAGCTGAAGGTGTCCGGCGGCCGCGGGAAGCGGACGCTGTACGGGGCGGCGTCGGGCCTGCTGCCCGACTCGGTGCTCTCGCGCCCGAAGCAGCCCTTCACCCTGCCGGTCGCCGCGATGCTGGTCCCCGGAACCGCGCTGTACGGCTACGCCCGGGACCTCCTGGCCCCGGCGCGGCTGCGACGGCGGGGGATGCTCGACCCGGTGGCGGTGGACGGGCTGTTCGCCGAGCAGGCGACCCGGCCCTCGGAGCGGGCCGCGCTCGCGCTGTGGTCCCTGCTCGTCCACGAGCTGTGGCTGGAGCAGTTCATGCCTGCGCTCGGGTCGGCGGCCGGCCCGGCGGCCCTCGCGGACCGGGAGCGCGCGGCGTGAACGGGTACGTCGCGGAGGTGACCGGTGCGCCGTGTCCGACGCTGGTCCTCGAGGTCGACGGGATCGCGGACGCGGAGCACGTGCTGCGCCCGCTCCTGACCGAGGTCCGCCGCCGGCTCGTCCGGCAGGGACACGCGGACGTCCTCAAGATCGCGCTCGTCTCGGCGTCGCAGCACCCCCTGTTCGACCTGGACTACCGGTTCGTGCAGTGCCTGCCGGAGGCCCTCGACGCCTTCGACTTCCGGGGCAGCTGCGGCCATTCGATCCTCGCCACGGTGCTGGTCGCCGGCGAGCTGCGGCTGGTGCCGCGGCTCGCCCCGGGCGACCGGGTGCGGCTGCGCGTCCTCAACAACGGGGACCACATCGTGTGCGAGGTCGACGGGTCCCGGCGCCTCAGCGGCGACTTCACCCTGCACTTCGTCCAGCCGCAGGGCACCCGCCTGAGCCGGCTGCTGATGACGGGCCGGCCCGTGGACGTGGTGTCCACGCCCGCCGGGACGTACGAGGTGTCGCTGGCCTCCCTGGGGAACCCGTACGTCTTCGTCGACGCGCGGGACCTGGGGATCGGGTCGCAGGCCGCGCTGTTCGGGGCCGGCGCCGCGGTCTTCGACGAGATGCAGCAGATCCGGCGGGCCGCCGCGACGCTCCTGGGGATGCCGGCCGACAGCGTGTTCCCGAAGGTCGCCGCGGTCGCCTCCTACCAGGGCGACCGGCTTAGCGTCCGTTCCATCTCGGTTCCCACCTGGCACCCGACACTGGCACTGACGGGCACCATCTGCCTGGCGGCGGCCGCGAGCCGGCCGGGCACGGTCCCGGCCCGCTTCCTCGACGGCCGGGCGGGCGGGACCACGCGCGTCGAGATCGACACGGCGGGCGGGTCCACGGCCGCACTCGTCAAGGTCGAGCGGGAACCGGCCGACGCGCTCCTGCAATGGGTGAGCGTCAGCAGGAAGCAGGCCCGGCTGCTGTCGGGCCCCCTCGACCTCGACACCGTCCGGCCCTACGCGGCCCGCGCGGGCGCCGAGCCCCTCCCCCTGACGGCGTGACCGGCCCGTCGGCCGCCGCTGCGGCGCCCCACCCGATCCACCCCGAACGAGGACAACAGATGACCGCTCCCGCCCCGTCGAACCCCGCCACCCGGGCACCGCTGCCGGAGTTCCTGGACGCCGCCACCCGCTCCCGGCTCGCCGCCTCCGCGGCGGCCGCCGACCGCAGCGGCCGGCCCGACCTGGACGCCGTGGCACTGCTGCGCCGCACCGGCCTGCTCGGCCTCGCCGTCCCGTACGCGTACGGCGGCGCCGGCGCCGACCCCGTGGAGCTCAACCACCACGTGGCAGAGGTCGCCGCCGTCAACGGGTCCGCCGCGATCATGCTCTTCCAGCACTACGCGGTGAGCAGCCGCATCGTGGAACAGGGCACTCCGGCCCAGCTCGCGGAACTGCTCCCCAAGCTGGCCTCCGGCGAGTGGCTGGCGGCCTCCGCGTGGAGCGAGACGGGTGCCGGCGCCGACAAGCGGAACCTTTCCACGACGGGCCGCCGGACCGAGGGCGGCGGCTGGGTGCTCGACGGCGCCAAGTCGTTCACCACCAGCGCGGGCCTGGCCGACGTCTACCTCGTGCTCGTCCGGACCGGGCAGGCGCCGGACGCCGGGGCGGCCGGGACCGGCTACGGGGCCGCGGGGCAGACCTTCTTCCTCGTCCGCGGCGACAACCCGGGCCTGGTCCCGGACACGTCCCTGCCGCTCGCCGGCATGCGCGGGTCCGCGACGGGCTTCGTCTCGCTGCGGGACTGCCGGGTGGCCGACACCGACCGGCTCGGCCCGGCCGGCGAGGCCGCCTCGATCATCGCCCGGGTCAGGGAGAGCGGCGCGACTCTGGGCGCCGTGGCCCTCGGCCTGGCCCGGGCCGCCCTGGACTGCGCGCACGACCACGCCGTCGCCCGCGGCCTGCTGGCGCACCAGGCGGTCCGGCACCGGCTGGTGGACCTCGCCACCGAGGTCGAGGCGGCGCGCGCCGTCGTCGAGCGGGCCGGGCGGCGGGACTCCGCCGACCCGGGGACCACCACCCTCCACTCCAAACTCTGCGCCACGGCAGCGGCCGACCGGGTCATGACCGGGGTCGAGCAGATCCTCTCCTCCGCCGGCTACGCCGAGGCACACCCCCTCAACCGCTACCGGCGGGACGCGCGCGCCGTCGCGCTGATGGGTCCGACCAACGATCTCTGCAGGGAGCTGGTGAGCACGTCATGGACGCGTTGAACACCGCGCACGCCGCCGCCGCACGTACCGCGGACCTGGTCGTCGAGGGCGGCCGGCTGGTCACCCCCGAGGGGGTCCGCGAGGGCACCGTCGTCATCAGGGAGGGCCGGGTCGACGCCCTCCTCGCGGCGGGGGAGCCGGCCCCGGCCGGACCCCGGCTCGACGCAGCGGGCCGCTACGTCCTGCCCGGGCTGATCGACTCGCACGTGCACTTCCGCACCCCGGGCCTGGAGTACAAGGAGGACTGGGAGCACGGCAGCCGGGCCGCGATCGCGGGCGGCGTGACCACCGTACTCGACATGCCCAACACCCGCCCGGCGGCGCTCGACGAGGCAGCGGTGCGCGACAAGGCCCGCATCGTCGAAGGCCGTTCGTGGGTGGACCACCGGTTCCACATCGGCGCCGACCCGGACCGCCCCGAACTGCTCGCCTCGCTCGACCCGGACGTGGCCACCTCCGCCAAGGTGTTCATGGCGGGCCACCACACGGCCCCGGTCGTCTTCCGCGAGGACCGGCAGCTGGCGGCGGCCTTCGAGGCGGCCGCCCTGGGCGACGTCCAGCTCGTCCTGCACGCCGAGGCGCAGCACGTCTTCGACCTGCTCGACGGCTGGCGCGGCGAACCCCGCTCGTACGCCGGCTACGAGCCGCACCGCCCGCGCACGGGCGCCATCGTCGCGGTCGCCCGCGTCATCGACCTGGTGCGCACCCACGGCACCCGCGCCCACGTCCTGCACGCCTCCACCGCGGAGGAGGTGGACATGCTCACCGCGGCGGCGGCCGAGGGGCTGCCCGTCACCTTCGAAGTCACCGGCCACCACCTGTCGTTCACCGACGCCGACACCTGCCGCCGCGGACCGCGTACCCGGCTGTCGCCGGCGATCCGGGCCCAGCGGGACCAGGACCGGCTGTGGGAGGCGGTGCTCGCCGGCCAGGCCGCCACGGCGGGCAGCGACCACGCCCCGCACACCGTGGCGGAGAAGAACCGCCCGCCGGCCGAGGCGCCGCCGGGGCTCCCCGGCGTCCAGGAACTCGCCGGCGCCCTCTGGACGGGCCTGATGGCCCGCGGCGCCGAGGTCGACGCCGACGGCGCGGCCCGGCACCTCGCGCGACTCATGGGGTCGGGCCCGGCCGACCTGTTCCGGCTGCCGGGGAAGGGACGGCTGGCCGTGGGCGCCGACGCCGACCTGGCCCTGCTGGACCCCGACCACCGCTGGCAGTTGGCCGCGGACACGATCGAGGCGAAGTGCGGCTGGTCCGCCTACGAGGGCTGGGTGTTCACCGGCCGCGTCACGACGACCGTCAAGGCCGGCCGCCCGGTGTGGGACGCGGGCAGCGGGTTCGCCGGCACCCCGACGGGACGCCTGCTGCCGCCCGCCCCGGCCGCCGCCGGGCGGTCCCTGTCCGCGGCGGGCCGGTGACCTCCCCCGCCCTGCTCGGGCCGTCGGCCGTCGGCGCCGAGGAGTTCCGCGCCGCCATGGCCGCCCTCGCGGCCCCGGTCTGCGTGATCACCTGCTACGACCGCGACGGCGGGACCCGCGGACTGACGGCCTCCGCCGTCTGCGCGCTCTCCCTCGACCCGCCGCTGCTCCTCGTCGCCGTCGACCGGCGTTCGAGCACGCACGACGCCCTGGTCGCGGCCCCGGCCTTCGCCGTCAACCTGCTCGGCCCGGGGGACGAGGAGCTGGCGCGGCGCTGCGCGGGCCCCGCCGCCACCCGGTTCGCGGGGGTGCCCACGGTCCCGGGTCCGGCCCCCGGCCTGGCGGTCGCGGCGCTACGCCTCACGTGCCGCAACCACGGCCTGCGGGACGGCGGCGACCACACCATCCTGATGGGAGAGGTCGTCGCGGCCGACGGCGACCCGGGACGCGCGGGCGGACTGGTCTGGCACCAACGGGGCTTCGCCCACGCCCGGCCCGCCGACCGGGGCCCGCACACTTGACAGTCGGTCATGTTCCTGACACTTGTGGGCGCTGCAGCAACCCTCACGGCAGCACCCCGAAGGGAGCGACCAGCGCATGATCAGGTCTCGGAGCGCAGGACACGGCGCGGGAGACGACTACGACGTCGTCATCAGCGGAGCCAGCCTCGCGGGCAGCGCGGCGGCGGTCCTGCTCGCGCGCCGCGGCGTCCGCGTCGCACTGCTGGAGCGCCGCTCGGACCCCGAGGCGTACAAGGTGCTGTGCACCCACTCCCTCACCGCCAACGCCTACCCGGTGCTGGCGGAACTCGGCCTCGTGCCCGCCCTTGAGAAGGCCGGTGCCGTCCGCAACGACGCCCGCTGGTACACCCGTTGGGGATGGATCGAGCCGCGGGCCGCACCGGGCGGCCCCGACCTGCCGTACGCCTACAACGTGCGGCGCAGCACCCTCGACCCGATGATCCGGGACCGGGCCGCGCAGACCCCCGGCGTCGACCTGCTCCTCGGGCACAAGGTGACCGGGCTGATCCAGGAGGCCGGGCGGACCGTGGGCGTGCGCGCGTCGACACCGCAGGGCGAGCGGGAGCTCCGGGCCCGCCTGGTGGTGGGCGCCGACGGCAAGGACTCGGCCGTGGCCGGGTTCGCCGGGCTGCCGGCCCGGCGGTACGAGAACGCGCGGTTCGGCTACCTCGCGCACTTCCGCGACCTGCCGCTGCACGGCGGGATCGGCCAGACCTGGTTCCTCGAGCCCGACATGGCGTACGCCTTCCCCAACGACGACGGGGTGACGGTCCTCGCGGTGCTCCCGTCCAAGGAGCGGCTGCCGGAGTTCAAGGAGGACCTGGAGGGCAGCTTCCGCGCGTTCGTCCGCGCCCTGCCCGAGGCGCCGCCCATCGACTCCGCCGAGCGCGTCTCGAAGATCATCGGGGCGGTCGACTACCCGCTGCTCAGCCGTCGGCCGACCGCACCGGGCGTCGCGCTCATCGGTGACGCCGCCCTGACCGGCGACCCCCTGTGGGGGGTGGGGTGCGGGTGGGCCCTGCAGTCCGCGCAGTGGCTGGCGGAGGCGGTCGCTGCCGCCGCGGCCGGGCGGGCCGACCTCGACCGGTCGCTCGCGGTGTACGCCCGTACGCACCGGCGCCGGCTGCGCGGCCACCAGTACCTGGCCGCCGACTACGCCACCGCCCGTCCGTTCAACCCCATGGAGCGGCTGGTGTTCTCGGCCGCGGCGCGGGACGCCTCGGTGGCGCGGCACATGCACCTCTTCGCCTCCCGCCTCATCGGACCGCTGCGCTTCCTGAACCCCCTGGCGCTGGCCAAGGCCGCGGCCGTCAACATCAGGCACCGGGGCCCGGCCGCACCCGGGGCCTGAGCCCGCCGGCGCCGGGGCGGCGCGGCCGACGCGGCCCGCGCCCCGGCCGGACGCCCGGTCCGGAACACCGGTTCCGGGGACCGGGGACCGGGGACAGGGGGCCGGGGGCGAAGGGCCGGGACCAGGGGCCGGGCCGGCGGCCGGGTCAGAGCGGGACGAGGACGTCCTCGTGCGCGCCGTCGAGGACGAAGCCGTTGTCGAAGCGGACGCGGGCGGTGACGCGGGCGCCACGCGCCCGGAACGCCCTCCACTCCGGTTCCAGTGCCCCGATCTCCTCTTCGAGTCGCGTCCTGCTCGCTTCGGGCATGGTGTGGCCGAAGGCCTCGAGGAGCGAGGTGAGCCGCTGGTACTCCCCGACCCCATGGCTCTCGGGCAGCCGGCCGTCGACCCGCTCGACGGTCCCCTCGGTGCCGGCCGCCAGGGACAGGAACCCGACGACGGCCCCCGAGCCGCCCGCGACGGCGTCGGCCAGGCCGATGTCCTCCGCCAGCTTCACGCGCTGGCCCTGCGTCAAACCCATCGGTCCTTCGTCGTCCCTCGCTCGCCACGGCCCCGGCCCGTGCGGCCGCGGTGGCCCCATTATTCCGCCGCGCCGCACACCGGACGGCCGCGGGCCGGCGACCGCCCGACCCCGCGCGGCACGCCCCCCGGCCGACAGCCCGCGCCGCGTCCGGTCCGGCAGGCCTCCCCGCACGGCGCGGGCGGCCGTGTGATGGGGTGGCGGGCATGACCGACTTCGAGACCATCACGATCCCCGAGCACCTGCACGGCTACACCGGAGTGGCGTTCGGCGGCTACGTGGCGGGCGTACTGGCCGGGCGGGCGACCGCACGGGACGTACGGGTGGACTTCCGGCGGCCCGTACCGACCGGGCTGCCCGTGCGACTCGCCCCGACCCCCGAGGGCGGGTGCGCCCTGACCGACGGCGACCTCCTGCTGGCCGCCGCCGTCCCCACCGGATCCGCCGGGCCGGCCGGGTCCGCCCCCGAGGTGCCGGAGGCGCCGTCCTGGGCCGAGGCCGAGGCGGCCGCCGAGGCCTACCGGGCGGCCCCGCCGGACGGCCAGACCGACTGCTTCGGCTGCGGCCTGGACCGCACCCCGGCGACCGGGCTGCGCCAGCACTGCGGTGCGGTGCCGGGACGGGACCTGGTCGCCACCGCCTGGACCCCGGGAGCCGCCCTCGCCGACCCGGACGGGCTGCTGCCGCCCGAGCTGGTGTGGGGCGCGCTGGACTGCCCCGGCAACGCCGCCGGGCGCCTGCTCGACGGCCGCCCGGCCGGTGCGGTCACGGCCGCGCTCGGCGCGCGGCTGCTGCGGCCGGTCCGGGCCGGTGAGCGGCTGGTCTCCTACGCGTGGCTGCTGTCCTCGGCGGAACGCAAGTACGGCGTGGGCACGGCCGTCGCCACCGCCGAGGGCGAACTCTGCGCCACCGCCGAGGCGCTGTGGGTGGTCCCGCGCGCGGCGGTCTAGGGGCCTGTCCTTCGGATCACGCCGGGCTCGCGGGGCCTGAGCGCCGGCGCGCGGTGCGGTCAGCCCACTCGGCAGGTCGTGAACCGGTTCGACCGGACGTGCCCGAAGGACGCCGGGAGCCTCTCGACGCCACGACCCGGCCGGACGGTCAGCGCCCGCCCCTTGTAGTGCGGCTGGTCGAAGACCACCACGCAGCGGCCCCACCGCCCGTCGGAGGTCCGCCACGTGCCGGAGCCGTTCCACACCGACAGCCCGTCGTTGAACCCGACGTACGCCGTCGTCTCCGGGTACGCCGGCATGTCCACGTTGACCAGGCTCACCACTCCGGTGTAGCCGGGCGAGGTCCATCCGCACACCCAGCCGGGGGAGCAGCGCTCCGCGACCGGGGGCGCCGGGGGAGACCCCGCCGGAGCCGCCGGAGCGAACGCGAGGACCGCCGCCGCGACCAGCACGCCGGCCAGGCCCCCGCGCAGGCCGGCCCGTCCGACACCTGCGTACCGCATGACCCCATCGAACCGCCGATCGGCGGAGATCGCACGGTCGCACGGCACGGCACGGCACGGCCCGGCCGGCGGGGGAGGCGTGCCCGCGTCCGCCGCGCGGTGTGCCGCGCAGGCGTCAGCCGGTCTCGGGTTCGGCCCGCCGTACGGCGTCGTGGGCGGCCAGCGCGGCGTGCAGCGTCAGCAGGTCGGCGCCCCGGGCCGCGTCCAGCCCCGTGAGCTCGGTGGCCTTGCGCAGGCGGTAGTCCACCGTGTTGGGGTGGACCTGGAGCCGGGCGGCGGCCCGCCGCCGGTCGAGGCCGCACGCGAGGAAGGTGCGCAGCGTGTCGAGCAGCTCCGGGCGCCCGGTCAGCGGGCCGAGCAGCGCGGCGAGCCCGTCCCGGGCCGGGCTCGGGCGGCTCAGCTGGTACTCCAGCAGCACGTCGTCGAGCAGGTACAGCCCGGGCCCCCGGCCGGACGCCTCCGCCACCCGCCGCACCTCGCCGACCAGCCGGGCGGCCTCCGCGACGCCCTCCGGCGCGGCCGTGGCCGCCGCCACCTGCAGCTCGGCGCCGCAGATCAGACCGAGCTGCTCCACGACCCGGGTGAGCCGCTCCCGGTCCGCCGCACCGAAGTCGCCGGCCGGCGTCCCGTACGGGATCAGGACCAGCCCGCCGTCGCCGGACAGCACGGACAGCGGCACCCCCGGCGTCTGGCGCTGCAGTTCGTTGCGCAGCCGTCGGATCTTGCGGCGGGCGGCGACGGAGTGGTTCACGCCGGGCAGCAGCTCGTCCGGGTGCGGCCCCACGGCCATGCTCAGGACGACGTACGAGGCGGGCAGCCGGATGCCGGCGCGGTCGGCCGCGGCCTGCGGGTTGCCGCCCTCCAGCAGCCGGGACAGCAGGGCCTGCCGGGCGACCTGCTCGTCGCCGAGGGCCGTCTGCCGCTCCTGGACGTATCCCGCCGCGACCGCGCAGCTGACCAGCCGGAGGTAGCCGAGCAGCCGGTGCTGCACCAGCAACACGTCCGGCAGGTCGCCCGGTTCGGCGGTCGCGAGGACCCGGGCCGCGCACTCCTCCGCCCCGTAGTGGTAGGCGCCGACCACGGCCTCCAGCGGTACGCCTTCGTCGGCGCGCCGGGCCGACGACTCGCTGATGCGCGCCAGTTCGGCCTCCTCGGGCAGCTCGCCGTGGCGCAGCACCCTGATGAACGCCCTGATGCCGCGGTCCACTTCCTTGGTGACCTCGCCGCGCAGCTGCTCCGAGGGGAGCGCGCCGTAGGCGGGCAGCATCTCGACGAGCCGGGCCGTCACCGCGGGCGCCAGCGCCGGCGCGGCGGCGAGGAGCCGCTTGTGGACCGGGATGCCGCCGAACTGCGGTCCCGCGTCGGGCTCCGCCGCTTTGGGTGCGGTCACAATCCACCTCGCGAATCTCTGTGGTGCGCCCCGGAGACACGGCCACGTGCCGGCCGCATCCTGGTTTCCAGCACGTTACCTACCAGTTGGTAACACGTTCGCCTGGTGGATCACCAGATGCGTACGGATCCCGACCGCCCCTCCACCGGACCTCACCCACCCCCACCCCCACCACGCGCCCCCCACCCACCCCCCGCCCCCCGCCCCTCGCCTCGATCCCCCTACGACCGCGCCGCACCGCCACCGGATGCCGTGCGCGCATCCCACCGACCCGGCGCGGCACGGGCGACCCACCCGTGCCCCCCCGACCGGTCGTCCCGTCCCACCCCGCTCCGCACGGCGCCGCCGCCCGGCGCCGGCTCCCGCACGTCCCGCCATCCCACCCACGATTCGGGGGAGTCATGCCCAGAAACGCCGCTCGTCTCCTGGTCACCGCCGTCGTCGTCGCGATGGCCGCCACCGCCGCCCCGGCGGCCACGGCCGCCCCCTCGACCGCCACGGCAACGGACACCGCCACGGCGAGCGACCCGTTCTACGCCTACACCGGCAGCGAGCCGCTCTCGTCGTTCGCCCCGGGCACCGTGCTGAAGACGCGGACGCTGAAGTACCACCTCGTGGGTCTGCCCACGCCGCTCAAGGCGATCCAGCTGCTCTACCGCACGACCGACGCCCAGGGCCGTCCGTCCGCCAACGTGACCACGGTGGTGCCGAGTCCGACCGGCGGTCACGACAAGGCGGTGTCGTACCAGTCGTTCTACGATTCGCTCGACCCCGAGGACGGCCCGTCCCGCGCCATCGCCGGCAACGTCTCCCTGGGCGGCGCCATCGCGAACGCCGAGTCCGTGTTCGTGGTGCCGTTGCTGCTGGCGGGCTACGACCTCGTCATCCCGGACACCGAGGGCCAGTCGGCCGACTTCGCGGCCGGCCCCGAGTACGGGACCAACACGCTGGACTCGATCCGCGCCGCGACCGCGTCCGCCGAGACCGGCCTGGACTCCGACACCCGGTTCGGCCTGCTGGGGTACTCCGGCGGCGCCATCGCCACCAACTGGGCCGCCGCGCTCGCCCCGGACTACGCGCCCGAGGTCAACCGCAAGCTGGTGGGCTTCGCCGAGGGCGGCCTCCTCGTGGACCCGGCGCACAACCTCAGGTACGTGGACGGCTCCGTCGTGTGGACGGGCGTCATCCCGATGGCGCTCATCGGCGTCTCCCGCTCCTTCGGCATCGACCTCAAGCCGTACCTGAACTCCTACGGCGCGGAGGTGTACCAGAAGCTGGAGAAGGGGTCGATCGTCGACGCGTTGGGCCGCTACCCCGGGCTGACGTGGAAGAAGATGGCGAAGCCCCAGTACGCCGACCCGAACTCGGTGCCCGCCTTCGTCGAGGCGGTCAACAAGGTCAACCTCGGCTCGGCGCCCACCCCCACCGTGCCCGGATTCATCGCGCAGGGCAACGGCGGCGTGTGGGAGGGGACCTTCAGCAACCGCCCCGGCATCGGCACCGGTGACGGGGTCATGGTCGCCGGGGACGTGCGGGCCCTCGCCCGGCAGTACTGCTCGACCGGCAACGGGTCCATCGCGTACCGGCAGTTCGACCTGCTCAGCCACGTCGGGGTGCCCGTCGTCTGGGCGCCCGCCGCGGTGGGCTGGCTGGGCGACCGCTTCGCGGGCCGCACGGCCCCCTCCGACTGCGGCCGCATTCCTGCGGGCAACTCCCTGGCCCCGGAGGTCCCGGCGCCGACGTCCTGACGCCCCCTCGCCCCCCCACCCCCTCGCCCCCTCGCCCCCTCGTCCCTTCGCCCCGCCCGTCCGGGGTCCCGCCGCGCCCCTTCCGCGGCGGGACCCCGGACCGCGCGCACTCGGCGTCGCCCGTGCGGGGGATCTTGGAACGGGGCGGGGGCGATCTATGATTCCTCGCGCAAGCGCACGGTAGTCGTGCGGGTACGCAGGGTGAAGGGTGGCTTGGCGTGAGCCTGCTGGACATGAAGCTGGACCGGTCGTTCGACGTCTTCGACTCGGACCGTGACGGGCGGGTGGAGCGGTCGGACGTGCTGGCCGTCTCGGACCAGCTCGCGGAATCGCTGGGCCTGGCGGCGGACGCGGTGGCCGACCTCAGGGGCTCGCTGGCCGAGCTCTGGGACACGGTCTTCCAGAAGATGGACCGCGACGACGACGGGGCCGTGGACCGGCAGGAGTTCCGGGCGGCGTTCCGGGCCCGGATCGTCACCGACCAGAACCGGATCTGGGACCGGATCAGGAACCTGAGCAACGCCTGGACCGAGATCGGCGACCGCGACGGCGACGGGATGCTGAGCCGCGACGAGTACACGTCCCTGCTGCACGGCATGTTCCGGCTGCCCCGCCAGGCCTTCGACGACTCGTTCACCGCGCTGGACCGCGACGGCGACGGCCGGCTGAGCCGTGACGAGATCAGCTCCGCGATGAAGGAGTACTACACCAGCCAGGACCACGCGGCCCGCGGCAACCAGTTCTTCGGGCGGCTCTGACGGACGCGACGGCTCCGGCGGATTCCGGCGGCGCGGCGGCCGGCCGCCCCGCGGACCGCCGGGGCCGTCGGCGCCGTCGAACTTCGACAGCCACGGAATGATCTCCGAGTCGTTGACCGGTGGGGGACAGTCACCGATCAACACACCCTGGAGGGACCTCTCATGGCCGAGACCGCGCTGCCGGTGATCCTTCTCGCGGATCCCGATCCGCTCCGCCGACACGAGACAGCCGAGCTGGTGCAGCACTGGTACCGGGCGTCCTTCCGCGTCCTGCAGGTCGGCGGGGCGGCCGAGACGGACCGGGTGCTGCGGTCGATGGCGGAGGCGGACGTGCCCGTCGCCGCGGTGGTCGCGGACCACGACCCCGGACCGTACGCCGCCGGCCACCCGGCCACGCGCTGGCTGCCCCTCGCCGGGGACCCCGCCGCCCCGTCGCCCCGCGCCGCGGCCCCGGACGGCGACCGCGCCCCGGAGGGCGACCGCGCTCCGGACGGCGGCCGCGCACAGCACGGCGACACCGCCCCGGACGCGGGCGGGACCGGTGCGGGCCCGGCCGAGCGCCTCCGGGTCGCCCTGGACGACGCCCTGTGCACCTGGAACGCCGACCGCGGGGGTGGCCTGCCCACCGCCGAGGTCTGCGGCTCCCGCTTCTCGCCGGCCGCCTACGCGGTCCGCGACTTCCTCGGCCGCAGCGGCGTCCTCTTCCGCTGGGTGCCCGAGGAGGCCGGGCAGGACGCGCCGGTGACCGTCCGGCTCGGCGACGGCACCGAACTGGTCGACCCCTCGATCAGTGAACTGGCCGACGGGCTCGGCCTCATCCGGCCGGCCGAGCACGAGCGCTACGACGTCGCGGTGATCGGCGGCGGCCCCGGCGGCCTGGCCACCGCCGTGTACGCCGCCGCGGAGGGCATGAGCGTGGTCGTCATCGAGGACGACGCGCCCGGCGGCCAGGCGGGTTCGACCTCCAGGATCGAGAACTACCTCGGCTTCCCCGTCGGACTCAGCGGCGGCGACCTGGCCCAGCGCGCGCTCCAGCAGGCCCGCCGGGCCCGCGTCGAGTGGCAGCCCACCCGGGTGGCCACCCGGCTGCTCCCGACGGACACCGGCGACCACGCGGTCGAGTTCGTCAAGGCCGGCACGGACGAGACGGCCTCGGTCTCGGCGGCAGCCGTGGTGGTGGCCACCGGCGTGGAATGGAACCGCCTCGCGAGCCCGGGCGTCGACCGGCTGCTCAACTCCGGCGTGTACTACGGCGCGTGCCTGGCCGACGCGCCCTCGGCGGCCGGCGAGGACGTCTACATGGTGGGCGCCGGCAACTCCGCCGGGCAGGCCGCCCTCTACTTCGCCCGCTACGCCCGCTCCGTCACCCTGCTGGTCCGGGGTACCGACCTCGGCGCCTCCATGTCGAGCTACCTGGTCCGGCGCATCGAGCGGACCCCCGGCCTGCGCGTCCTGCTCGGCACCGAGGTGGCCGAGTGCCTGGGCGGAACCACGCTCACCGGGCTCCGGCTGCGCGACCGCGCCGGGGACGAGCGCACCGTCCCGGCGCAGTGCCTGTACGTCTTGATCGGCGGGCGCCCCTCGACCGACTGGCTCGGCGGTGTCCTCGAGCTCGACGACCGCGGCTACGTGCTGACCGGCAGCGGCGGCACCGGCCCCGACGCCCGGCCGATGGAGACGAGCCTGCCGGGCGTCTTCGCCGTCGGGGACGTGCGGTCGGGATCGGTCAAGCGGGTCGGCGCCGCGGTGGGCGAGGGCGCCGCCGTGGCCCACAGCCTGGTCGAATACCGCCGGCAGCACCCCGGGCGCTTCCGGGACACCGGAGCCGTCGGGGCGTTCTGAGCGACGGCGGCGCACGGCGGACCCGGACCCCTCCCCACCCGTCCGCCGTGCGTCCCGGCCCGTGCGGACGGGGTGAGGTGGTGTGAGCAGGCTCTTTACCGTCTCTTCCCGGCCAAGCGCAAGAGTTTCGGCGAGGGAATCTGCGCCCTTGGCGTAGGCTGGCCGGTTGTTCTCCGTCGAGTCGGAACAAACCGGGCATACCCGGTCTCCGTCGGCGGACCGGATCCGTCCGGGAACGAGACGCGAGGGGCAATGGCAGCCACACCTGAGCGCACCGAGCCGACCTGGCCCGACCACGGCGTCCCGCAGGGCGAAAGCCCTGGTGGGACGCCCGACGAGCCGTCCAAGGCGGCCCGGTTCACCGCCGGTCCGCCCGCCCCGCCGCGCACCCTCCTCGACGTCCTCGACGACTCCGTCCGGGCCCACCCCGACGAGCTCGCCCTCGACGACGGCACCTACCGGCTGACCTACCGGGCACTGGCCGCCGAGATCGAGCGCCGGCGCCGGGCGCTGGCCGCCGCGGGCGTGCGGCCCGGCGACCGGGTCGGCGTCCGCGTGCCGTCCGGCACCAACGAGCTGTACGCGTCGATCCTGGCCGTCCTCGCCGCCGGCGCGGCCTACGTGCCCGTGGACGCGGAGGACCCGGACGAGCGGGCCGAGCTGGTCTTCGGCGAGGCCGGCGTGCGGGCGGTCCTGGGCGCCGACCGCCGGATCGAGGTCCTCGCCGCCGAGACCGGGACACCGTCCGCGCAGCCACGTGCCGGGGCGCGACCCGCCGGGACACCGGCCGCCGGGGCGCCCGTGCACCGGGCCCGGGCCGCCGGACCGGGGCAGCCGGACCCGGCGGCCACCCGCCCCGGCCCCGACCACGACGCGTGGATCATCTTCACCTCCGGGTCCACCGGCAAGCCCAAGGGCGTCGCCGTCACCCACCGCAGCGCCGCCGCGTTCGTGGACGCCGAAGCGGCGCTCTTCCTCGCCGACGACCCGATCGGCCCCGGCGACCGGGTGATGGCCGGGCTGTCCGTCGCGTTCGACGCCTCCTGCGAGGAGATGTGGCTGGCCTGGCGGCACGGCGCGTGCCTGGTGCCCGTACCCCGCTCCCAGGTGCGCAGCGGCGTCGACCTCGGACCGTGGCTGGTCGAGCAGGAGATCACCGTGGTCTCCACCGTGCCCACCCTCGCCGCCCTCTGGGAGCCGGAGGCCCTCGACGACGTCCGGCTGCTGATCTTCGGCGGCGAGGCCTGCCCGCCCGAGCTGGCGGCCCGGCTCGTCACCGAGGGGCGCGAGGTCTGGAACACGTACGGCCCGACGGAGGCGACGGTCGTCGCCTGCGCCGCCCTGATGACCGGCGAGGAGCCGATCCGCATCGGGCTGCCGCTGAACGGCTGGGAGCTGGCCGTGGTCGACGAGTCCGGCGAACCGGTCCCGATGGGCGGCAGCGGCCAGCTGGTGATCGGCGGCGTCGGCCTGGCCCGCTACCTCGACCCGGCGAAGGACGCCGAGAAGTACGCCCCGTTGGAGTCCCTCGGCTGGGCGCGCGCCTACCGCAGCGGCGACCTGGTCCGCGCCGAGCCCGAAGGGCTGGTCTTCCTCGGCCGCGGCGACGAGCAGGTCAAGCTCGGCGGGCGGCGCATCGAACTGGGCGAGGTGGACGCCGCGCTCCAGGCCCTGCCCGGCGTCGCCGGCGCGGCCGCCGCCGTCCGCACCGCCCGCAGCGGCAACCAGCTGCTCGTCGGCTACCTCGTCACCCAGGACGGCTGGGACCGCGCCGCGGCCGTGGCACGGCTGCGCGCCGAGCTGCCCGCGGCCCTGGTCCCGCTGCTCGCCGCGGTCGACACCCTGCCGACCCGCACCTCCGGCAAGGTGGACCGGGACGCGCTGCCCTGGCCGCTGCCCGACCTGGAGGCCGCCGGCCCCGCCGAGCAGCTGTCCGGCACCGAGGCCTGGCTCGCCGAGCAGTGGCGCGAGACCCTCGGCGTGGCCGTCACCGGCGCCGGCGACGACTTCTTCGCCATCGGCGGCAACAGCCTCGCCGCCGCCCGGCTCACCACCCGCCTGCGCACCCGCTACCCGAGCGCGGCCGTGCTCGACGTCTACCAGCAGCCCACCCTGCGCAAGCTGGCCCGGAGGCTGGAGAAGTCCGCCCACGGCGGCGAGGCGGCCCGGACCGTGCCGCCGGTGCCGGCCCGCGCCTGGATCGTGCAGGCGCTGCTGCTGCCGCCGCTGTTCACCCTGATGGGCCTGCGCTGGAGCGTGGCGCTGCTGGCCCTGGGCAACGTACTGCACCAGGTCGGGTCGTACCCGTGGGCGCCGACCGCCCCCTGGTGGCTGGTGGCCGCCGGGGCCCTGCTGTTCTTCAGCCCGCCCGGACGCCTCGCCCTGGCCGCCGGCGGCGCCCGGCTGCTGATGCGCGGCGTGGCCGCCGGCCGCTACCCGCGCGGCGGCGCCGTCCACCTGCGCCTGTGGACCGCCGAGCGGCTGGCCGAGTGCGCGGGCGCCACCTCGCTCACCGGCGCCTGGCTGGAACGCTACGCCCGCGCCCTCGGCGCCAAGATCGGCCGCGACGTCGACCTGCACGCCCTGCCCCCGGTCACCGGCCTGCTCAAACTCGGCCGCGGCTGCGCCGTGGAGTCCGAGGTCGACCTCAGCGGCCACTGGCTCGACGGGGACCGGCTGGAGATCGGCCCGGTCAAGGTGGGCGCCGGCGCCGTCGTCGGCACCCGCAGCGTCCTGTTCCCCGGTGCCCGCGTCGGCAAGCGGGCCGAGGTGGCCCCCGGATCGGCCGTGGTCGGCCAGATCCCGACCGGCCAGCGCTGGGCCGGGGCGCCCGCCGCGAAGCTCGGCAAGGCCAAGCACAACTGGCCGCGCGAGCGCCCGCCGCGCGCCGTGCACTGGCGCGCCATGTACGGCGTGACCGGCTTCGGCCTGACCGTCCTGCCCCTGCTCGCGGCGGTACCGGCGCTGCTGGTGGCGGGCCTGTTCGTACCCCCGGGGGCCGGGCTCGGCACGGCGCTGCGCGGGGCGCTGCTCGCGGTGGTGCCCGCCGCGCTCGCCTTCGGGTTCGCGTACGCGCTGCTGGTGCTCGTGGCCGTCCGGCTGCTCAGCATCGGCCTGCACACCGGAAGCCACCCCACCCACGGCCGGGTCGGCTGGCAGGCCTGGACGGTCACCCAGCTGATGGACCTGGCCCGGGGCACCCTCTTCCCGCTGTACGCCGGGCTGATCACACCGGTGTGGCTGCGACTGCTCGGCATGCGGATCGGTCCCGGCGCGGAGGTCTCCACCGTGCTCGCGCTGCCGAGCCTCACCACCGTCGGCGAGGGCGCCTTCCTCGCCGACGACACCCTCACCGCGCCCTACGAGCTCGGCGGCGGCTGGATGCGGATCGGCCGTTCCGAGATCGGCCGCCGCGCCTTCCTCGGCAACTCCGGGATGACCGCCCCGGGCCGCAGCGTGCCCGACGACGGCCTGGTCGGCGTCCTGTCGGCCACGCCGAAGAAGGCCAAGAAGGGCAGCTCGTACCTGGGCCTGCCACCGGTCCGGCTGCCCCGCTCCGCCGCGGCCTCGGACAGCACCCGCACCTACCACCCACCGGCCCGGCTGCTGTGGGCCCGCGGCCTCGTGGAGCTGTGCCGGCTGGTGCCGGTGTTCTGCTCGGTGGCCCTGGCCGCGCTGGCCGCGGCGGCGCTCTGCGCGCTGATGACGGCCGGTGGCAGCACCGGCGGACCCGACGCAGCGGGCGGGCCGGGCGTCGTGGGCGGCGCGCTGCTGTCGGGCCTGGTCCTGCTCGGCTCCGGCGTGGCCGCCTGCCTGGTCGCGGTGGCCGCGAAATGGCTCCTGGTCGGCCGGCACCGGACCGGCGAGCACCCCCTGTGGAGCGGTTTCGTGTGGCGCAACGAGCTGGCCGACACCTTCGTCGAGGTACTGGCCGTGCCGTGGCTGATCGGGGCGGTCCCTGGCACCCTGGTGATGTCCCTGTGGCTGCGCGGGCTCGGCGCCCGGGTCGGCCGGGGCGTGTGGTGCGAGAGCTACTGGCTGCCGGAGACGGACCTGGTGGCGCTGGGCGACGGGGCCAGCGTGAACCGCGGCTGCGTCGTACAGACCCACCTCTTCCACGATCGGATCTTGCGGACGGATACTGTGACCCTCGGTGCGGGCGCCACGCTGGGACCCGGCGGGATCGTGCTGCCCGGGAGCACGGTGGGGGCGCGGAGCACCCTCGGCCCCGCCTCCCTCGTGATGGCCGGGGAATCCGTCCCGGCCGACACCCGCTGGCTGGGCAACCCGATCGAGGTCTGGCGGCCTTGACGGACAGCACGGGCACGGCGCAGGGAGGGACGGCGGCAATGGGCGGCCAGAGCAAGACCGGCGGCCAGAGCAAGGCCGGCAGCCAGCGCGCGGCGGTGGCGGCGGACCCCTACTTCCCGGACAACGGCGACGCCCGCTACCGGGTGAACCGCTACGAGCTGGCCCTGGAGTACCGTCCCGGTCCCAACCGCCTGGCGGGCACCGCCCGGCTCAGCGCCATAGCGGGCCGGGCCCCGCTCCCCGAGTTCTTCCTCAACCTCGCCGAGTTCAAGGTCGGCCGGGTCCTCGTCGACGGCCGGGCCCCGCACTACGTGCACCGCGGCGGCCGGCTGCGGATCCGCCCCGCCAAGCCGCTGCCCGCCGGCGCCGCGTTCACGGTGGAGGTGCACTGGTCGGGCAACCCCAGGCCGGTGCGCAGCCCGTGGGGCGGCCTGGGCTGGGAGGAGCTGACCGACGGCGCGCTGGTGGCCAGCCAGCCCGTCGGCGCCCCCTCCTGGTACCCGTGCAACGACCGGCCCGCGGACAAGGCCTCGTACCAGATCTCGGTCAACACCCCCTCGCCGTACACCGTGGTGGCCGGCGGCCGGCTGCTGACCCGGACCACCAGGGCGAGCACCACGACCTGGGTGTACGAGCAGCCCGCGCCCACCTCCAGCTACCTCGTCGGGCTGTCCGTGGGCATGTACCAGACCGTGCTGCTCGGCGACCCCGGTCTCGGCGGCGTCCCGCAGAGCGCGTACGTCCCGACCCACCTGCTGCCCAGGTTCTCCCGGGACTTCGCACGGCAGCCGGCCATGATGCAGCTGTTCGAGCGGCTGTTCGGCCCCTACCCCTTCGGCGAGTACGCGGTGGTCGTCGCAGACGAGGAACTCGACGTGCCGGTGGAGGCCCAGGGCATGTCCCAGTTCGGGACCAACCACGTCGACGGGGTACGGGGCTCGGAGCGCCTGATCGCCCACGAGCTGGCCCACCAGTGGTTCGGCAACAGCGTCACGATCGCCGACTGGCGCCACATCTGGCTGAACGAGGGCTTCGCGAAGTACGCCGAATGGCTCTGGTCGGAGGCCACCGGCGGCCGCACCGCGCACGCGCACGCCGCCGCGGCGCACCGCCTGCTGTCCGCCCTGCCGCAGGACCTGCGGCTGGCGGACCCGGGCCGCAAGCTGATGTTCGACGACCGCCTCTACCAGCGCGGCGGCCTGTCCGTGCACGCGGTCCGGTGCGCCCTGGGCGACGACGCGTTCTTCCCGATGCTGCGCGACTGGGCCACCGTCAACCGCCACGGCGTGGTCACCACCGCGGCCTTCGCGGCGCACGTGGCCCGTTACGCGACCGCCCCGGTCGACGACCTGCTGGAAGCCTGGCTCCAGTTCCCGGCACTGCCGCCGCTGCCCGCCCCACCGGTCCCGGCCCGGCCGCTGCAGCCGCCCGCCGGCGGCCCGACGGGCTGGGGCCGGCTCCCCGTATAGGACCTGTTGCGAAAGCGGATCACCTGTCCGTCGCGGACGGCCAGAGCCCGGCATCGGCCCTGGCGGTCGTCAACGACCACGTCGTCGCGATGACCAACGGCGGCATGCCGACGCCCGCCCCCCTGAACCTCGTGGTGGTGTCCCGCCACGACTCCGCACGGGTCGCGAACCTGCGGCCCTTCGCGGACGGCGCAGCCGCGTACAGCTTCATGCCGTCCATGGTGTCGGTCGATCCGCCCAACGACCGGGTGTACGGCATGGACGCGGGCCCGGGATCGGCCTGCGGGTCGTTCCCGCCCGCGGCGGCCGACCCGGTGCCGCCCGGTCCGCGGACGTACGCCTTCCGCCGGATCCGGGCTCGCGTGTGGGTGATCGTGGGGCGACCGACCGGTGCGGCGTCGCACGCGGACCGGGGCGGTGATCGAGTGTGAGGGCCACTGACTCCCCGCGCCGCCCCGTCTCGGAGGACCCATGCCGTTCACCCGCCGGACCGTCGTACGAGCCGGAGGCGGCGCCGCGGCCGCGCTGGCGGTCGGCAACGCCGCCCCGGCCGAAGCGGCCCCCGCGGTGGCCGCCCCCACCACCCCCACCGCCCCGGGCCCGAAGGCCGCCGGCCAGGAACTGCCGCTGCGCACGGACACCACCACGCAGGGCGACATCCTCGCGGGCTTCCGCAAGGACCAGGCCTGCCTGTTCCTCATCCGGTTCGGCGAAGTCGACGCGGCCCGCGGCTGGCTCCGCGCACTCCTGCCCGAGCTGTCCAGCACCGAGCAGGTGGCGCAGTTCAACACGCGGTTCAGCCGGGCGCGCCGGCTGCGCAGCGGCGCGGACCCCACCACGATGTCCGCGCTCTGGACCGGCCTCAGCCTCACCCACGCCGGACTGGGCCACCTCGCACAGGCCGACCCCTTCCCGGCCGTCGCGCGGGGAGGGACCGCGGAGGCCTTCCGGGACGGCCCCGCAGCACGGGCCGAACGGCTCGGCGACACCGGCACCAGCGCCCCCGAGTCCTGGCTGTTCGGGGCGGCCGCGGACGGCGTCCACGCCGTGCTCACCCTCGCCTCCGACACGCCCGACGTGCTCTCCCAGGTCGCCGCCCGCCACCGGGACGCGCTGCAGGGCGCGGGTGCCGAGGTGGTGTTCCGGCAGGACGCGGCGACCCTGCCGGGGGCGCTGCGCGGGCACGAGCACTTCGGGTTCCTCGACGCCATCAGCCAGCCCGGCGTACGCGGCTTCCACCCCGCGGACGCGGCCGGGACGGGCGTGGAGGGCAAACCGGGCACCCGGCTCCTGCCCGCCGGGGAGTTCATCGTCGGGCAGGAGCGGGTGGGGCAGCGCCCCGCCGGGCTGCCCGCCTGGGCCACCGGCGGGTCGTTCCAGGTCGTGCGCCGGCTGGCGCAGGACGTCCCCGGCTGGTGGTCGCAGGCCCGCGTGCTCCTGAAGCAGCTGCAGAAGTCGGGGGCGGCGCCCGCCGACGCCGACGTCCGCTGGCTCGCCGCCCGGTTCGTCGGGCGCTGGCCCGGTGGGGCCCCCGTCGCCACCTGCCCGATGGCGGAGAAGCCCGTGCCGCCAGGTGCCGACGCCGGGAACGACTTCGACTTCCACGACGACCCCGACGGCCTGACCACACCCCTCTTCGCACACATCCGCAAGACCAGCCCGCGCGGCGGACTCGTCACGAGGCCCGGACGCCCGCCCCTGGCCGCCTCCGCGCTGGACTCCCGCCGCATCATCCGGCGGGGCATCCCCTACGGCCCCCCGCACCGCGACGACTCCTCGCCCACCCCCCGCGGACTGGTCTTCGTCAGCTACCAGGCCGACCTCGTCGAGCAGTTCGAGTTCATCGCCCGGCAGTGGGGCAACAACGAGGGCTTCCCGCCCGGACGGCAGCCGCAGCCGGGCGCCGACACCGTCATCGGGACCTCCTCCCCGGTGGCCTTCGAATCCGCCTCGCCCAGCGGCGGCCGGGCCACCACCCTCGACTTCCAGCGCTTCGTGCGCACCGAGGGCGCCGTGTACGCCTTCACCCCGTCCATCCCCACCCTCCGCGCCCTGGCCGGCGGTTCGCTCGACACCGCCATCGAGGTCCATCCGGGTACGGTGCTGCGCCCCGGGGACACCCTGGACGCGGGCGCCGTCCGGCTGCGCCTCGAGAACGACGGCGACCTGACGCTCCGGGCGGAGGACGGGCGCACCCTGTGGAGCGCCGGGACGGCCGGCTCCGGCGTCGACGCGCTGTTCGCCGCCGACGGCGAACTCTCCGTGCGCGACGCGGCCGGCAAGCCCCTCTGGTCCTCCCGCACCGCGGGCGCACCCGGCGCCCGACTCCTCGTCCGCCCGTCGGGGGACGCCGTCGTCCTCAGGGACGGCCGCGCGGTCTGGAGCGCCCCGACACCGTCGTGAGCGGGCACGGGGCGGCCCGACGGGGCGGGACCGCCCGACCACTTGGGACGGCCCGACCGGACGGGACGGCCTGACCGCACGGGGTGGCCCGACCGAGGGGTCGGGCCACCCCGCCTACGGCAGCTGGACCGCGACGGGTCGAGGCGGTGCCGGCGCGAGCCGGCCGGTCCGGGCGAGGGCCCCGACCGCCGCCGCGCACCCCGCGCCGGTCGCGGTCAGGGCGGCCCAGGTCAACCAGCCGGCGTCGTGCCGCTGCGCGTGGTCCCACAAGGCCCCCGTACCGAGGTTGCCCAACGTGATGCCCAGCCCCGAGACGGTGTTGTAGAGGCCGTAGTGGGTGGCGGACCAGACGGTTCCCGGCGAGCGCGACGACGGTGTCCATCTCGAAGGGGTGGACGACCGCCGACCCGGCCGCCAGCAGGACGACCGCCGCGACCAGCGCGACGAGCACCGCCGCCGACGAGCCCCGCGGGCTGAGCGCCAGGGGTACGAACGCCAGCCCCATCGCCGCCAGCCCGCGGACCAGCGCCCCACCGGGCGACCAGCGGGCCTTCGCCCAGGCGGTGAGCCGCAGCTGCCCCGCGACGGCGACCGCCGCCGAGACGACGAACAGGCCGCTGGTGACCGCGGTCCCCCCGGCGCCGAGGGCCTCGGAGGCAGCGAGGGGCAGCGCCAGGTAGACCTGGAACGTCAGGGCGTACGAGCCGATCATCGCGGCGGAGAAGAGCAGGAACGGACGGTTGGCCACCACACCGCGCCACTGGGCCAGGACGCCGCCCCGGGAGGCGTCCTCGCCCGGCCCCCGACGGGTGGGCAGCGCCCGCCACTGGAGCAGCGTGAGGGCGGCGAAGACGGCCGCGGCGACCGTGCACACCAGCCGGAAGTCCGCCGCCAGCAGGGCGAGTCCGACGAGCGGGCCGAGGAACATGCCGGCCTGGTAGTAGACGTTGAAGGTGGCGAAGGCGTCCACCGGCCGCTCGCCGGCCTCGGCCGACAGGTAGGCCCGGACGGCCGGATTGAACAGCGCGCCGGCGAACCCGGTCAGGGCGGAGGCCACGACGAGGGCGGGCAGGTCGCCGACCCAGCCGAGCAGCCCGAAGCCCAGGGTCCGCAGCAGGCACCCCGCCATGATGGGGGTCTTGTAGCCGAGCCGGTCGGCCAGGGTGCCGCCGATGAGGAACATGCCCTGCTGGGAGAAGGTGCGCACGCCCAGCACGAGCCCGACGGCCCAGGCGGACAGGCCGAGCCCGGCCGAGAGGTGGGCGGCCAGGTACGGCATGAGCATGTAGAAGGCCAGGTTGATGGCGAACTGGTTGGCCATCAGCAGCCGCGCGCCGGGCGGGAAGGAACGGGTCTGCCGCCACAGGTGCCTCATCGGGGGACCCCCGCGAGGTGGTGCCGTGCCGGACGGGCGAGGGGATCGGTGACGCGGGTGCACCGGGTCCACCGGGTGACGGCGCGCTCCCCGCTGTCGGCGATCTCGTCGGGGGCGTCGGCCGGGAGGTGGCCGAGGAGACCGTGGCCTCGGCAGTAGCCGTCGTCGAAGACCGTACCGACGTAGCGCTGCGGCCCGTCGGGGAAGACCGCGACGATCCGGTCCTCCGGGGGCAGCGTCCGGGCCAGCCAGCGGGCGACCAGGGCGACGGCGCCGACGCTCCAGCCGCCGGTGGCGTAGTGGTGGCGGGCCAGGCGGCGGGCGGCCCACACCGCTTCCGGGGCGGCGACCCAGTGGACCTCGTCGAACAGGTCGTACGCGACGTTGCGGGGATGGATGCTGGAGCCCAGTCCGCGCATGAGGCGGTCGGCGGCGGGCTGGCCGAAGATCGTCGAACCGGTGGTGTCGACGCCGACGATCCGCAGGCCGGGGAAGTAGCCCCGGAGGACGGCCCCGACGCCCGCCGAGTGGCCGCCCGTACCGACGGACGCGACCAGGGTGTCGACGCGGCCCAGCTGGGCCACGAGTTCGCGGGCGAGCGGGGCGTACGCGGCGACGTTGTCCGGGTTGTCGTACTGCTGGGGGCACCAGGCGTCCGGACGGGCGGCGAGCAGCTCTCCGACGCGCCGCCGGCGCGCCTCCTGCCAGCCGCCCTCGGGGTGCGGGGCGGTGACCAGGTCGACCTCGGCGCCGTAGGCGGTGAGCAGCCCGGTCATCAGCGGTTCCATGCCGGGGTCGGTGACGACGGTGACCGGATGGCCGTAGGTGGCGCCGGCCAGGGCCAGCCCGAGGCCCAGGGTGCCCGAGGTCGACTCGACGATGCGGCCACCGGGCAGCAGCCGACCCCGCTCGCGGGCGGCGCGCACCATGTGCAGGGCGGCGCGGTCCTTGATGCCGCCGGGATTGTGGCCCTCGAGCTTGGCCCAGAACCCACGACCGGCGGAGGTGAAGGGTTCCCCGATCCACAGGACGGGGGTGCCGCCGACGAGTCCGGCGGGGGTGTGCAGCGGATGCTTGGCGTCGGCGAGCAGTTGGGCCGGCGGGGCGGTGGGGGCGGTGGGGGTGGAGGTGGTGGGTGTGGATGGAGAGACGGGGGAGGTGAGCGAGACCTGTGTGGAGGGAGAGGTGGATGCGAGGTGGTTCATGGCGTACTTCTCCTGCGGTCGCCGCCGTGACGGGCGGCCGACCGGTGGGTGGGAGGGGGCCGGGGGACCGGTCGCCGAGCTGCCCGTCCCTCCATCCGTCCATCCGTCCATCCGTCCGTTCGTTCGTCCGGCTGGGAGGAGGGAGGGGGCGCGGCGGGGCCGATCAGGTCCGCCAGACTCCCAGGCGCGCCCGCTCCAGTCCGGCGGCCGACGCGGCGGCCCGCGGAAGGTCCGGTCGGGGCGCCACCGCAGGCACGTCGGGGTGAAGGCCGCGCGTCCCGGCGGGCAGCGCCGCGAGGAGGGGCGGTCCGGTCAGGTCCTCGGTACGCGGCGGTTGGACGGTCGGCTGGTCCAACCCCCGGCAGTGGGCGGCCCCGTCGGGGACGGGGGCGCTCCGGCCGACCGTGGCCCCGGGGAGCACCACGGCCACGGGGAGGGCCACGGTCTGCGGGGGCTGGTCGGCGGTGGGGGCCGGTGCCTGCCGGGGCGCATCGGGGGAGAACACCGCGCAGCCGACGGACACCGCGCGCAGCAGGGCGTCGGGTCGGTGGTCTGGAGGCGCCGTAGGGCCGTGCGCGCACCCGAGGACGTGCAGGAGGGCGGCCAGCAACAGCGCGACCGCCGCTGCGGCCCGGGCGGCCGAGCGGCCGCCCCGTCTGCGCAAGCCGGCCCGCATGGACACGAAGCGTAATCGGACGGGTACGTGAAGTCCCGGCCGGACGGCTCGGATGCGCGGGCCCGCGTGTCGCGGACGGTAGGCGTGGCACGGAGCGTGGGCCCGTTCGGCGCGGACCGCGGACCGCGGGCCTGCGAGCCGCGCACAGTGGGCGTGGTGCGGAGGGTGGGGCCGAGTGTGCAGGCGGCGGGCGGACGTGGTGCGGTTGATGAGCCGCCGTGTGATGGTTCCGGTCCCCGCGAGGGCCTGGTGAGGCCGAGTCAGGCCGGTCCGCCCGTGTTCCATGACGTCTCGAAGGGTCCCCGACGCGACACGGTTCCGGACCCGCAGCCCGACCCCGTCCGCCGCCTCCTTGGCGGTGCCTGGTGGGTCCCGTGGTGTGTGGGGGAGGCGCTTGACAGGGGTGGCAGGCTGGACCGGAGGCAGGCCCGGGCCGGAGGTGGCCGCAGGCCAGGGCGAAGCCCCA
>NZ_JBIVNX010000062.1:0-39546 GCF_044753805.1 Streptomyces sp. NPDC093225
CTTCGCCCTGGCCTTCGGCCACCTCCGGCCCGGGCCTGCCTCCGGACCAGCCTGCCATACCGGCTCAAGCGCCTCCCCCACACACCACGGGACCCACCAGGCACGCCAAGGATCCGGCGGCCCGGGCCTGGAGTGCTGTCCAACGTGCGGAACGCCCGTGCCGCGGAAGGGCGGCGCCTGGAACACTGCGCCTCCGACGGCCCGACGGGGCCCGGCGGGAGGGTGAGAGATGGGTTTCCCAGCAGGGGTCGGGGTCCTCGACGGGACCAGGGTGCGCTTGGAGCCGCTGGACCGGTGCCACGCGGCGGACCTGGCCGCGGCCGCGGAGGAGGACCGCACCGGCTACGGGTTCACCTGGGTGCCCAGGGCCTCGGAGATCGACGCGTACCTCGACACCTGGCTCGCCGAGGCGGCCGCCGGGAGGCTGGCCCCGTACGCGCAGGTCTCGAAGGAGTCGGGGCGGGCCGTGGGCGTCACCACCTACCGGGACCCCCGCACGGTGCCGACGGGCGGGGCACTGCGGGCGGTCGAGGTCGGCGGCACCTGGCTCGCCGCATCGGCCCAGGGGACGGGGCTGAACACGGAGGCCAAGTACCTGCTGTTCCGCAACGCCTTCGAGAACTGGGAGGTGGCGCGCCTGGACCTCCTCACGGACGCCCGCAACGCCCGGTCGCGTGCCGCGATCGAGGCCGTGGGCGCCCGCTTCGAGGGAGTGCTGCGCAACTGGTCCCGCTCGTGGGCCCCCGGCGAGGAAGGCCTGCTGCGCGACACCGCGATGTTCTCGATCACGGCCGAGGAGTGGCCGGCCCGCCGGGCGGGACTGGAGCGGCGCCTCGGACGTCAGACGTCCCAGACGCCGGTGGCGGCGGCGCGGCGGGCGTAGTCGGCGAAGTCGGCGGGCTCGCGGCCCAGGACCTCGCGGACGCCCGGCGCCAGGTGGGCGTTGCGGCCGTCCAGGATCAGGCCGAACAGGTCGGCGAACTCGGGCGGCAGGCCCTCGGCCGCCAGCGCCGCCCGGTACTCGTCCAACCCGACCGGCACGTACGTGATCGTGCGGCCGGTGGCCTTGGACAGCTCGGCCGCCACGTCGTGGAACCCCAGCAGCCGGGGCCCGGAGAGCTCGTACGTGCGCCCGACGTGCCGGTCGTCGGCCAGCGCGGCCACCACCACGTCCGCGATGTCCTCGACGTCCACGAACGGCTCGACGGCGTCGCCGACGGGCAGCGCGATCTCGCCCGCGCGCACGGCGTCCAGGAAGAAGCTCTCGTCGAAGTTCTGGTCGAACCACGCGGCCCGGACCACCGTCCAGTCCGCGCCCGAGGCCTTCAGGGCCTCCTCGCTGACCTGCGCGCCCTCCTCGCCGCGCCCGGAGAGCAGCACCAGGCGCCGCGCCCCGTGCTCCACCGCCGTCCGGGCGAAGGCGCCGACCGCCTCCGCCGCGCCCGGGAAGCCGAGGTCGGGCGCGTAGGTGACGTACACCGCGCGCACCCCCGCCAGGGCCGGCTCCCACGTGTCCGGGTCCTCCCAGACGAAGGGCACGGGGGCGGTGCGCGAGCCGATGCGCACGTCGGCCCCGCGGGCGGCGAGCCGGTCGGCGACCCGGCGGCCGGTCTTGCCGGTGCCGCCGATCACCAGGACGGTGTCGTTGGACCGGACGTCGTTCTTCTGCGTGTTCTTCGCGTTCGTCGTCATGCATCCAGTCAACGTCCGCGGGCCGTCGGTTCCCATGGTCCAGACGCTCGCCCGCATGCGTGATCGTCCAACCTCCTTCCGTCCGCCCCTCCGACCCCTTGTCCGTCCGTCCCGTGGTGTGTGGGGGAGGCGCTTGACAGGGGTGGCAGGCTGGACCGGAGGCAGGCCCGGGCCGAGGGGGGCCGCAGGCCCGGGCGAAGCCCCGAAGCCCTCGGGGTGGGCCTGCCGCAGGGCCTGCAGGCCGCCCCTGTCCAGCGCCGAGGGGACCCACACACCACGGGACGGACGGACCCCGAAGCGGGGGGGTGGAACGAACCGAACTCCCACCCCACGAACCGGCCTTCCCCACGAACCGAACCCCCGCTCCAGAACCCGGACCACCGGAACCGAAGAGCCGGGGCGAGGCGAGGCCCCCGAAGGAACCCCGCCCCGCCCACCCCTCAGCGCAGCGTCATCCCCGTCCCCGTCCCCCGGTCCGACGCCGCCTCCGGCGGGGAGGCCACCAGCCCCAGCTCCGCCGGGGTGGCCAGCAGGGGATGGGCCGGCAGGATCCGGACCGTGTACCCGAACGGCCCGGTGCGGTCGAGGGCGAGCGGCCCCTCGTACAGCAGCCGTCCCTCCAGGTCCGGCCCGCCCGCGGGCTTGAGCGGGAAGGCCCGCGCGTCCGAGATGACGTCCTCGGAGTCGACCCGGCCGGCCAGGGCCTGCACCTCGACCTCGTCCGTGCCGAGGTCGCCCAGCCTCACCCGGACCCGCAGGGTCAGGGTCGCCCCGAGCTCGGCCGTGCCGTTGACCGGCGCCGCGGCCAGGGCTTCGACGTGGCCCACGGCGACCCCGGGCCAGGCCGCCCGGACACGCCGCTTCCACTCGGCCAGTTCGCGGGCCGGGTCCGGGCCGAGGGCCCGGTGCGCGCGGGCTGCGGGCTCGTACAACCGCTCCACGTACTCCCTCACCATGCGCCCCGCGAGCACCTTCGGCCCCAGTGAGACCAGGGTGCGCCGCACCATCTCGATCCACCGCCCGGGCAGGCCCCCGGCCGCCCCCGGCCCGCCGGCCGTGCGGTCGTAGAACCGGGGCGCCACCCGCTTCTCGACCAGCTCGTAGAGGGCCGCCGCCTCCAGGTCGTCGCGGCGGTCCTCGTCCGTGCCGGCGCCGTCGGCGGTGGGGATGGCCCAGCCGAAGTCCGGCTCGTACCACTCGTCCCACCAGCCGTCCAGGACCGAGAGGTTCAGGCAGCCGTTGAGCGCCGCCTTCATGCCGGACGTGCCGCAGGCCTCCAGCGGGCGCAGCGGGTTGTTCAGCCACACGTCGCAGCCGGGGTACAGCTTCTGGGCCATGGCCATGCCGTAGTCCGGCAGGAACACGATCCGGTGCCGCACCCGCGGGTCGTCCGCGAACCGCACCAGCTCCTGCACGAGCCGCTTGCCCCCGTCGTCGGCCGGGTGCGCCTTGCCGGCCACCACGATCTGCACCGGGCGTTCCGGGTCCAGCAGGAGTCGGCGCAGCCGCTCCGGGTCGCGCAGCATGAGCGTCAGCCGCTTGTACGAGGGAACCCGGCGCGCGAACCCGATCGTGAGCACGTCGGGGTCGAGGACCGTGTCGATCCAGCCGAGTTCGGCCGCGCCGGCGCCGCGCTGGCGCCAGGAGGCGCGCAGCCGCTCCCGTACCTCCTGCACCAGCTGTTCGCGCAGCACCCGGCGCAGGTCCCAGATCTGTCCGTCCGGGATGTCGGCGACCGCGTCCCAGCGCTCGCTGCCGCCGACGGTGAGCGCGTCCTCCGCGCGTCCGGCGCCGACCTGCCGGGCGCCCAGCCGCATCACCTCGGGGGCGACCCAGGTGGGGGCGTGCACCCCGTTGGTGACGGAGGTGATGGGGACGTCCGCCGGGTCGAACCCGGGCCACAGCCCGGCGAACATCTCCCGGCTGACCGCCCCGTGGAGGGTGGAGACGCCGTTGGCGCGCTGGGCCAGCCGCAGCCCCATCACGGCCATGTTGAAGATGCCCGGGTCGCCGCCCTCGTACGTCTCCAGGCCGAGCTCCAGGATCCGGTCCAGCGGGATCCCGGCGAGCTCGCCGTCGTCGCCGAAGTGCCGGGCGACCAGGGCCCGGTCGAAGCGGTCGATGCCGGCGGGGACGGGGGTGTGGGTGGTGAAGACGGTGCCGGCCCGGACCGCCTCCAGGGCGGCGTCGAAGCCCAGCCCCTGCCCGGCGAGTTCCCTTATGCGCTCCAGGCCCAGGAACCCGGCGTGGCCCTCGTTGGTGTGGAAGACCTCGGGCTCGGGGTGGCCGGTCAGGGCGCAGTACGCCCGGACCGCCCGCACCCCGCCGATGCCGAGCAGCATCTCCTGGAGCAGCCGGTGTTCGCCGCCGCCGCCGTAGAGGCGGTCGGTCACCTCGCGGGCGGCGGTGTCGTTCTCCTCGACCTGGGAGTCGAGGAGGAGCAGCGGGACCCGGCCGACCCGGGCCTGCCAGACGTGGGCGTGCAGGGTGCGGCCGGCGGGCAGTTGGAGGTCGATGCGGCAGGGTTCGCCCTCGGGCCCGCGCAGCAGGGTCAGGGGCAGCTCGTCGGGGTCGAGGACGGGGTAGTGCTCCTGCTGCCAGCCGTCCCGGGACAGGGACTGGCGGAAGTACCCGTGCCGGTAGAGCAGACCGACGCCGACCAGCGGGACGCCGAGGTCGCTGGCGGCCTTGAGGTGGTCCCCGGCGAGGATGCCGAGGCCGCCGGAGTACTGGGGCAGGGCCGCGGTGATGCCGAACTCGGGCGAGAAGTAGGCGACGGCGGCGGGCAGTTCCGCGGCCCGTTCGTGGGTCTGGTACCAGCGGTCGCCGCGCAGGTAGTCGTCGAGGTCGGCGGCGGCGGCGGTGAGCCGGCGCAGGAAGCGGCGGTCCCGCGCCAGTTCGGCGAGCCGGCCGGGGGACACGCTGCCGAGGAGGCGGACGGGGTCGCCGCCCGCGGCGCGCCAGCCCTCGGGGTCGACGGACTGGAAGAGCTCCCGGGTCTCCGCGTGCCAGGACCAGCGCAGGTTCCGCGCGAGGCCGTGCAGCGGCTGGAGGGGTTCCGGAAGGACGGGGCGGACGGTGAATCGACGGATGGCCTTCATCGGATTTCTCCCGGGAGAGCGCGGCCGTCGGGCCGGGGAGGAACAGGACCGTGAAGCGGCGCCGTCAAACGGCGGAATGTCTCGTGCATATGGCCTGACCTGCATTGTCGGTCGTTTGTCAGTGACGAGGAACGCGAGAACACGAGGAACGCGGGAACAGGTGGAACGCGGGTGGACCCGGGTGGGCCCCTGCGGGCGGACGGCGCTCACGGGCACCCGGGAGGGCGGCGGCGCGCGGGACGGCTGCGCGGGGCGGCCGCGCGGGCCCGCCGTCAGGCGACTATTCGGCGGCGCGCGGTTGCGCGGCGGCGGGCGGGTGCGTCGGGAACGGCACCCGCACCCGGCACGGCGACCGGCATCGTCAACCTCGCTACTACGTCGGACGGGGGGAATTCGCGGGGCCGCCGTCCCGGGCGGGACCGGCGCCGGCAGGCCAGTGGGCGTGCAGGGCTCCAGCCAAGCAGACGGGCGGCGGGACGGGGCGGGCGAAACGCAGGGCGGCCCGCGCCGTCTTCCCGGCGGTCCGGCCGCCGCCCGGCCCGGGATCCCGTCGACGGACCTGTAGCGCAAAGGACCTGGCCCCCCAAGTGTCCTGTCGGGACGAGAGGTTGACCCTTCGACGGTATCCGCGTCGAACCTCCGGCAATCCCAGTACGTACGAGTAGTTGACCCGAAGACCGGATTGCTCCGCGCGGATTGGGGAAGGGCTGACCGCGTACGGCGCGAGACAGTCAGCGCACGGCTCACCCGCCCCCCACCTCCCGCCACCCGAGTGAACGCGGACAGGAGCGGCCATGCCCGCACTTCAGCCGTCGGCCGAGCGGCTAGAAACAGAGCGAACAGAGCGCGTGCCGGAGTGCGTGACCCGGCCGCGCCCCGTACCAGGTCCCCCGAATCACCCCCAGGTGAGGTCATGATCGGTCGCATTCCCGTGCTGGACGTCCGCCCTGCCGTCGATTGCGGCGCAAGGCCCGCGAAAGCGGTGGTGGACGAGGTGTTCGAGGTGTCGGCGACGGTGTTCCGCGAGGGGCACGAGGCGGTGGCGGCCCACCTGGTGCTGCGCGATCCCGCCGGGCGCGAGCAGCCGCCGGTGCCGATGCGGGAGCTGGCCCCCGGCACCGACCGGTGGGGGGCCCGGATCTCGGCGCCGGCCGAGGGCAGGTGGACGTACACCGTCGAGGCGTGGAGCGACCCGCTCGCGAGCTGGCGGCACACGGCCGGCATCAAGGTCCCGGCGGGGATCGACACGGAGCTGGTGCTGATGGAGGGCGCCGAGCTGTACGAGCGGGCCGCCGGCCAGGTGCCGAAGGAGGACGGGCGGGAGCTGGTGCTGGCGGCGCTCGACGCGCTGCGGGCCGAGGAACGGGGTGCCGAGGAGCGGCTGGCGGCGGCGCTGGAACCGGCGGTGCTGGCGGTGCTGGCGCGCTTCCCGGTGCGGGAGCTGGTGTCGGCGTCGAAGGCGCTGTCGCTGCTGGTGGAGCGCAAGCGGGCGCTGTTCGGCTCGTGGTACGAGATGTTCCCGCGCTCGGAGGGGGCGGTGCTGCCCACGGGCAACCGGCGGAAGCCGAGGAGCGGGACGTTCAGGACGGCGGCGGAGCGACTGCCCGCCGTCGCGGCGATGGGTTTCGACGTGGTCTACCTGCCGCCCATCCACCCCATCGGCACCACCTTCCGCAAGGGTCCCAACAACGCGCTGAAGGCGACCCGTTGGGACGTCGGCGTGCCGTGGGCGATCGGCTCGCCGGAGGGCGGGCACGACGCGGTGCACCCGGACCTGGGGACGATCGAGGACTTCGACCGGTTCGTGGCGCGGGCCGGGGAGCTGCGGCTGGAGATCGCGCTGGACTTCGCGCTGCAGTGCTCGCCGGACCATCCGTGGGTGGAGAAGCACCCGGAGTGGTTCCGGCAGCGGGCGGACGGGACGATCGCGTACGCGGAGAACCCGCCGAAGAAGTACCAGGACATCTATCCGATCGACTTCGACCGGGACATGGACGGCCTGGTCGAGGAGACGGTGCGGATCCTGCGGTACTGGATGGACCACGGGGTGCGCATCTTCCGGGTGGACAATCCGCACACGAAGCCGGTGGTGTTCTGGGAACGGGTCATCGCGGACGTCAACGCGAGCGATCCGGACGTCATCTTCCTGGCGGAGGCGTTCACCCGCCCCGCGATGATGCGCGCACTGGCTTCGGTGGGCTTCCAGCAGTCGTACACGTACTTCACCTGGCGCAACTCGAAGGCGGAGCTGACCGAGTACCTGACCGAGCTGGCGGGCGATGAGTCGGCGCCCGTGATGCGGCCCAACCTCTTCGTGAACACCCCTGACATCCTGCACGCCTACCTCCAGCAGGGCGGCCGTCCGGCCTTCGAGGTGCGCGCGGTGCTGGCCGCGACGCTCTCGCCCACCTGGGGCGTCTACGCCGGTTACGAGCTGTGCGAGAACACGGCGGCCAAGGAGGGCAGCGAGGAGTACCTGGACTCCGAGAAGTACCAGCTGCGTCCGCGCGACTGGGCGGCGGCCGACCGGGAGGGGCGTACGATCGCTCCCCTGATCACCTCGCTGAACCGGCTGCGGCGGCGCAATCCGGCCCTGCAGCAGTTGCGCGACCTGCATTTCCACAGCACCGACAACGACCAGGTGATCGCCTACTCGAAGACCGCGCAGACCCCGTCCGGCCGCAACACGGTACTGGTCGTCGTCAACCTGGACCCGCACCACACCCAGGAGGCGACCGTCTCGTTGGACATGCCGGTACTCGGCCTCGACTGGCACGGGTCCCTCGCGGTGCGCGACGAGCTCACCGGCGACACCTACTACTGGGGCAGGGCGAACTACGTGCGCCTCGAACCGGGCCGGACGCCCGCGCACGTACTGGCAGCCCTGCGACCGTCCCCGCCGATCGGAGGGTCACCCGCCTCATGATGATCAACGATCCCGTCCACGACACGTTCGAGGACACCCCCGCCAAGGACCGCGACCCGGACTGGTTCAAGCGGGCGGTGTTCTACGAGGTCCTCGTCCGCTCGTTCCACGACAGCAACGGGGACGGCGTCGGGGACCTCAAGGGGCTGACGGCCAAGCTGGACTACCTCCAGTGGCTGGGCGTCGACTGCCTCTGGCTGCCGCCGTTCTTCAAGTCGCCCCTGCGGGACGGTGGTTACGACGTCTCGGACTACACGTCCGTGCTGCCGGAGTTCGGTGATCTGGCGGACTTCGTGGAGTTCGTGGACGCCGCCCACCAGCGCGGGATGCGGGTGATCATCGACTTCGTCATGAACCACACGAGCGACCAGCACGAGTGGTTCCAGCAGTCCCGCACGGACCCGGACGGCCCGTACGGCGACTACTACATGTGGGCCGACACCGACAAGCAGTACCAGGACGCCCGGATCATCTTCGTCGACACCGAGACCTCGAACTGGACGTACGACCCCGTACGCAAGCAGTACTACTGGCACCGCTTCTTCTCGCACCAGCCGGACCTCAACTACGAGAACCCGGCCGTCCAGGAGGAGATCCTGGCCGCCCTGCGCTTCTGGCTGGACCTCGGCATCGACGGGTTCCGGTTGGACGCGGTCCCCTACCTGTACGCGGAGGAGGGGACGAACTGCGAGAACCTGCCCCGCACCCACACCTTCCTCAAGAAGGTGCGGGAGGAGATCGACGCCCACTACCCCGACACGGTGCTGCTGGCCGAGGCCAACCAGTGGCCGGAGGACGTGGTCGACTACTTCGGGGACTTCGCCAAGGGCGGCGACGAGTGCCACATGGCGTTCCACTTCCCCGTCATGCCGCGCATCTTCATGGCGGTACGGCGCGAGTCGCGCTACCCGGTCTCGGAGATCCTGGCCAAGACACCGGCCATCCCCTCCAGTTGCCAGTGGGGCATCTTCCTGCGCAACCACGACGAGCTGACCCTCGAGATGGTGACGGACGAAGAGCGCGACTACATGTACGCGGAGTACGCCAAGGACCCGCGCATGCGGGCCAACATCGGCATCCGCCGCCGGCTGGCCCCGCTGCTGGACAACGACCGCAAGCAGATGGAGCTGTTCACCGCCCTGCTGCTGTCGCTGCCCGGCTCGCCCGTCCTGTACTACGGCGACGAGATCGGGATGGGCGACAACATCTGGCTCGGCGACCGGGACGGGGTGCGCACCCCGATGCAGTGGACGCCGGACCGCAACGCGGGTTTCTCCTCCTGCGACCCGGGCAGGCTCAACCTGCCGGTCATCATGGACCCCGTCTACGGGTACACGGTGACCAACGTCGAGGCCGCGATGTCCTCCCCGTCGTCACTCCTGCACTGGACGCGCCGGCTGATCGAGATCCGCAGGCAGAACCCCGCCTTCGGGCTCGGCTCGTACACCGAACTGCCGTCGTCGAACCCGGCGGTGATCGCCTTCCTCCGTGAGTACGGGGACGACCTGGTCCTGTGCGTGCACAACTTCTCGCGCTTCGCGCAGCCGACCGAGCTGGACCTGCGGGCCTTCAACGGCCGGGTGCCGATGGAGCTGACGGGTGAGATCCGGTTCCCGCCGATCGGCGAGTGGCCGTACCTGCTGACGCTGGCGGGGCACGGCTTCTACTGGTTCCGACTGCGCCCGGAACCCCGGCCCGAGCCGCGAGAGGCGTGACCGACGAGGTCGGCCGCTGCCCGCGGCCGACCTCACCAAGTGCGCGACGGTGCGCGGCGAATGGGTCAATCGCCGTCCCTGTACGGACCATCCTGACCCGACACTCGCACACGACCGGACAGCAACTGCCGTGATCCGGGACACTCTGCGCATTCCGAGGCCGCCCCGGGGAAAGGACGCGAAGCCATGTCGGAGGCTGCATCCGCCCGGGCGCTGATCCCGCTGCTGCGCGGCTGGCTGCCGCGCCAGCGGTGGTTCGCCGGCAAGGGCAGGCCGCTCACGCGGATCGAGGTGGTCTCGGCGGCGGACCTGCTGCCGCCGGGGGTCTCCCCACGGCTGCTGCACCTGCTGGTGGACGTCGACGGGGACACCTACCAACTGCTCCTGGGCCTGCGCGCCACCCTGCCCCCCGCGCTCGCACCCGCCCTCATCGGGCGGGTCGACCCGGAGGCGGCTTCGGGCCCGTACGCCGGGCTGACGGTGTACGAGGGGCTGGGCGACCCCCGACTGGCGGGCCTGCTGCTGGAGCGGCTGCGCACGCCGGGCGCGCTCGGACCGCTCCGCTTCGGGCACGACCCGGACGCGGCGATCCCGGCCGGGCTGACGGCCCGGCCGCTGTCGGGCGAGCAGTCCAACTCCTCCCTGATCTACGGGGACGCGTACATCCTGAAGGTCTTCCGGCGGGTGGGGCCCGGCACGAATCCGGACCTCGAACTGCCCAGAGCCCTGGCCGGCGCGGGCTGTGCCAGAGTGCCGGCGCCGGTCGCCTGGTACGAGGCGGAGCTGCCGGGCGTCGCCGAACCGCTCACCCTGGGCGTGCTCCAGCCGTACCTGCGCGGCTCGGACGACGGCTGGCAGCTCGCGCTGCGCCGGCTGGGCTCGGGGCTGCCGTTCAGCGACGAGGCGTACGCGCTCGGCCGGGCCACCGCCGAGGTGCACAGCGCGCTGGCCGAGGCCCTGCCCACGGTGCGGCTCGGCCCGGCCGAGACGGCCCGGCTGGCGGCGGCGATGACGCAGCGGCTGGCGGCCACCGTGCGCGAGGTGCCGGCGCTGCGCCCGTACGAGGCCGGTCTGCGAGCCGCGTTCGACGCGCTGGCGATGGCCCCGGGCGGGCCGAGCGGGCGCGGCGGGCGGGCCCAGCGGATCCACGGCGACCTGCACCTGGGGCAGACCCTGCGGGCGGTGGACGGCACCTGGCGACTGATCGACTTCGAGGGCGAGCCGGCCCGGCCCCTGGCCGACCGGCGCAGCCCGGAGCCGGCCGTGAAGGACGTGGCGGGCATGCTGCGCTCCTTCGACTACGCGGCCCGCTCGCACGAGCCGTGGTCCCCGGCCTGGGCGGAGGCCTGCCGCGGCGCCTTCTGCGCCGGGTACGCGGCCACCACCGGCCGGGACCCGCGCGAGGACCCGGTGCTGCTGCGGGCCTTCGAGACGGACAAGGCCGTGTACGAGGCCCGCTACGAGTACCGGCACCGGCCCGACTGGCTGCACGTGCCGATGGCGGCGATCCGGCGGCTGGCGGCGGGCGGCGAGGCTGCCGTCAACCCGGTCACCTCGCGCGCCCCGAGCGACCGGCCGCCGCGGCGCACGGGCGCCCCGGGGCCGGCCCGCCCGGCGTCGAACCCGATGCCCACCCAGAGCTCCCTCCCCACCCCCCACCGCCCGCAGCCCCCGAGGAGGCCGCACACGTGACCCCCGCCCGCCAGTCGTCGCCGCCCGTCGCCGACCCCGAAGTGGCGCCCGCCCGCGCCCAGGACGCCGGCCCGGCCCCCGCCGGAGCCCCCGTCGTGCCGCCCGCGCCCGCGGAGCCGCCCGCCGTCGAGACCACCGCCAAACCGGCCCGGTCGGCGAGAACGGCGAAGGCCCCGGCGAAGGCCCCCGCCAGGACGGCGGCGAAGGCCCCGGCCAAGACGGCGAAGCCGACCACGCCGCGGGCCCGCCGGGCACCGGCCGCCCGCGGCGTCGGCCCCGCGCCGGCCCTGCCGGGCGGGGAGCGGGACCGGCTGCTGTCCGGCCGGCACCACGACCCGCACGCGGTGCTCGGCGCCCACCCCTGCCACGGCGGGCTGGCCTTCCGCGTGCTGCGCCCGTACGCCAAGGCGGTGACCGTGGTCGGCAAGGGCCTGCGGGCGCCGCTGCACGACGACGGCGACGGCCTGTTCTCGGGGCTGCTGCCGCTGGCCGAGGTGCCCGACTACCGGCTGGTGGTCACGTACGAGGGCGCCGAGGTGGAGGTGGCCGACCCGTACCGCTTCCTGCCCGCCCTCGGCGAGCTGGACCTGCACCTGATCGGCGAGGGCCGGCACGAGCAGCTGTGGCGGGCCCTGGGCGCCGAGCCGATGGTCCACGAGGGCACGGCCGGCACCCGGTTCACGGTCTGGGCCCCCAACGCGCAGGGCGTGCGGGTCGCCGGGGACTTCTCGTGCTGGGACGCGACGGCGTACCCGATGCGGTCGCTGGGCTCCAGCGGGGTGTGGGAGCTGTTCCTGCCCGGCGTCGGCGAGGGCGCGCTGTACAAGTTCGACATCACGCGCCCCGACGGCAGCCACACGCTCCGCGCGGACCCGATGGCCCGGCGCGCCGAGGTGCCGCCGGCGACCGCCTCGGTGGTGACGGCCGCGCACCACGAGTGGGGTGACGCGGAGTGGATGGCCGCGCGGGCCGAGCGGCCGGCGCACACCTCGCCGTTCTCGGTGTACGAGGTGCACCTGGCGTCGTGGCGGCCGGGGCTGACGTACCGGCAGCTGGCCGAGCAGCTCCCCGCGTACGTGAAGGAACTGGGCTTCACGCACGTGGAGTTCATGCCGGTCGCCGAGCACCCCTTCGGCGGCTCGTGGGGCTACCAGGTCACCGGCTTCTACGCGCCGACCTCGCGCATGGGCTCCCCGGACGACTTCCGCTTCCTGGTGGACGCCCTGCACCGGGCGGGCGTCGGGGTGATCGTCGACTGGGTGCCGGCGCACTTCCCGCGCGACGCCTGGGCGCTGGCCGAGTTCGACGGCCGGCCGCTGTACGAGCCCCAGGACCCGCAGCGGGCGGCGCACCCGGACTGGGGGACGCTGGAGTTCGACTACGGGCGCAAGGAGGTCCGCAACTTTCTCGTCGCCAACGCGGTGTACTGGTGCGAGGAGTTCCACGTCGACGGGCTGCGGGTGGACGCGGTGGCCTCGATGCTCTACCTCGACTACTCGCGCGAGCACGGCCAGTGGACGCCGAACGAGCACGGCGGGCGGGAGAACCTCGACGCGGTGGCGTTCCTGCAGGAGATGAACGCGACCGTCTACCGGCGCTGCCCGGGGGTGGTCACCATCGCCGAGGAGTCCACCGCGTGGGACGGGGTGACCCGCGAGACGCACCAGGTGGGGGCCTCGGGCTTCGGCGGGCTGGGCTTCGGCCTGAAGTGGAACATGGGCTGGATGCACGACTCGCTGGGCTACCTCGCGCACGAGCCGGTGCACCGCAAGTACCACCACCACGAGATGACCTTCTCGATGGTGTACGCGTACAGCGAGAACTACGTGCTGCCGATCTCGCACGACGAGGTGGTGCACGGCAAGCGGTCGCTGGTGTCCAAGATGCCGGGCGACTGGTGGCAGCAGCGCGCCTGCCACCGGGCGTACCTGGGCTTCATGTGGGCCCACCCGGGCAAGCAGCTGCTGTTCATGGGGCAGGAGTTCGCGCAGGGGGCCGAGTGGTCGGAGGCGCACGGCCCGGACTGGTGGCTGGTGGACCCCTCGTACGCGGCCGCGGCGGACCACCGGGGCGTACGGCAGCTGGTGGCGGACCTGAACGCGGTGTACCGGGACGTGCCGGCGCTGTGGGAGCGGGACACCGTGCCCGAGGGCTTCGCATGGGTCGAGGCGGACGCGGCGGAGGACAACGTCTTCGCGTTCCTGCGGTACGACGCCCAGGGCGCGCCGCTGCTGTCGGTGAGCAACTTCTCGCCGGTGGTGCGGCACGACTACCGGATCGGGGTGCCGGACCCGGACGCGGTGCCGGCCTGGAGCGAGGTCCTCAACACGGACGCGGCCCGGTACGGGGGCAGCGGGGTGCCGAACCCGGCGCCTGTGAAGCCGGAGCCCGTACCGGCGCAGGGGCGGGGGGCCAGTCTGCGGCTGACCCTCCCGCCGCTGGCGACGGTCTGGTTCCGGCCCGCCTGACCGGGCCGGGGTCGCGCGGGCCTCAGGCCCGCGCGAGGACCTCGTCGATCTCCTGGAGGAGCCTGCGCTTGGGGCGGGCGCCGACGGTCTGCCGGACCGGCTCGCCCCCCTTGAAGAACATCAGCGTCGGCATGGACAGCACGCCGTAGCGGGACTGCGTGACGGGGTTGCTGTCCACGTCGATCTGCACGACCTTGATCCGTCCGGCCTCCTCGGCGGCGATCGAGCTCAGTACGGGGGCCAGCTGGCGGCACGGGCCGCACCAGTCGGCGGTGAACTCGACCAGCACCGGCAGCTCGGCCGACAGGACCTCGGTCTCGAAGTCGGTGTCGGTCACCTCGGCCACTCCGGCTGCGCGCATGGGGCTCCTCCTCATCCGTCGAATTCGCAGCGGGGCTCCGGACCTCCCGGCGCCTCCGCCCCGGCGGCCAGCTCGGCCACCGCGTGCTCCGCGGTCGCCAGCTGGCGCGCCACCTGCTGTCGTACGCCCGTCAACCGGTCGATCAGCCCGTCGAGTTCGGCGAGCTTGCGGCGGTACACGGCGAGCGAGGCGGGACAGGAGTCGCCGGCCGGGTGGCCCGCCCGGAGGCAGTCCACGAACGGCCGGGTCTCCTCCAGGTCGAAGCCGAAGTCCTGCAGCGTGCGGATCTGCCGCAGCAGCTGCAGGTCGTCCTCGCCGTACTCGCGGTACCCGTTGACGGCCCGGCGGGCGGGCAGCAGCCCCCGGGACTCGTAGTAGCGGAGGGTCCGCGTGGTGGTCCCGGCCTTGGCGGCCAGCTCGCCGATGCGCATGTCCACGACCGTAAGCCTTGACGCCGACGTCAAGCCAAGGGGCGGGTCCGGGGCCCCGTCCCGGCCCCTCCCCCGGCCCCTCCCCCGGTGCCGGCCCCGCTGCGGTCGCCGAAGCCGCGCCGGTACTCGCGCGGGGGCACGCCGCGGCGGCGCACGAACTGCTCGCGCAGGACGGCCGCGCCGGAGAAGCCGCAGCTGCGGGCGATCTCCTCCAGGGGTGCCGAACTGGTCTCCAGCAGCTCCTCGGCCCGGTTCAGCCGCTGGGCCAGCAGCCAGGCGTGCGGAGTGCTTCCGGTGGCCGCGCCGAAGCGGCGGACGAAGGAGCGGCGGCTCATCAGGGCCCGGCGGGCCAGGTCGTCCACGGTCAGCCGGCGGTCGAGGTGGGCCCTGGCCCAGCCGAGCACGTCGGCGAGCCGCTCGTCCTCGCCGTCCCGCGGGACGGGCGCCGCCACGTACTGGGCCTGCCCGCCGTCCCGGTGCGGCGGCAGGACCAGGTCGCGGGCCACGGCGTTGGCGACGGCCGCCCCGTGGGCGCGGCGGACCAGGTGCAGGCACAGGTCGAAGCCGGCGGCCGCGCCGGCGCCGGTGACGATCCGGTCCTCGTCCACGTAGAGGGCGTCGGGGACCACGGTGACGGCGGGGTGCCGGGCGGCGAGGAGCTCGGCGAAGCGCCAGTGGGTGGTGGCGCGCAGGCCGTCGAGGAGTCCGGCCGCGGCGAGCGCGAAGCCGCCGACGCAGTGCGCGGCCACGGTCGCGCCGCGCGCGTGGGCGGCGCGCAGGGCCTCGGCGGCGGGCGCGGGCGGTGGCTCGCGGAACCCCGCCCAGGGCAGGGCGAGCACGAGGTCGGCGTCGGCCAGGGCGTCGAGTCCGTGCGGCACGTCGACGCGTACGCCGACGTCGGTGACCACCGGGCCGGGGCGGTCGGTGCACACGGTGAGGGCGAAGCGGGGGACGGCCGGGTCGGCGCGCGCGTCGAAGACCTCGGTGACCAGGCCGAGGGCGAGCATGCCCACGCCGGGCGGGGCGTAGGCGGCGACGGTGCGGAAGGGGGGCATGCGCTGATCCTGGCACGGTGGCACGATTCCGGCGATGGATGGCATCCGTGCCACTCACGCCGGGTGGCGCGGCGGGGCGAGGCTTGTCCCCATGACGACGAACTACCGCATCCTGACGACGGGTTACACGCTCTCCACCGGGCCCGGGGTGGCCGCCACGGTCTCGTACGTGACGGACGGCGAGCGGCACGTGATCGTGGACCCCGGCATGGTGGCGCACCGCGACCGGATCCTGGGGCCGCTGGCGGAGCTGGGGCTGGGTCCCGACGACATCACGGACGTGGTGCTCAGCCACCACCACCCGGACAACACCATGAACGTGGGCCTGTTCGGCGAGGCGCGGGTGCACGACCACAAGGCGGTCTACCGGGCGGACCAGTGGACCGACCGCGACGCGGAGGGCGCCGAGCTGGGCCGCGGGCTGCGGCTGATCCGCACCCCGGGGCACAGCGCGGAGGACGTCACGCTGCTCGCGGACACGGCCGAGGGCGTGGTGGCCTTCGTGGGGGACCTGTGGTGGCGGCCCGACGGCCCGGCCGAGGACCCCGTGGCCCCGGACCACGAGCGACTGCGGGAGAGCCGGCAGCGGGTGCTGGACGTGGCCGACGTGATCGTGCCCGGCCACGGTCCGGCCTTCCCCTCGGAACAGTGGAGGGGGTCCGCCGACTTGTAGGGGGTGAGACCTTTCAGCAGAGACGGGGGAGACGCGTGCGCAGGGTGTGTGTCATCGGGGGCAGCCGGTACTTCGGGAAGCGACTGATCGAGCGGCTGGTGGCGCGCGGCGACGAGGTGACCGTGGTCAACCGCGGCTCGGCGCCGGCGCCGGCGGGGGTGGAGCAGCTGGTCGCCGACCGGAACGACGAGGCGGCGCTGCGGGCCGCGCTCGGGGACCGGGTGTTCGACGTGGTGGTCGACCAGGTCTGCTACACGCCCGTACAGGCGGCGATCGCCCGGCGGGTCTTCGAGGGCCGCACCGGGCGGTACGTGATGACCTCGACGATCGAGGTGTACGAGCACGAGGACGCGGACCACCCGCTCCCGGAGGACGCCCTCGACCTGGCGGCGGTGGTGGTGCGTCCGGAGCTGCCGTGGGGCGACCCCGCGTTCCTGGAGGAGCACTACGGCGAGGGCAAGCGCCAGGCGGAGGCGGTGTTCGCCGCCGCCCCCGCCTTCCCGTACGTGACGGTGCGGGTGGGCCACGTGCTGGGCGGGGCGGACGACTTCACGGGGCGGCTGGAGCACTACGCGGACCGGCTGCGGGCGGGTGAGCCGGTGGCGGTGACCGAGCCGAACCGCCCGTCGACGTACATCTACGTCGAGGAGATCGCCGACTTCCTCGCCTGGGCGGCCGGGGCGGAGTTCACCGGCCCGGTGAACGCGCTCGCGCACGGCCCGCTGACCACGCGGGACATCGTGGAGGCGGTGCGGGCGGTGACGGGCGGGGCGGCGCCGGAGTACCGGGTGGCCGGAGCGGGCGAGGCGGCCTCGCCGTTCGCGTTCGCGCGGGCGTACGGAATGTCGGGCGCCCGGGCCGAGGAGCTGGGCTTCGCCTTCTCGCACACCGGGGACTGGTTGGGCGGGGCGGTGGCGGGCACGCTCGCGGCCCGCTGAGCGACATCGAGCGGAACCGGGGCCTCCGCGACCCCCGTGCGCGGAGGCCCCGCATAGGGATCACGCACCGCGGGGCGTTCCGGTTCAGCCGCGCGACCGTCGATTTTCCGCCGGCGCCGTACAACCATCCGGGCCTCTCCCGTGTCGCACCTGCGGCAGGACACCACACAGTCTGATGGGGGAACCCTTGAGAAAGCTCATGGCAGCGGCGGTGGGCACGGCGCTCGCGCTCGGCGCCACCACCCTGGCGGCGGTGCCGGCCGCCCAGGCGGCCGGCGCCCCGCTGAAGTCGGCGGTCTGGACGGACGTGCACGACGGCAAGGTCTTCGCCGCCTTCAACCTGCTGGACGACGGCGTGCGTCCCGAGGACATCAGCCTGCACATCCGGCGCAGGGGCTCCGACGCGGTCCTCGCCTCCGTGAAGCTGCAGGGCACCGAGGCGTGCGCGCCCACCTCCGACTGCTGGGACTCGACCTACCTGACGGGCCCGCTCTCGCTCCCGGGGCTCGGCGGCTACACGGTGGACATCCTCGCCAAGGAGGGCACGGCCGAGGAGCGCGTCCGCCGCGACCGGGGCGAGATCCAGTACGGCCTGGACGCGCACATGGTGCTGACGCCCGACCACAAGTGGCTCTCGTACGACACGCCGCAGGTCACGGTGAACGGCACCCTCCTGGCCGAGGACCCGGACACGCACGAGACCAAGCCGTTCGCCGGGGTCTCGGTGAGCGGGGGCCTCCCGACCGACAGCGCGGGGCACTTCTCGGCGCAGGCCACCGCCACCGAGTTCACCCCCTCGCCGACGCTCGCCTTCGAGACGGACACGACGCGGCAGCAGATCACCATCCCGTTCCACAAGCAGGACCTGAAACTGGCGGTGGCCACCCCGACCGGCACGGTCACCGCCCCGTACGGCAGCTACGTCCCGGTCAAGGGCAAGCTCACCCGGATCGCCGACGACGGCACGGAGAAGCCGGTCGGCCTGCACGGGATCTCCGTCGGCGGCGGACGGCTGCCGCTGACCGCGAACGACGGCACGTTCTCGGGCAGCGTCGGCGCCGGCCCGGCGGGCCCGGTGACGGTCCAGCCCGACCCGTTCTTCTACTTCAACGCACCCCCGAAGCACACGTTCCAGCTGCAGGGCGCGACGTCCGTCTTCACCTCGGTGAAGGGCGCGGTCGACAAGTACCGCAAGGTCACCTTCACCGGGAAGCTGGGCACCACGACCGGCGCGGCCTCGCCGGGCGTGAAGCTCCCCCTGCACATCCAGTACTCGGCGGACGGCCGCACCTGGTCGGAGGCGGGCGGCTTCACGGCCGAGTACGGGGTGGAGTTCTCCCGGTCCTCGACGCGGAAGGCCGATGCGGACAAGGCCGGCTACTGGCGGCTGGTGTCCGGGACGACGACCCTGGTCAGCCCGTCGTTCAAGCTCGGCCGCAAGGGCACGCAGCTCTTCAACGACGACGTGACCCCCGAGCCGGTGCGCAAGGGCGCGACGATCACGGCCAAGGGCGGGCTGCTCCAGCAGTCGGGCACGTCGTGGCGGGCCTTCGGCGGCCAGACCGTCCGCGTCTACTTCAAGGCGGCCACCCGCGGCGCCACCTGGCAGCGGCTCGGCACCGCCGTGACGCGGACCGACGGCACCTTCCGCCGCACGTTCACGGCCAAGCAGGACGGCACCTGGCAGATCCGGTTCGTCGACGCGCCGGCCACGCACTACGCCGTGTCGGGCCGCGAGGACTACGTCGACGTCCGCTGACACCCACCGGCCTCCGGGGGGCCGTCCGCCCAGCGGACGGCTTCGCTCCGGTTCCCGGCCGCGACGGCTCGCGCCGTTGCGGTCGGGGGCGGCCGGAAGTTACCGTTCCGTACCGCTGGCGCACGCACGGAACCGGCGAGATAGTGGATCTTCACCCAGGCGGGTTACCGGACAGTCGCGGGGGAAACGGGCGAAAGCGCCGGAGATCCTAGGACGATCCTACGAGTTGTGACCTTGGTCGAACAGACCGTAGTCGTCGGGTCCCGGCCACCTCTACGGTGTGGCCGTGCACCAGAGCCCACCCTTCGACGCCCTCGCCGCCCGCCGACTGCGCGCCGCCCTGGGCATGGCGCCCGGCCACGTCGCCTACGGCCTGCGCGCCCAGTACGGACTCCTCGTCACGCCCGAGACGGTCATGGCGTGGGAGCGCGGCGAGGTCGCGCCGACCTCCGCCGAGCTGACCGCCCTCGCGGGCGTCCTGTGGTGTTCCCCGGGCGAGCTGCTCGCCCGGCCCCGCACCCTGCGCGAGCACCGGATGGCCAAGGGCATCGCCCCCGAGGAGCTGGCCCGCCGCATCGGCCTGGACGCCGGCGCGTACCAGAAGATGGAGAACTCCGGCCGCTGGAAGGGCAACGAGCGCCAGTCCGCCGCCCTCGCCCAGGTCCTCGGGCTCGGCCTGCCGGACTTCGTCGTCGCCACCGGGCGGGAGGAGGAGCTGGCCGAGGCGCTGCGCAACGCCGTCACCACGCGCTGGCAGGCGTACGTCAAGCCGCTCGCGAAGCTGGTGCCGGTCCCCCGGGAGCACCTGGAGCGGGTGGTGGAGCAGCTCTACGACGACTACCAGTCGACGATGGTCGCCACGCTGAGCTGGGGCGGCGGTGGCGGCCAGGCCGCCAGCGGCGACGCCGGCCGCGAGTTCCTCTCCGTCGTCACCGGCCACTTCTGGGAGCGGCTGGGCATCGCCCGACCGTGACGGCGGTCCCGGCACGACGGCCCGGACCGCCGTCACGGTCGGGCGTCCGGGGCGCCGGAGCGGGGCCGGCAGAGCCCGGTCAGAAGACCGACTCGGCCTCGTGCATGCGCTTCTCGGGGACCCGCTTGAGCTCGGTGACGGCGGAGGCGAGCGGGGCCATCACGATGTCCGTGCCGCGCAGCGCGGTCATGTTGCCGAAGTCGCCCCGGTGGGCGGCCTCGACGGCGTGCCAGCCGAAGCGGGTGGCGAGCACCCGGTCGTACGCGGTGGGGACGCCGCCGCGCTGGACGTGGCCCAGGATGACCGGGCGGGCCTCCTTGCCCAGGCGCCGCTCCAGCTCGACGGCCAGCCGGTTGCCGATGCCCGCGAAGCGCTCGTGGCCGTACTGGTCGATCTCGCCCTTCTCGTACGGCATGGAGCCCTCGACCGGGTGCGCGCCCTCGGCGACGCAGACGACGGCGAACTTCTTGCCGCGGTCGAAGCGCTCCTCCACCATCTTCACCAGGTCGGCGACCTGGAACGGCCGCTCGGGCAGGCAGATGCCGTGCGCGCCGCCGGCCATGCCGGACTCCAGCGCGATCCAGCCGGCGTGGCGGCCCATGACCTCGACGACCATGACGCGCTGGTGGGACTCGGCGGTGGTCTTGAGGCGGTCGATGGCCTCGGTGGCGACCATGACGGCGGTGTCGAAGCCGAAGGTGCGGTCCGTGGAGGAGATGTCGTTGTCGATCGTCTTCGGTACGCCGACGACGGGCATGCCCGCGTCGGACAGCATCCGGGCCGCGGTCAGCGTGCCCTCGCCGCCGATCGGGATGAGCACGTCCAGGCCGTACCGCTCGCGCAGCGCGGCGCAGTTCTCGGCCGCCTCGCTGAGCCGGGCGCGCTCCATGCGGGCCGAGCCGAGGATGGTGCCGCCGCGGGCCAGGATGCCGCTGACGGCGTTGAGGTCGAGGGGGCGGTAGTGGCCGTCGAGCAGGCCCTTGAAGCCGTCCTCGAAGCCGATGACCTCGTCGCCGTGACCGACGAGGGCCCGGTGCACGACCGACCGGATCACGGCGTTCAGGCCGGGGCAGTCGCCGCCTGCGGTGAGGACTCCGATGCGCATCGTGCTTCGTCTCCTGCTTCTCGTCGTACAGGTGCGGTCATACAGGTCGGACTGTCCGATTGTTCCACGTACGGGGGCAAAGGTGCGCCGCTTAGTGCTCCACTCGACGGGCCCTCGGACCCCTGTTCACGGGCCCTCTGCCGGCGGGCGCCGTAGCCAGCCGCGGAGGTACCGTCAAGGGGGCAAGCCCATGCCACGGGGAATTTTCGACACGAGGAGCCGCAGGCCGGCCCGGCCGGGCTCAGGGACGGAGAGCACGCGTGACCCGCAGCGTGTACGTGACCGGAATCGACCGGGGAGACGGCCGCCAGGTCGTCGAGCTGGGCATCATGGAGCTGCTGGCCCGCCAGACGGGCCGCGTGGGGGTCTTCCGGCCACTGCTGCACGACGCGCCCGACCGGCTGTCCGACCTCCTCCGGGCCCGCTACCGGCTGGAGCAGGACCCGGCGACCGCCTACGGCATGGACTACCACGAGGCCTCCGCCCTGCTCGCCGAGAAGGGCACCGACGAGCTGGTCTCGCGGCTGGTCGACCGCTACCACCGGGTGGCCCGCGACTACGAGGTCATGCTCGTGCTCGGCACCGACTACGCCGACACCAACCTCCCCGACGAACTGGCCCTCAACGCCCGCCTCGCGAACGAGTTCGGCGCCGTGGTGGTGCCGGTGGTGGGCGGCACCCGGCAGACCTCGGAGTCGGTGCGCGCCGAGGCCCGCAACGCCTTCCGCGCGTACGAGTCGCTGGGCTGCCAGGTGGTGGCGATGGTGGTCAACCGGGTGGCAGCCAAGGACCGGGACCACATAGCCGAGCGGCTCGCCGCCCGCCTCCCCGTGCCCTGCTACGTCCTGCCCGACGACAAGTCCCTGTCGGCGCCCACGGTCGCCCAGATCACCCACGCCCTGGGGGGCGAGGTGCTGCTCGGCGACGAGGCCGGACTGGCCCGCGACGCCCTGGACTTCGTCTTCGGCGGCGCCCACCTGCCGAACTTCCTCAACGCCCTGACCCCGGGCTGCCTGGTCGTCACCCCCGGGGACCGCTCCGACCTGATGGTCGGCGCGCTGGCCGCGCACACCTCGGGCACGCCGCCGATCGCGGGCGTGCTGCTCACCCTCAATGAGCGCCCGGCCCCGCACGTCCTGACCCTGGCGGCCAAGCTCGCGCCGGGCACGCCGGTGGTCTCGGTGGCCGGCAACTCCTTCCCCACCGCCGCCGAACTCTTCGCCCTGCAGAGCCGGTTGAACTCGGGTACGCCGCGCAAGCTGGAGACCGCCCTCGGGCTCTTCGAGCGACACGTCGACACCGCCGCGCTGCGCGACCGCCTCTCGGTGGCCCGCTCCACCCGCGTGACCCCCATGATGTTCGAGCACGAACTGCTCGAGCAGGCCCGCTCCGCGCGACGCCGCGTGGTCCTGCCCGAGGGCACCGAGGAGCGGGTGCTGCGCGCCGCCGACGTGGTGCTGCGCCGCGGGGTGTGCGACCTGACGCTGCTGGGCGACGCCGACGCCATCCAGAAGAAGGCCGGCGACCTGGGCCTCGACGTCTCCGCCGCCCAGCTGATCGACCCGCTGACCTCCCCGCTGCGGGAACGGTTCGCCGAGTACTACGCCAAGGCCCGCGGCCACAAGGGCATGACGGTCGAGCTGGCCAACGACGTGGTCACCGACGTCAACTACTTCGGCACCCTGATGGTGCAGGAGGGCCTGGCCGACGGCATGGTCTCCGGCTCGGTGCACTCCACCGCGGCCACCATCCGCCCGGCCTTCGAGATCATCAAGACGAAGGCCGAAGCCTCGATCGTCTCGTCCGTCTTCTTCATGTGCCTGGCGGACCGGGTCCTGGTCTACGGCGACTGCGCGGTGAACCCGGACCCGGACGCCGAGCAACTGGCGGACATCGCGGTGCAGTCGGCCGCCACCGCCGCCGCGTTCGGCGTCGAGCCGCGGATCGCGATGCTCTCGTACTCCACCGGCACGTCCGGCTCGGGCGCCGACGTGGACAAGGTCCGCAAGGCGACCGAGCTCGTGCGCGAGCGCCGCCCGGACCTGCTCATCGAGGGCCCGATCCAGTACGACGCGGCCGTCGAGCCCAGCGTCGCGGCGACGAAGCTGCCCGACTCGGACGTGGCCGGCCGGGCGACCGTGCTGATCTTCCCCGACCTCAACACCGGCAACAACACGTACAAGGCCGTGCAGCGCTCGGCCGGCGCCGTGGCGGTCGGCCCGGTGCTCCAGGGCCTGCGCAAGCCGGTCAACGACCTCTCGCGCGGGGCACTGGTGCAGGACATCGTCACCACCGTGGCGATCACCGCGATCCAGGCCCAGGGCGGCGGGACCCCCTCCGGGGCGGTACCGGCGGCCCCCGCCGCCACCGCATGACCGCCGCACCCACCTCCCACCACGCCGATACAGAAAGCCCCGCACCCGTGACCGCATCGCGCGTACTCGTCCTCAACTCCGGCTCCTCGTCGGTGAAGTACCAGCTGCTCGACATGGCCGACGGCTCCCGGCTGGCCTCCGGCCTGGTGGAGCGGATCGGCGAGGAGACCTCGCGGATCGCGCACACCCCGGCCGGCGGGGCCGCCGAACGGGAGCAGACCGGCCCGGTCGCCGACCACGGGGCGGCGCTCAAGGCCGTGGCCGCGGAGCTGGCCGCCGACGGCCTGGGCCTGGACTCGCCGGAGCTGGCGGCCGTGGGCCACCGGGTGGTGCACGGCGGCACCCGCTTCACCGCGCCGACCGTGATCGACGACGAGGTGCTGGACGAGGTCCGCAGCCTGGTTCCGCTGGCACCGCTGCACAACCCGGCCAACATCACCGGCATCGAGGTGGCCCGCGCGCTGCGCCCCGACGTCCCGCAGGTGGCGGTCTTCGACACCGCCTTCCACGCGACGATGCCGGAGTACGCCGCCCGGTACGCGATCGACGCGAAGGTGGCCGACGAGCTGTCGATCCGCCGGTACGGCTTCCACGGCACCTCGCACGCCTACGTCTCGCGGGCCACCGCCGCACTGCTGGGCAAGGCGCCGCAGGAGGTCAACGTCATCGTCCTGCACCTGGGCAACGGGGCCTCGGCCTCCGCGGTGCGCGGCGGGGTGTGCGTGGACACCTCGATGGGTCTGACCCCCCTGGAGGGCCTGGTCATGGGCACCCGCTCGGGCGACCTCGACCCGGCCGTGGTCTTCCACCTGGCGCGGGTGGGCGGCCTGTCGGTGGACGAGATCGACACCCTGCTGAACAAGCGCAGCGGCCTGCTGGGGCTGTGCGGGGACAACGACATGCGCGAGGTGCTGCGGCGGGCCGGCGAGGGCGACCACGCCGCGGACACGGCGTTCCGGGCGTACGTGCACCGGCTGAAGAAGTACATCGGCGCGTACGTCGCGGTGCTCGGCCGGGTGGACGCGGTGGCCTTCACGGCGGGGGTCGGCGAGAACGCGGCCCCGGTGCGGGAGGCTGCGGTCAGCGGACTGGAGGAGCTGGGCCTGGCGGTCGACGCCGGGCTGAACTCCGTCCGGTCGCGCGAGCCGCGGCTGATCTCGCCGGACCACGCCCGGGTGGCGGTGGCCGTGGTCCCGACCGACGAGGAGCTGGAAATCGCCGCGCAGACCTACGAGCTGGTTACCCACTAGTCACTTGGACTTTCCACCAGACGGAATATTCCGCTACGAAACAAACCGGATAGGATCCGCTTCATGCGCCGTTCCAAAATCGTCTGCACGCTGGGCCCCGCCGTCGACTCGCTCGAGCAGCTGAAAGCTCTCATCGAGGCCGGTATGAACGTGGCCCGATTCAATTTCAGCCACGGTTCCCAGGCAGAGCACCAGGAGCGGTACGACCGCGTCCGGCAGGCCGCCGCGGAGACCGGCCGGGCGGTCGGCGTCCTCGCCGACCTGCAGGGGCCGAAGATCCGTCTGGAGACCTTCGCCGAGGGCCCCGTCGAGCTGGTGCGCGGTGACGAGTTCACCATCACCACCGAGGACGTTCCCGGTGACAAGTCCGTCTGCGGCACCACGTACAAGGGCCTGCCCGGCGACGTCTCGGCCGGCGACCCGGTCCTGATCAACGACGGCAACGTCGAGCTGCGGGTGATCGAGGTCGACGGCCCGCGGGTCAAGACCATCGTCATCGAGGGCGGTGTCATCTCGGACCACAAGGGCATCAACCTGCCCGGCGCGGCCGTGAACGTCCCCGCCCTGTCCGAGAAGGACGTCGACGACCTGCGCTTCGCCCTCCGCATGGGCTGCGACATGGTCGCCCTGTCCTTCGTCCGCGACGCCAACGACGTCCAGGACGTGCACAAGGTGATGGACGAGGTGGGCCGCCGGGTCCCGGTCATCGCCAAGGTGGAGAAGCCGCAGGCCGTCGAGAACATGGCCGACGTCGTCGCCGCCTTCGACGCGGTCATGGTGGCCCGTGGCGACCTCGCCGTCGAGTACCCGCTCGAGAAGGTCCCGATGGTCCAGAAGCGGCTCATCGAGATGTGCCGCCGCAACGCCAAGCCGGTGATCGTCGCGACCCAGATGATGGAGTCGATGATCACCAACTCCCGGCCGACCCGCGCCGAGGCCTCCGACGTCGCCAACGCCATCCTCGACGGCGCCGACGCGGTCATGCTCTCCGCCGAGTCCTCCGTGGGCGCGTACCCGATCGAGACCGTCAAGACGATGTCGAAGATCGTCATGGCGGCCGAGGAGGAGCTCCTCTCCAAGGGCCTGCAGCCCCTGGTCCCGGGCAAGAAGCCGCGCACCCAGGGCGGCTCCGTCGCCCGCGCGGCCTGCGAGATCGCCGACTTCCTCGACGGCAAGGCCCTGGTCGCCTTCACCAAGTCCGGTGACACCGCCCGCCGGCTGTCGCGCTACCGCGTCACGCAGCCGATCCTGGCCTTCACCACCGAGGAGGGCACGCGCAACCAGCTCGCCCTGAGCTGGGGCGTGGAGTCGTACGTCGTGCCGTACGTCGACAACACGGACGCCATGGTCGACCTCGTGGACGCCGAGCTGCTCAAGCTGGGCCGCTACGCCGCCGGCGACACCATGGTCATCACGGCCGGCTCGCCCCCCGGCGTCCCCGGCACCACCAACATGGTCCGGGTCCACCACCTGGGCGCCGCGCAGCAGGCCTGACGCCCGCCGCGCCACCCGCTGCCGCACAGCCACCGAGGGCGGCACCCCCGACCGGGGGTGCCGCCCTCGGTGCGTTCGTTCCGGCCCGGGACCGTGCGCGGGCCGGGCCCGGGCGCGCCGTGGCCGGCGTCAGCCCGGCAGCGGCACCCCCAGCTCGCGCACGCCGTCCAGGTAGGCGCCCTCATCGTCCGTAGCGGGCACGACGGTGCGGCCGCTGCGCTCCAGGAGGGTGACGGCGAGAGGCAGGACGCCGTCGAGGAGCAGCCACAGGAACTGGTGCGTGCTCCTGGCGCGCACGGCCAGCAGCTCCTGGACGAACTCGCCGAAGGCGTCGGGGTCGATCCGGAACCAGCCCCCGGCGAGGGCCTCCAGCCCGGTGGGCCGCCGCACGGCCTTCCCCGCCGCCTCCAGCATGTCGACGAAGAGCACGGCCACGCGGTTGGACGCCCCGAAGACGGGATCGTCGTCTATCTCGAACAGGTAGCTCATGGCCGGTCATCCTCGCACCGAAGACCGCCCGCGTCAGGGGGCCCGCACCGCCGGAACGGCGGCGGGCCGAGCGGCCTTCACCAGCGTTGGTACGCGGTGAAGGGCGCGGCGGAGCCGCCCGAGCGGACGGCGATGAACCGGTCCCCGTACAGGAGCAGTCGGTCGACGTCTCCCGTGTCGTCGCGGAAGTGGCGGTCCTCCTCCTCGTCGCCGGTGGCGGCGTCGAAGACGTTCAGGATGTCCCCGTACCGGTGGGAGGCGTTCACCACCATGACCCGGCCGTCCTGCGCGTGCAGTCCCTGGACGGCGTAGTCCTTGCCGCCGATGGCCTCCTGCCACAGCTCCCTGCCGGTGGTCAGGTCGAAGGCGACGACGAGCCCCCACCCGCCGCCGCTGGTGCGCGCGAAGAGCCGCTGGTCGGAGACGACCACCTGGGTGCCGATCGAACCGTAGCCCTCACCGTTGGTCTCGATCCTCGCTCCGGGACGGCCTTCCGCATCGAAGGTGAGGAAGGCCTCGACGCCCTCCTCCCGGAGGTAGGAGTCGACGTCGCGCCGGTCCTTGGCGACGCGCAGCACGATCGGCTCGGTGGCCGTGACCGTCACGCTCGCGCCGGCGGGGACGCCGTCGCGGGTGTCGACGGCCGTGGTCCACCGCTCGTGGCCGTCGGACGGGTCGAAGGCGGCCAGTTTCCTCTCCTCGCCGCAGGTCAGGACGGCGAGGACCTGTCGTGGCGAGATGGCCACGCTGCCCGGGACACAGCCCTTCGGCACCGCACCCCTCCAGCGCGGAGAGCCGGTGCGCAGATCGACGGCCCGTACGGCGGGGGCGCCCGTTCCGGCCGAGGCGTCGAGGACCACGCCGAGTCCGCCGCCCACGGCGAGTGCGCCGAGGCCGTCGGTGGTGTCCCGGTGCGCCGGGGTGAGGGCGGTGTGCCACAGTTCGCGCCCGACGGCGAGGTCGAGCGCGGCGACGGTGGTGCAGCCGGCGCCGGGCTTCCTGATGTCCTCGGTGTACGCGATCAGCAGGCGGGAGCCGTCGGCGGTCTCGCTGGCGGCACAGATGTCGCGGCGGCGGGGCGGGGCGTACTCCCAGCGCCGCTCGCCCGAGGCGGCGTCGAAACCGGTGACGGCGTTGTAGCGGGCGCGGACGAGGGTGTCGCCGACGAGCCAGGACCGATGGGTGCTGGGCACGGGCGCCACCTTGTCGAGCGGGGTCGTCCACGCCGTCGTCATCGACGATCCCGGCCAGTAGCCGAGGGGGCTCAGGAACGTCCAGGCGAGGACGAGGACCACCCCGAGCGGGATGCCGACGACGGCCAGGCGACGGACCACGGACCGCCACGTGCCCGGCCCTTCCGCACTGCCCGTCCGGTCGCCGTTCGCTTCCTCCGTCATACGGATCCCCCCGCACTGGTCCGGTCACTCGAACGGCGTTCAGCGTAGGGGGTCGGTGATCACCGGCGCCGCTCGGGGCGACGTCGCCGGACGACGACGGCAGGGCGCCGCTCCCCAGGGGGGGAGGGGCGCCCTGCCGTCGGGTGCGTGCCGCGTCGCCGGGGCTACTCCATCCAGTTGTGGAGGCCGGGAACGGTCAGCGTGCCGCCGAACTGGCCGGCCTGCGTCACCTTGGCGTTGGTGAAGAAGGCGAACGGCACGTTCAGCGGGGGCGGGGTGTCCGGGCTGAAGGTGATCGGGATCAGGCCGAACAGGTTGCCCTTGAGCTCCTCGGTGTACATCGTCACCGTGCCGCCCCGGATCGTGGAGGTCGAACCGCCACGGGCCTTGAGGTGGGCGACGGTGCCGGACTTGCCGACGCGCTGGTGGAGGTCCTTGATGTCCACCGAGGACGCGGTGAACTTGAGGACCTTCTTGATCTTGCCGCCGGCCGTCTTGACCTCGACGATGCCGTGGTAGTCCAGGCCGGACAGGGTCAGCAGCGAGCTGTCCAGGTACCAGGGCTCGTCGGGCAGGAGCGGGACGCCGTCCTCCATCTCCGCCGCGGCCAGGGCCTTGGGGTCGTGGGTCGGGCAGGGGAACGGCTGCTTGCCGTCCTTGTCCTTGCCGTACTCGTCGTCCGAGGCCTTCGTGCCGGTCTCGTCCTTGGGCTCCTCGGCCGTCTTCTTGACGTCGTCCGAGAGGTCCTCGACCTTGGCTCCGGTGCGCTTGGCGGCCTCGCGGATCGCGTTCGCGGTCTTGGAGTCCACCTTCGAGGGCCCGGTGTCCGCGGCGGGCTTCCCGTCCGTGGCCGGCTTCTCGTCGGCAGGCTTCTCGCCGGGCTTCTCCTCGCCGGGCTTCTTCGTCAGGTCGCCGAGCAGGTCGTTGAGCTTGTCGCCCACGCCCAGCGGGTCCAACGGGTCCGGGGTCGCCGTCCGGGTGTCGGCCGGGCCGTCGTCCTTCTTCGGTTCGGCCGTCGAGGACGGCTGCGCCGAGGGCGAGGTCTCGGGCTCCGGCTCCTTCGTCGCCCCGGGAGAGGCGGACGGGGAGGCGGAGGGCGAAGCCTTCGGCGAGGGGCTCTCGTCCTTCGGCTTGCTCGGCATGTCCGTCGCCTTCGGCGAGGGCGACTCCTGCGGCGGCTCGTCCGAGCGCGTCACGCACGGGCCGGGCGCGAAGGGTATGTCCTTGTCGTCGGCGAGTGCCAGCTTGGGCGCCATGCCCATGCCGACGAAGACGGCGGTCGGCATCGCGGCCAGGGCCATCGTCTTGCCGACGGGTATCTGGAGCTTGGTCAGCAGGGACTTCCTCGGCGCCGCGTGGCGCGGGCCCTTCTTCTCACGGGACTGCGCGTCGGGCGCGATGGCCCGCTGCGTCTCGTCACCCCGCACTGTTCCTCCCGCCGTTGGCGTGGGCAGTCGTCTCGGTCGCGGCGGGCCCCTGCTCGTACGGCTGCTCGTACGCGGCGTGGTCCGCGTGCTGCTGCTCGTACGGGAAGCCCTGCGGGTCCGTTTCCGTGCGGGGACCGGGGACGTGCTCCGGCTGCTCGCCGATCTCGGCCATGGTGTCCTCGCCGTCCTCGGCCTCGTCCTTCGCCTTCCCGGGCGCCCAGGACAGTGCCAGCGCACCGCCGATCAGCGCGGGGAAGAAGCCCAGGAAGAAGCCGCCGAAATTGGATACCGGGAGCGAGATGAGGGCCAGCAGGATCGCGGCCACGCCGGCGAAGACCCGCATGGTCTGCTGGAACCAGAGGCAGAGGCCCAGCGTGATGAGCAGGAAGCCGATGATCAGCGAGCCGGAGCCGGCGGTGGTCGCCATGGCGATGGTGACGTTCCCGAGGCGGACGTCCGCGTACGGGAAGTACAGGATCGGGACGCCGCCGAGCAGGGTGAACAGACCCGCCCAGTAGGGCCTGGTGCCCCGCCACTGACGGAACGTGAGCCGACCACGCTTGAGCCAGTGCATGTCCTGGGGGGAAACCGGGGCCTCGGCGTTCATGGACAACAGCTCCCTGGAAACGGTGGTACGGAGAACTACGTGAAGTGCCGGGACGGGCGGGCGGAGCGGCAGGCGCCGCCCGCCCGTCCCCCAAGCGCTCGGACCTCCGGGCTCGTAAGGGCCCGGTGTCCGCTAGGTGGTCAGGCCTAGTAGCAGGGCTTGTCGCCCGCGAGCAGACGCAGGCTCAGGTTCGGCAGGCTGAAGGTGCCGGCCGTGGTCGCCCACGCCTTCTGCTCGACGTTCTTCAGAACGGCCTTCTCGGCGCGCTGCGAGAACGCGTACGGGCTGGCGACGGTGCCCGACTGCGGCTTCGTCTTGTGGCTCGGGTCGCCGACGGCGACACCGATGTCCAGGTTGGTGAACTCCGCGTCGGCGTCGAGCTCGGCGACGTCGAGGTAGATGTTCTTGGCGACCGCGGGGGTGCCCTTGTTACCCGTGTGGAGCTGGAGGGTGATGTTGCCGAGGCCGGGCACCGGGGTGACCAGCGACTGGCACATGTTGGTGATCTCGGCACGGCTGAAGCCCGAGATCGTCACCGGGTGGTGCGCCTCGTTGCCCTTGAGGTCGTGACCGCTGGCCACGCCGCCGTACTGGATGAGGTCGTCACCGACCAGCTGGTCGGCCGAGACCTTGAAGTCCTGGCCGGAGACGCTGAACGACGCGGCGAGCGCGCCCTGCGCCAGACCCACACCGACCGCGGCGGTGGCGGCGATGCTGGGCACCATGACGAGCGCGAAGCGCTTCCATCTGGTCCCACCACGAACCTGGGAATTCATTTTCCGTTCCTCCTTCTCGGACGTACATCTCCGGTCCGGGTCGAGCCCGGCCTGGGATGGGAGAAGTGCTACGTCCTCGGAGGAGCGCAAGTAACCGAAACACGGATACGTGTCCGGATCACCGGCCTCACCCCCGAGCGACAACCACTGGCCGCGTGTCCGCGCGGCCGGGAGGACAGGCCCTGCCGGCGGCAGAGACCCCCCTGTCCAGAGAGCCGGCGACGGTGCGCAGACCCACTCGGTGGGGACCCGTCTCCGGCACCCCCGGTGTGGAGGGCTTCGGGGATGGACCGAGCGTGGCCGATCGTGGTGCATTCACGGCCGGGGCACAAGGGGGTTCGTTACTGGCTAGTAACGGCCCGATAACCACGACGCGACGGGGCGGCATCGAGCGACGACGCTCGGTGTCTCCGACCGTCACGACAGAGGGTGATATGGAACGACAAACCGGGCAGATTCCGGGGTTCGATTTACTGCGAGTAACAGCGGCCGCGATTACCAAGTTTTGGTAAAGCGCGGCCGCTGTTTATCTCCGTGTCAACAAATCGCCGGTGCCCCGGGAGGGCGAAACGGAACGTCCGCGGCAGCTCAGAAGAGCACGCGGGCCAGCGCGGTACGGGCCTTCGCCACCCGCGGATCCTCGGCCCCGACGACCTCGAACAGCTCCAGCAGGCGCACCCGCACCGCGTCGCGGTCGTCGCCCGCGGTGACGCGCACGGTGTCCACAAGTCGGCCGAAAGCATCCTCGACATGGCCGCCCGCGAGGTCCAGGTCGGCGGCGGCGATCTGCGCAGCCGGGTCCTTCGGGTTTCCGGCCGCCGCCTGGCGCACCGCCTGCGGGTCCATGCTCCGCACGCGGGCGAGCAGTTCGGCCTGCGCGAGACCGAGCTTGGCCTCCGGGTGCGTCGGGTCGTCCGCGAGGACGTTCTTGTACGCCTGGACCGCGCCGGCCAGGTCGCCCGCGTCCAACGCGGCGACGGCGGCGTCCAGCAGGGCGTCGTACGGACCGGCGGGCGCCGCGGCGGGGACGCCCGCCTGCGCGTCCACGTCCGCGTCCGCGTCCACCGCGAGGCCGGTGAGCCCGAAGCGCTGCTCGGCGACCTGCACCAGCTGGGCCAGGGTCTCGCGGATCTGCTGCTCGGGGGCGGCGCCCTGGAACAGCGGGAGGGCCTGGCCCGCCACGACGGCGAACACGGCCGGAATGCCCTGGATGCCGAACTGCTGCATCAGCATCTGGTTGGCGTCGACGTCGACCTTGGCCAGGACGAAGCGTCCGTTGGCCTCCAGCGTCAGCCGCTCCAGCAGGGGGCCGAGCTGCTTGCAGGGCTCGCACCACTCGGCCCAGAAGTCGATGACGACCGGGACCTCGGTGGACCGCTGGATGACGTCGCGCTCGAAGCCGGCCTCGTCGACGTCGATGACCAGGGCGGAAGGGGACACCGCGGCGGCGCCGCCGTGCCGGGCGGCCTCCGCGCGCGCCTGCTCGGCCTTGGCCTTGGCCTCGCCGGCCGCCTTCACAGCGGCGAGGTCGACCACGCCGCTCATGGACATGTTTCTGGGCTGCATGCGTACATCCTCCCCCCTGTGCGCGCGGCCGCGAAAAGACCGGCTGAAAACACCCCCGGCACGCCTTCGCGTGCCCTGATTCCGGCCCCCGTGCGGGGGCCGGCGACCCGGACGTGCGGGTCGGTGGCCCGTGTGCACGGACCGGTGAACGTATGCGGCGCCGGGTCCCCACCTGGCGCCAGTGGCTGTCGCTCTTACGCTACGAGTCGTAGCGTAACTGGAACCGGGGCGCGGCGCCGCGTGATGTGGGTCACGGCACTTTCCCTACTGACGGGTATCGTCGCGGGATGCGCATCCGCTGTTCCGCTTCCGAACCCGCCCGCGACTCCGGGCGGAGCTCCGGCTCGGGCGCCGGTTCCGGTTCCGGCTCCGGGACGGGCTCCGCGTCGGGGGCCGCGTCGGCGTCCCGGTCCGCGTCGGGGGCCGGGTCGGGGACTGGCTCCGTGCCCGGGTCCGCATCGGGGGCCGGCTCCGTGTCCGGGTCCGCATCGGGGGCCGGCTCCGTGTCCGGGGCCGGGTCCGGCAAGCCGTCGGGGCGTACCGGCCGGCCCCGCAGTGCGGCCGCGGACGCCGCGATCCTCGCGGCCACCCGGGACGCGCTGGTCGAGCTGGGCTGGTCGAAGCTGACCATGGGCGACGTCTCGGCCCGCGCGGGGGTCGCCAAGACCACCCTCTACCGGCGCTGGGCGGGCAAGAACGAGCTGGTCGTGGACGCCGTGGCCGAGCTCTTCGACGCGCTGGAGCTGCCCGACCGCGGCTCGCTGGAGGCCGACATCGAGAACGTGGTGCTGCAGTTCGCGGAGCTGCTGCACCGCCCGGAGGCGAAGACCGCCCTGATGGCCGTGGTCGCCGAGTCCACCCGGGACGCCGCGCTGCGCGACCGGATCCGGTCGGCGATCGTGGAACGCCAGAAGCACCTGGTGGTGCTGGGCAGGCAGCGGGCCCAGGCGCGCGGGGAGCTCCCCGCCGAGGAGGACGACACCCTCGCGGGCGGCACCACCGACCTGATCTTCGACGTGATCGCCGGCACCGTGGTGCACCGTGCGCTGGTCAGCGCCGAACCGGTGGACGGAACCTGGGTGGCCATGTTCACCACCCTTCTGATGCACGGCCTGAAGGGTGCGGCCTCGTAGCTCCCCCGGGGTGGGGTGTGCAGGCCGGGGTGGGGGTGGGCTCTCGCTTCGTGGGGCCGTCCCGTGGTGTGTGGGTCCCCTCGCCTCTTGAGGCGTCATGGCCTGCAGGCCATGACGCCTCAAGAGGCTCCCCCACGCACCACGGGACGGCCCGCTCCCTCGAGACGGTGCCCCCGGGTACGCCGAAGGGCGCGGCCCCAGGGCAGAGGGCCACGCCCTTCGGCGCTTCGCGGGCGGGCAGTGGCCCGCGGGCACGGGTGCCGCGGCTCAGAAGCCGGCCGGCTCCGTGTACGTGCCCCACTCGTCGCGGAGCACGTTGCAGATCTCGCCGAGCGTGGCCTCCGCGCGGACGGCGTCCAGCATGGCGGGGATCATGTTCGAGCCGTCGCGCGCGGCAGCCAGCATGGCCTCCAGCGAGGACTTGACCTTCGCGTCGTCGCGGCGCTCCTTGCGCTCGCCGAGCAGGCGCACCTGCTCCCACTCGACCTCGTGGCTGACCCGCAGGATCTCGAGGTCGCCGGTGACGGAGCCGTCGTGGCAGTTGACGCCGACGACCCGCTTGTCGCCCTTCTCCAGCGAGCGCTGGTACTGGAAGGCGGACTCGGCGATCTCGCCGGTGAACCAGCCGTCCTCGATGCCGCGCAGGATGCCGGAGGTGATCGGCCCGATCGGGTGCTTGCCGTCCGGGTGGGCGCGCAGGCCGCGCTCCTTGATCTGGTCGAAGATCTTCTCGGCGTCCGCCTCGATGCGGTCGGTGAGCTGCTCGACGTACCAGGAGCCGCCCAGCGGGTCGGCCACGTTGGCGACGCCGGTCTCCTCCATCAGCACCTGCTGCGTGCGCAGGGCGATCTCGGCGGCCTGCTCGCTGGGGAGCGCGAGGGTCTCGTCGAGGGCGTTGGTGTGCAGCGAGTTGGTGCCGCCGAGCACGGCCGCGAGCGCCTCGACCGCGGTGCGGACGACGTTGTTGTACGGCTGCTGGGCGGTCAGGGAGACGCCGGCGGTCTGGGTGTGGAAGCGCAGCCACTGGGCCTTCTCGGAGGTGGCGCCGTACACCTCCTTCATCCAGCGGGCCCAGATGCGGCGGGCGGCGCGGAACTTCGCGATCTCCTCGAAGAAGTCCACGTGCGCGTCGAAGAAGAAGGACAGACCGGGCGCGAAGACGTTGACGTCCAGGCCGCGGGACAGGCCGAGCTCGACGTAGCCGAAGCCGTCCGCGAGCGTGTACGCGAGCTCCTGCGCGGCCGTGGCCCCGGCCTCGCGGATGTGGTAGCCGGAGACCGACAGGGGCTTGTACGCCGGGATGCCCTCGGCGCAGTACTCCATGAGGTCGCCGATGAGGCGCAGGTGGGGCTCCGGGCCGAAGATCCACTCCTTCTGCGCGATGTACTCCTTGAAGATGTCGGTCTGGAGCGTGCCGTTGAGCACGCCCGGGTCGACACCCTGGCGCTCGGCGGCGACCAGGTACATGCAGAAGGCGGGGACGGCGGGGCCGGAGATGGTCATCGAGGTCGTGACGTCGCCGAGCGGGATGTCCTTGAAGAGGACCTCCATGTCGGCGGCCGAGTCGATGGCCACGCCGCAGTGGCCGACCTCGCCGAGGGCGCGCGGGTCGTCCGAGTCGCGGCCCATGAGGGTGGGCATGTCGAAGGCGACCGAGAGGCCGCCGCCGCCCGCGGCGAGGATCATCTTGTAGCGCTCGTTCGTCTGCTCGGCGTTGCCGAAGCCGGCGAACTGGCGGATGGTCCACGTGCGGCCGCGGTAGCCGGTGGGGTGCAGGCCCCGGGTGAAGGGGTACTCCCCCGGCCACCCGATGCGGTCGAAGCCCTCGTACGTGTCGCCGGGCCGCGGCCCGTACACGGGCTCGACGGAATCGCCGGAGAGGGTCGTGAAGTCGGCGTCCCGCTTGCGGGCCTTGTCGTAACGGGCCTGCCAGCGGTGGCGGCCCTGCTCGATGGCGTCAGCGTCCATGCTTCGAATTTACTAGGACGTCCTACTAAATGTCGATGGCAAACCCCCGGGGACATCCCCGGGGGTCGGGACGCTTCCCCCGAACGGGGGCAGGACTCAGGCCTCGGCGGGCGCGGGGACGGCGTCGAGCACCAGCGGCTCGACCTCCTCGCGGACCTTGCGCTCGACGAAGAAGGCGGCCAGCGGGATGGTGCCGCTGACCATGACCCACAGCATCTTGCCGAACGGCCACTTGGCCTTGGAGCTGAGGTCGAAGGCGAAGACCAGGTAGATCATGAACAGGACGCCGTGGATCTGGGAGACCACGAAGGTCAGGTCCGCGCCCTTGTCGAAGCCGTACTTGAAGATCATGCAGGTGCACAGCACCAGCAGCATGACGGCGGTGGCGAAGGCCATCACCCGGTACCTGGTCAGCACGCTCTTTTTCATGCCCTCGAGCGTAACCGCCCGAATGGTGCGATCTTGACGGGGGGCGCCGCGGACTACTTCTCCTCGAAGTCGCCGGAGAAGATCCGCAGCGGCCGCAGCATCGCGAAGATCTCCGCGCACTCCTCGGCGTCGTACGCGCCCATGCCGAAGTCCATCTCCATCAGGTCCCGGGTGGCCGCCTCGACGACCTCGCGACCCTTGTCGGTGATGGAGGCGAGGGTGCCGCGGCCGTCGTTCGGGTTCGGGCGCTTGGCGACCAGCCCGGACCTCACCAGCCGGTCGACGGTGTTGGTGACCGAGGTCGGATGCACCATCAGACGCTCGCCGATCTTCGACATCGGCAGCTCGCCCGACTTCGAGAAGGTCAGCAGCACCAGCGCCTCGTAGCGGGCGAAGGTCAGCCCGTACGGCTTGACGACCGAGTCCACCTCGCCGAGCAGGATCTGGTGGGCCCGCATGATCGAGGTGATGGCGGCCATCGAGGGCACCGGACCCCAGCGGCGCTGCCACAGTTCGTCGGCGCGGGCGATGGGGTCGAAGGGGAGGCTGAGCGGCTTGGGCACGCTCCGACCTTACCGGCCGGTCATATGGTGGTCAGCCCCGTCTCGTCCTTTGGTCCGCGCTCCCGGGGGGCGGCGCCCGCCGCCGCACTCGCGTCGTCCGCCCCCGTGCGGCGCAGCTCCCCGAGCAGGACCAGCACGCTCAGCGTGCCGAGCGCCCCCGCGCCGGCCACCACCCCGTGCACCGGCAGGTACTCCGCCGCCAGCCCGGCCACCGCCATGCCGGCCCCCTGCAGGGTCATCAGCCCGCTGCTCAGCAGGGTCATGGCCCGGCCCCGCAGGTCCTCCGGGACGGCGGCCACGTACCACTGGTCGAGTCCCAGGGTGTACGCGTGCGCCAGCCCGGCCACGAGCAGTACGCCCAGCAGCACCGGCACCCCGGGCCGGCCGGCGTACGCGAGCAGCGGCAGCAGGCTGACGGCCGCGAGCGGCCGGGCGATCCGGGAGCGGGCGGCCGGGCCGAGCGCGGAACCGGCCCAGAGCTCCCCCGCGACCGCCCCCACCGGCATCGCGCACATCAGCAGCCCGAGCGCCACCGTGCCGGCCCCGACGTGCTCGGCGTACGGGACCATCAGCGCCTCGGCGGCGATCAGGAAGAAGGACGGCACCCAGAACATCAGGGTGAGCGCCCGCAGCCGCCGGTCCCCCAGCACCGCCCGCGCCCCCGCCAGCGGCGAGGTGCGGTCCCCGGCGGCCCGGGCGGGCCGGTTGCGGGTCCCGAAGCGCAGCAGTGCGGCCGAGCCGAGGAAGGCGGCGGCGGTGAGGGCGAGCGCCGCGCGCGGGGCGAGGACGGTGAGCAGCAGCCCGCCGAGCCCGAAGCCGACCAGCTGCGCGCTCTGGGCGACCACGCGCAGCAGCGAACGGCCCAGCACGAACACCGGGCCGGAGCCGAGGATGTCGGCGAGGGAGGCGTTGCGGGTGCCCTGGAAGAGCGGGGCGACGAAGGCCATCGCGCAGCGCAGCACGAGGAGGGCGGCCACCGGGGTGCCCGGCAGCACCATCGCGGCGGCGCAGGCGGCGCACACCAGGTCGCAGGCGACCAGGACGCGTCGGGCGGGGTGGCGGTCGGCGAGCCCGGCGAGCAGGGTGCCGCCGAGGACGTACGGCAGGAAGCCGAGCGCGAAGGTGAGCGCGCTCATCAGGGGCGAGCCGGTGAGGCGGTAGACGAGGACGGTGAGGGCGAGCTCGGCGACGACGAGGCCGATGACGGAGACGAGGTGGGCGGCGAACACGGGCCGGAACTCGCGCACGGCGAAGGCCGCGCGGTACCCGGCCCCGCCTGCCTGGGGGACGGCGGTGGTCATGCCGTCCACCCTGGCGGGGGCGGAGGCCGCCCGGTATAGATTCGGGCCCACCCGAATCAGAGGTGGTGCCGTGCCCTTCGAACTCCGCTTCGGCGAGGGCGACCTGCTGCGCTGCCGGTTCGCCCTCTCCCCCCGGTGGGAGACCCAGGAGGCCGTCCGCACGCTGCAGCGCCCCGGCCGGCACGGTTACCACCTGCCGTGGCTGCGCGGCATCAGGGCGGCCGCGGCGGAGCTGGACCTGCGCCCGCTGTGGCTGCTGATGCCGGTGCGCGGGTACACCCCCGACTTCCTCGGCCCGCCGCCGCTCGGCCCGGCGGCCGGCTTCGAGGAGGAGATGGCGGCGGTGCGGGCCACCGACCCGGCGACGGCCCGGGTGGAGATCGAGCGCGCCCTGCGGGACACGCCCGGGGCGTACGGGAGCCCGCTCGGCCGGGCGATGCTGGCCGATCCGGCGCGCGCGGTGCGGGAGCTCGCCGACCTCACCGAGGCGGCCTGGCGGGTCCTGGTGGAGCCGCACTGGCCCCGGTTGCGGGCGCTGCTGGAGGCGGACCTGGTCTTCCACTCGCGGCGGTTGGCGGAGGGCGGCCTGGAGGCGCTCTTCAACGGCCTGCACCCGACGCTGACCTGGCGGGACGGCACGCTGGTCGTCGACCGCCCCGGGGAGCACGTGCGCGAACTAGGCGGCCAGGGAGTGGTCCTGATGCCGAGTGCGTTCGGCTGGCCGGAGGTGGTCAGCGGGTTCGACCCCCCGTGGCAGCCCACCGTGGTCTACCCGGCGCGGGGCGTCGGCGGGCTGTGGAGCGGACCCGTCGCCCGTACGCCGGCGGCGCTCGCCCGGTTGCTGGGCCGGGCCCGGGCGGACGTCCTGTGCGCGCTGGAGGAGCCGGCGGCCACCACCGAGCTGGCCCGGCGCCTCGGTCTCGCACCGTCCACGGTCTCGGAGCACCTGTCCGCGCTGCGCGGGGCCGGACTGCTGCTCGCGCACCGGCACGGCCACCGGGTGCTGTACGAGCGCACGCCGCTCGGCATCACCCTGGCGACCGGGGCAACCGGACAGCCCTGACGGCCGCGTACCGGCGCCGGATCGGGGCCTGCGCCGAGGCCGTCGGGGACGCGCCCCCGGCCTCGCCCCCACTCCGGCTCCCCCGTCCGGGCTATCGTGCGCCCGTGCCCGACTCCCCTCCCCCTTGGCCCACCGCGGCCCCGCTGACGACGCCCCGCCTCCGCCTGGAACCGCTGCGCGTGGACCACGCGCCCGAGGCGGTGTCCGTCTTCGACGACGTCCGACTGCACACCTGGACCGGCGGTACGCCCGCCACGCTCGCGCAACTCGAGGCGCGGTACGCACGCCAGTCGGCGGGCCGGTCCCCGGACGGCACGCAGGGCTGGCTGAACTGGATGCTGCGCCGCACCTCGGACGCACACCTGGTCGGAACGGTGCAGGCCACGCTGTACCACCCGCCCTCCGCCACCGGGATCGAGGCCTCGCTCGCGTGGGTGGTGGGCACCGCCCACCAGGGCCACGGCTACGCCCGCGAAGGCGCCCGCGCCATGGCGGCGTGGCTGCGCACCCAAGGGGTGACGCGCCTGGCCGCGTACGTCCACCCCGAGCACGAGGCGTCGATGTCCGTCGCACGAGCCCTCGGCCTGCGCCCCACCGGGATGGTGGAGGACGGCGAGGTCCGCTGGAGCGACGCTGCCGCATAGCGCGCGGCAACAAGCCCCCGTCCGCCGGCTCCTTGGCCATGCCCGGTGGGTCGCGTGGTGTGTGGGGGAGGCGCTTGACGGGGGTGGCAGGCTGGACCGGAGGCAGGCCCGGGCCAGGGGTGGCCGAAGGCCAGGGCGAAGCCCCTTGCCCCTGGGGTGGGCCTGCCGCAGGGCC
>NZ_JBIVNX010000063.1:0-37798 GCF_044753805.1 Streptomyces sp. NPDC093225
ATTTTGTTTTTTGTGGCGCGGGGGGGGGGGGGGGGGGGGGCGCCGCCCCCCCCCCCCCCCCCCGGGGGGGGGGGGGGGGGGCGGGGGGCCCCCCCCCCCGCCACCACCAGCACCCCTGCCATCCCCATCGCCATCACCATCACCAGCGCTGCGGGATCAGGTCGCCGGCGTCACCGACGGCGAGGGGGCCGGAGGCGGGGTGAGCGGCGACGCCGGGGCCGACGACACCGGCGGGACCGCCGAGGTCGCGGGTGCGGACGGCACCTTGGTCGTCGGCTTCTCCGGGGCGCTCGGCCGCTGCGGGCTCCTGGTGGGCGACGGCGAGCTGGCGGCCGGGGACGGCGAGCTCGACTTCACCGAGGGCGAGCTCTTCTCCGGCGTGGGTGAGCTCTTCTCCGGCGAGGGCGAGCTCTTCTCCGGCTTAGGTGAGCTCTCCTCCGGCTTGGGTGAGCTCTTCTCCGGCGAGGGCGAGCTCTCCTCCGGCTTAGGTGAGCTCTTCTCCGGCTTAGGCGAGCTCTTCTCCGGCGAGGGCGAGCTGCCGCTCGGGGACGGCGACGTACCACTGGGCGACGGCTTCGTCCCGCTCGGCGACGGCTTCGTCCCGCTGGGGGACGGCTTGGTCCCGCTCGGCGACGGCGAGGTGCCACTGGGCGACGGCGAGGTCCTGCCGGGCGACGGCGAGGTCTTGCCGGGCGACGGCGAGGTCTTGCCGGGCGACGGCGGGATCGTCACCGGCGGCCGGATGATCGGCGGGGGCACGACCTTGTCGTGCTTGCCGTGGCCGTCCCCCCGGTGCCGCTCGAACCACTCGTGCTCGTGCGGGTCGATGACGACGAAGGTGTTGACGACCGTCACGGCGGGCCGGATCACGACCACCTTCGCCGGCTCGTACGTCGACCAGCGCACGCCCTGCTGCTTCGGGTTGGACTTCAGCGCGACGGGTTCGCCGAGCGGGTTGCCGCAGGCGCACCGGACGCGCGGCACGCCCCGGGCGTCGACCAGCACGGCGGTGCCGGCCTGCAGCACGGACTGGTAGGTCGTGGTCTTGCCGTCCTCGTAGCCGTGGTTGGTGACGCGGGTGTCGGCGCGCAGCTGCACCGGGGTGAGCGCGCGCAGGTAGCCGGGGACGGCGGCGGGTGCGACGCCGAGGGTGCCCGCGAAGGCGGCGTTGCGGGAGGGGTCCTGCTTCAGCAGGGTGATCTGCTTCTCGACGTCGCAGCTGGGGACGTTGCGGGTGCCGGCGAACACGCCGGGCGTGTTGCCGCTGACGCTGGTGGTGCCGCGCGTCGGCTGGTTGCTGGCGGTGGCGGGTGGCTGCGGGGTGGCGGTCTGCGGGACCGCGGCGCCCTGCGCCGTGGACTGGGTGAACGGGTCCGGGCCCGTGGACGCGGCCGGTTGCAGGAAGAGCTCGCCGGCGCCCGCGCTGCCGTGGCTGAGGACCAGGCCGAGGGTGACGGCGGCCGCCACGGCGACGACCGCGGTGCCGATCCGGGCCGGGGAGCGCCACCAGGGGCGTCCGCCCCCGGGGCCACCGCCACCGGTCCCACCCGTCCCACCGGCACCACCGCTCCCGCCCGTGGGCGGCTGGCCGCCTCCACCGGAGGGTCCGCCGGGACCCCGGGGCGGCCCGCCGGGGCCGCCGATCGTGGGTGGGCCGCCGTCGCCGCCACCGCTGTCCGCGGAGCCGCCGGACGGCGGTCCGGGGGGCGGGGGCGGGGGCGGCTGCTGGCCCCCGGAGAGGGGGCCGGAAGGGGGTCCTGTGGGGCGGCCGGACGACGGCGGGCCGGACGGCTGAGCGGTCACGAGGCCTCCTCCCGGGGGAGAGTCAGCGAGAAATCGTGAAATTACGGACTTCGTCACTCCTGCGGACCATTGTGCACGCCGGACGGGCGCCCACCGCAAGCCAAGGCGACCACCGACCGCCCCCCATACCCTCCTGACCTGCACAGATGCCGGACGGACCGCGGACCGGAGGCGGCCCGTCGGCGCGCGGACGGGCCGCGCCGTGTCTACGGTGGGCCGTGTGAGCCGTATGGCAGCGAACTCCCCCGCCGCGGCGGATTCCCGCCGGGGCACCGAGCGCAGGGCCGCGGTACGCGGCTGGGGCGACGGCCTGATCGCCGTCCTCGCCGGCTTCGTGGCGATGACCGCCACGGCCGCACTCGGCCTGTGGGCCGCGGGCGCGGCCGACCTCCCCCGCGCGGCCTTCCCCCGCGTGATCGCGGCGGTGGTCGTCCTGGCCGTCGGGGGGGCGGTGGACATCTCGGGCGGGGCCGGATTCCTCGCGGACGCGCAGGCGGACCTGTCCGTCCTGCCGCTGTCGGTGACGCTGGTCGGCGCCCTGACGACCGGGTACGCCTTCGTCCGCCCGCTGCGGCACCGCGCCGTGGCCAGTGCCCGCGAACTCGTGCTCCGGGCCGTTCAGTTGACGGTGCTCTGGCTCATCGTCCTGGCCGGCTTCGCGGCGTTCGCCCGGCAGACCTTCGGCGTCTCGATCGGCGACAACCCGCTGGGCGACCTGACCGACCTGCTCGACGCCACCCCCACGGTGGGCTTCGGCGCCGACGTCGGGGCCACCCTCGGCTTCGGGCTGCTGTGGATCGTGGGGCTGCTGGTGCTGGCACTGCTGGTCTCCCCCCGGGCGCCGCTGCCGCCGCGGCTGCTGCGCTTCCACACCGCCGTCCGGCCCGCCGCCTCCGCGGCGGCCGGCCTGCTGCTCGCGTACGTGGTCCTGGGCGTCGGCGTCGGCCTCGTCACGGCCGCCACCCGCGGCCACGCGACCGAGACCTTCGCGGTCATGCTGCTCGGACTGCCCAACCTGGCGTGGATCGCCCTCACCCTGGGCCTGGGCGGCGCGTGGGAGGGCCGGGTCGACGGGCCGTTCGGGCTGCCCATGCCGCACGCCCTGGACCAGGTGCTGCGCACCCCCGACCTGTCCCGCGTCGACGTGGGCACGCTGGCCGCCCGGAACGGCTGGTACTGGTGGCTGGTCCCGCTGGCCGCGGTGCTGGTCCTGGCGGCCGCGTTCGCGATGGCGGTACGGTCGCCGGCCCGGGTCAGGCCCTGGCAGCACGCCCTGCACCTGGCGGTGGCCCTGGGGCTGGCGGCGCTGATGGTGTGCTTGCTGGCCGGCGTGCACGCGCAGGTGGGCCTGTCGCTCCTGGGCCTCGGCGACGTGAGCGGCGGCCTGGGCGGCCGCGTGGAGCTGCGCCCGCTCATCCTGCGCACGGTCGGCCTCGCGGTCCTGTGGGGCGCGGTGACGGGCTTCCTCGGCGGCCTGCTCGCCACCCGCGTCCGCCACCACGGCGAGGCCCCGCCAGCCCCACGCCCCGCGGAACCCGACAAGACCGCCTGACGCCGTCGGAGCCCGTGGATACTCCCATGGGCACTCGAAGGCCGAGAGCCTGATGGTGGGTGGTCCGGTCAGGTTCGGTAGGGGTACAGAGCGACGCGCTCCGATCCGACGCGGATCTCCACCCAGGACCCCTCAGCGCTGCTGGGGACCGGTGACGCCAGGTCGAACAGCAAGGCCCAGTGGCTCATCTGGAGACAGGCGGCACCGTCCTCCGTCAGGCGGAGGAGGCCGCGCACGACCACCCGATCGCCTGCCTGCCGCAGTTCCGCCGCGGCATGTGAGGCCGGCCGGGTGTTCCGGCCCCAGTGCAGGTCCTCGTCGACGGTCCATTCGACGAGGTGCCGGCCCTCCGCCCCTCGCGGGTCACCGCGCCAGAGCACCACGGCGGACCCGATGGGGGTGTGAACCCGAACCGTCATGGGCCGCCCCGGGGCCTGCGGCAGCAGCTGCGTGCGGACGAACATCGCCCCATCATCCGTGATCCGGCGTCTCGTGGACGGGAAAGTCGTCGAGTAACCGGGGCACATCCGTTGCTCGGCTACGCGTCCCCGTCCCGGTCCAGTTCGTCGAAGGACACGATCCGGGTCGTGCCCGGGCCCGGCGGCGGGGCCGCGGCGGCGGGGGCGGGCTTGCCGGCCGGGGGCTGGGGAGCGGGCGTGCGGCTGCGTCGGCGGTCGGGGGCGGAGGGGGAACCGCCCGGGCCGGTGGTGGTGGCGAAGGTGGTCAGGCGGGTGCCCTCGCCGTACATCCAGCGCCCGGCCGCGTCGTCGTACAGCCACACCGACTCGCCGTCGACGACCACGCCGATCCGCAGGCCCCGGGTGTCCTGGCGGAAGGCCGCGCGGTCCATGCGGCCGGCCGCCAGCTCCTGGGCGGCCCGGCTGTACCGGTCCAGCGCCTCGGTGGCGCGGGTGAGCAGCGGTCGGGGGTCCTGGCTGCGCGAGAGCGGCCGCCCGGCGGTGGGCGGCGGCTGGGGTACGGCGACCAGCAGGCGGCCGTCCACCCACGCGGTCCACCCGTTGGCGCAGGCGATCTCGGCCCACTCGCCGCGCCGGGCCAGCAGTTGGACGGGCAGGAACGGGTCCAGCGGTGCGGTGGGCCGGGAGACGTCGGGCGCCTCCCAGGCGGCCAGCCCGTCCTGCGGCACCACGTGGGTGGGCCGGAAGCCGGGGTCGACGTAGTCCTCGCTCATGGCGGCCCCTCACTTGCGCATGACGGCCGGCTCGTGGCGCCGCAGCAGCCACGCCACCAAGGCCCCGAAGAACACGGACAGGACGACGAGCATCCCGAGGTCCAGCAGCCAGACCGCGGTGGCGTGCTCGAAGAGCGGATCGGAGCTGATCTTGCCGGGCACGATCCGCCCGAGGTCGATCGTGCCGGCCATGGCGCCCAGCGCCCACCGGGAGGGCACCAGCCACGCCACCTGCTCCAGGCCGGGTACGCCGTTCAGGGTGAGCAGGGCTCCGCAGAACACCACCTGGACGATGGCGAGGAGGACCAGCAGCGGCATGGTGACCTCCTCCTTGCGCACCAGGGCGGAGACCACGAGGCCCAGCATCATGGCGGTGAACGACAGCAGGGCCACCGCCAGGGCGATCTCGGGCAGCGGTGGCAGCAGCACGCCCTGCCCGTCGGGGGCGTTGGTGTCGACGCCGGCCAGGCCCACGAGGGTCAGGACGACGGCCTGCACCACGGTGATCGTGCCGAGCACCACCACCTTGGACATCAGGTAGGCGGACCGGGACAGGCCGACGGCCCGCTCGCGCTGGTAGATGACGCGCTCCTTGACCAGCTCGCGGACGGCGTTGGCGGCGCCGGTGAGCACGCCGCCCACGCACAGGATGAGCAGGGCGTTCATCGCCGTCTCCTGGGTGAGGGTGCTGCCGGCGAGGCCGCGGGCCATGGCGCCCATGACGAACGGCAGGGCGATCATGATGGCGATGAAGGTGCGGTCGGCGCTCAGCGCGGCCGCGTAGCGCCGCACCAGGGTGCCCAGTTGGGAGCCCCAGCTCTGTGCCTTGGGCGGCGGGGCCGCACGGGCGGGGCCGGGCGTGCCGGGAGTCCCGGGTTCGGCCCCCGGACGCGCCTCGCGCCCGGGTCCGGGTCCGGGTCCGGCGCGGCCGGGCTGGTCGCCGGCGTCCGCGACGAAGCGGCGGTGCTGGGGCGAGGCGAGGTACTCGCCCGCCCAGTCGCGCTCCCGCTGGAGCTCGAAGGCCTCGAAGGCCTCGGGCCACTGGGCGAAGCCGAAGTACCCGAGGGTGTCGGCGGGCGGCCCGTAGTAGGCGATCCGGCCGCCGGGGGCCAGGACGAGCAGGCGGTCGCACACGTCGAGGCTGAGCACGCTGTGGGTGACGACGATGACGGTGCGGCCGTCGTCGGCCAGTCCGCGCAGCATGTGCATGACGGAGCGGTCCATACCGGGGTCGAGCCCCGAGGTGGGCTCGTCGAGGAAGAGGAGGGAGGGCTTGGTGAGCAGTTCGAGGGCGACGCTGACGCGCTTGCGCTGGCCGCCGGAGAGGCTGTGGATCGGCTGGCCGGCCCGTTGGTCGAGCCCGAGTTCGTGGATCACCTCGTCGACCCGGGCCTCCCGCTCGGCCTTGGCGGTGTCCTGCGGGAAGCGCAGTTCGGCGGCGTAGGCGAGGGCACGGCGGACGGTGAGCTGGGCGTGCAGGATGTCGTCCTGGGGCACCAGGCCGATGCGGCTGCGCAGTTCCGCGTAGTCGCGGTAGAGGTCGCGGCCGTCGTAGAGGACGGTGCCGCGGTCGGCGGGGCGCAGCCCGGTCAGCGCGCCGAGGAGGGTGGACTTGCCGGCGCCGCTGGGGCCGACGACGGCGAGCAGGGTCCTGGAGCGGACCGGGAACGAGACCCGGTCGAGGAGGGTCTTGCGGTCCTGGCCGCCGGGGCCGGGCACGGCGACGGAGATGTCCTGGACGTCGAGGGAGACGTCGCCGGTGTCGACGTACTCCTGGAGCTGGTCGCCGACGAGGCAGAAGGCGGACCGGCCGATGCCGACGATGTCGCCGGGGGCCACGGGGGCGGTGTCGGCGACCCGGGTGCCGTTGAGGAAGACGCCGTTGTGGCTGCCGAGGTCGGCGATCTCGTACCGGCCGTCGGGGAGGGCGCGCAGTTCGGCGTGGCGGCGGGAGACGATGAGGTCGTCGATGACGATGTCGTTGTCCGGGGCCCGGCCGATCCGGACGGCGGGCCGGGCGGGGAGCGCGCGCACGGCGCTGGGCCGCGAGAAGGTGCCGGTCAGCCGCGGGTTGGCGACGCCGCGCGGCGCGGGCGCGGCGGCTCTTCGTGGCGCGGGGGGCGGCGGGGGCGGGGGCGGCGGGGCGTCCCCGGGGGCGTACGGGGGCGGGGCGGGCGGCGGAGCCGCGCCGCGGGCCGCGTACGGGGGTGGCGGGGGCGGCGGCGCTGCGGGCGGGCGGGCCGCCGGGTCGAGCAGGACGGCGCAGGGGCCGTCGGCGGCGCTGCCGAACCGCAGGACGCTGCCGGGGCCGACGCCCCATGCGCGGACGCGCCGCCCGTCGGCCCAGGTCCCGTTGGTGCTGTGTTCGTCCTCCAGCGTCCAGTGGTCCCCGTCGGGGCGCAGCACCGCGTGGTGCCAGGAGACCCGGGCGTCGTCGAGGTGCACCTCGCTGAGCGGGTCGCGGCCGATGTGGTAGGTCCGGCCGGGGCTCATGACCGTGACGCCCCCGTCGGTCTCGAGGACGAGCTCGGGCGCGGCCTGAGCCTCGGGACGCTCAACCATGAGTGGATTTTCCCACGATCCCCCCGGCCGAGCATTGCCGCAGGTCAGAGGCGTCTTAACGCTAATGACAACGGTCACCGGTGCAGCCTTTGCCCTATCCGAACAGGTGCGCTTCACTTCACGGGTCGAGGGCAGACGAAACGGGCAGCGACCACTGTCCGCGACGACCGCTGCACACGGACCGCTGCACACGGACGACGTACGGGAGGACGGGCACGCCATGGGGGCACAGGGCGCACGGAGCATGCAGGGCGCACGCGGCCAGGGCCACGGAGCCGGGCACGCGGACGGCGACGGGCAGGAGCACGGCCACGACCACGGCCACGACCACGGCCCGGAGCACGATCACGGCCGGGGGAACGGGCACGACCACGGGCACGGGCACGGGCACGGCCACGCGGGCCACTCGCACGGCGTGACGCAGGACGCCGACCGCCGCTGGCTGACCCTCGCCCTGACCCTGATCGGCACGTTCATGGCGCTGGAGGTGACGGTGGCGATCGTCGCCGGGTCGCTGGCCCTGCTCTCGGACGCCGCCCACATGCTCACCGACGCCGCCTCGATCGTCCTGGCGCTCATCGCGATGCGGCTGGCCGCCCGGCCGGCCAAGGGCGGGTTCACCTACGGCCTCAAGCGCGCGGAGATACTCTCCGCCCAGGCCAACGGGCTCACCCTGCTCCTGCTGGCGGCCTGGCTCGGCTACGAGGCGGTACGGCGGTTGCTGGACCCGCCGGAGGTGGCGGGCGGGCTGGTCCTGGTCACGGCGCTGGCCGGCATCGTGGTGAACGTGGCCGCGGCCTGGTGCATCTCCAAGGCCAACCGGACCTCGCTCAACGTCGAGGGCGCCTACCAGCACATCCTCAACGACCTGTTCGCCTTCATCGGCACCGCGGTCGCCGGCCTGATCGTGCTCACCACCGGGTTCGTGCAGGCCGACGCCATCGCCACGCTCGTCGTGGTGGTCCTGATGGTGAAGGCGGGCTACGGCCTGGTGCGCGACTCCGGCCGGATCTTCCTGGAGGCCGCACCGGCCCATCTGGACCCGGACGCGGTCGGCGACCGGCTGGTCGCCCACCCCGCGGTCACCGAGGTGCACGACCTGCACATCTGGACCATCACGTCGGGCGAGGCCGCGCTGTCGGCGCACATCCTGGTGGAGCCGGCGGGCGACTGCCACGCGGTGCGCCGCGACCTGGAGCGGATGCTCGCCGGGGAGTACGGGATCGGCCACACCACCCTCCAGGTCGACCACGTCCACGAGTCCCTGCTGACCGTCGGCCGGCCGGGTGAGCCGACCGCCGCGGACCCGCACTGCGCGGCGCCGCACGGCCCGGTCCACCGCGAGGGCCCGCACGGGCACTGAGACCCGGTCGCCCGGTTGCCCGTACCGCCGGCCCGGTTGCCCGTACGGACCTGCACGTGCCCGTACGAGCAACCGCCCGGTCCCGTAGGGGCAACCGCCCGCGCCGGTGGCGGCCCGCCGTGCACCATGAAGGGCATGACGCAGAAGCGCAGCGCCGGCCTGCTCCTGTTCCGCAGGGCCGGCGGGGACGCACCGGGGCCGCTGGCGGCCGTACTGCTCGGGCACATGGGCGGGCCGTTCTTCGAGCGGAAGGACGCGGGGGCGTGGTCCATCCCCAAGGGCGAGTACGAGCCGGACGAGGCGCCCGAGGACGCGGCCCGGCGCGAGTTCGAGGAGGAGCTCGGGATGGCGCCGCCGCCCGGGCCGTACCTCCCTCTGGGTGAGGTGCGCCAGGCCAACGGCAAGCTGGTCACGGTGTGGGCCGTGGAGGCCGATCTGGACCCCGCGGCGGTGCGGCCGGGCACCTTCCGGATGGAGTGGCCGCCGCGCTCGGGCACGTACCAGGAGTTCCCCGAGATCGACCGGGTCGCCTGGTGCGTGCCGGCGGAGGCGCGGGCGAAGCTGGTGAAGGGCCAGTTCACCTTCCTCGAACGACTGTCGGAGCTGCTGGCGGACGGATGACGGCCACACGGGTCTTGACCTGACCGTGACGTGTCACCTTGCGACTCCCCGTGAACATTTCAAGTATGACGATCGTCGTGCTGGTGGGAACGCTCGACACCAAGGGCGTGGAGTACGGCTGGCTGCGCGAGCGACTGCGACGCGCCGGCGTGGAAACGGTACTGGTCGACACCGGGGTGATGGGCGAACCCCGGGTGCCGGCCGATGTCACCAGGGAGGAGGTGGCGCGGGCCGCCGGGGTGGAACTGGCGGAGCTGCGCGCCGGCGGGGACCGGGGCGGCGCCGTGACGGCGATGGCCCGGGGCGCGGAGCGCACCGTGTTACGGCTGCACGCCGAGGGCCGGCTGCACGGGGTACTGGCCGTCGGGGGCAGCGGAGGCACGTCCATCGCGACCCGCGCGATGCGGGCGCTGCCCCTCGGGGTGCCCAAGGTGATGGTCTCGTCGATGGCGTCCGGCGACGTGGCGCCGTACGTCGGGTCGTCGGACATCGCGATGATGTACAGCGTCGTCGACATAGCGGGCATCAACCGCGTCTCCGCCCCCGTCCTCGCGAACGCCGCCGACGCGGTCGCGGGCATGGCGCGCGGCTTCGCGGCGGCCTCGCGCGCGGTGCACCCCGCCGACCTGGGCACCGCCGGGCGGCCGCTGGTCGCGGCGAGCATGGCGGGGGTGACCACCCCGGGAGTGGACGCGGCGCGCGAGCGGCTGACCGGGCTCGGGTACGAGGTGCTGGTCTTCCACACCTCGGGCGCGGGCGGGCGCACGCTGGAGTCCCTGGTCGACCAGGGGCTGTTCGCCGGGGTGCTCGACCTGACGCTGAGCGAGCTCGCGGACGAGCTGTGCGGCGGGATCCTCACCGCCGGTCCGGACCGGCTCAGCGCGGCCGGCCGGCGGGGGGTGCCGCAGGTGGTGAGCCTGGGGGCGCTGGACATGGTGAAGTTCGGGCCGCTGGCCACCCTTCCCGAGCGGGTGCGCTACCGGCGGGTCAAGGTGCACAACCCGTCGATCACCGTGATCCGCACGACCGAGGCCGAGTGCGCGCGGCTGGGCGCCCTGGTGGCGGCCAAGCTGCGTACCGCGACGGGGCCGACGGCCGTGTGCGTTCCGCTGCGCGGGCTGTCGACGCTGGGCGCGCCGGGCGGCGCGTACCACGATCCGGAGGCGGACGGGGCGCTGTTCGGGGCGCTGCGGGCGGGGCTGCGGGGCAGTGCGGCCGAGTGCGTGGAGTACGACACGCACATCAACGACCCCGCCTTCGGGCGGGCGGCGGCGGACCGGCTGCACGCGATGATCGGGGCGCACAGCCCGGCGCTCGCGCCGTCCGGCTGACGGCGTGCGCCCCCGTTCCGCGGGGGTCGGCCGCATTCGGACGGGTTGGAACCGGCCGTGGCGGAAATCGTGTCTGGTGGGGTGTCGGTCACGGTTTGGCGCCACGGCAGGGGGCGGCGGGATGGACGCGTGGACGGTTCCGGGTTACACGGAGGCCCGGGAGCTCGGCTCCGGCGGCAGCGGCCGGGTCGTGCTCGCGGTGCACGGGGCGACCGGCATCCCGGTCGCGGTGAAGTACCTCAGCGAGCGCTTCCGCTCCGATCCGGCCTTCGTGGCGGAGTTCCGGGCGGAGGCGCGGCTGCTGGGCGGGCTGCGCTCCCCGTACGTGGTCGGCCTGTACGAGTACGTCGAGGCGCCCGGCGGGGCCGCGATCGTGATGGAGCTGGTCGACGGGATCCCGCTCCGGGCGCTGCTCGCCCAGGAGGGGCGCACCGATCCGGAGCCGGCGCTGGTGGTGCTCAAGGGCTCGCTGCTGGGGCTGGCGGCGGCGCACCGGGCTGGGGTGGTGCACCGGGACTACAAACCGGAGAACGTGCTGGTCGCGGGTGACGGGGCGTCGAAGCTGGTGGACTTCGGGATCGCTGCGGGGCGGGGCACCACGCCGGGTGTCGCGGGCACGCCGGCGTACATGGCGCCGGAGCAGTGGCGGGGGGCGCCGGCCTCGCCGGCGGCGGACGTGTACGCGGCCACGGCCGTGTTCTTCGAGTGCCTGACGGGCCGCAAGCCGTTCCGCGGCGAGAACTTCGCGGAGCTGGCCCTCCAGCACATCGAGGCGCCGGTACCGGAAGAGGCGGCACCGGAGCCGGTGCGTCCGCTGATCCGGCGGGGGCTCGCGAAGGCGCCGGAGGAACGGCCGCCGCACGCCGAGGCGTTCGTGGCGGAGCTGGAGGCGCTCGCCCGGGCGGCGTACGGGCCGGACTGGGAGGAGCGCGGGCAGCGCAAGCTGGCGGCGCTGGCCGCGCTGCTGCCGCTGCTGTTCCCGTCGGCGGGCGGGGCCGCGGTGGGCGGTACGGACGTGGCCACCACCTCGCTCGGTCAGGGCCACGTGCCGGGCGGGTGGCGACCGGGCCGGCGGGGCTGGCTGGCGGCCGGGGCGTCGCTGGTGGCGGGGGCGGTGCTGGTGTTCGCCTCGCAGGCGGCGGGCGGGGAGCCGGGCGGGCGTGCGGTGGTGAGCTCGTTCGCCACGACGAGCCCGTCCGCGCAGGCGAGTTCGGGCGGGCCGACCGGCCCGGAGTCCCCCGCGCCGTCCCCGTCCTGGTCCCTGTCCCCCACTCCCGGGGCGTCGCCGAGCCCGAGCTGGAGCGACCCGGACCCGACGGGAACGCCGACCGGTTGGCCGACCGGTTGGCCGACCACCGCTCCGACGACGACCCGGCCGACCTCTGCCTGGCCGACGACGACGTGGCCGACCACGACCGCGCCGACGGTCACGAGCGGGCCGCCGACCACCGCCCCGACGACGACCCGGCCCGCGACCCCCGCGGTGACGGTCGGCTCGGTGGACGTCACGTCCTTCCGGCAGACGGCCGGCTCCACGGGCGAGGCCGTGGTCGCGGTCACGACGGAGGGCCGCGGGGCGGTGACCGTGACGGTGGAGTGGTTCACCAGCGACGAGAAGGGCACGCTCGGCGCCTCCGAGGGCAGCGGGACGCGCCGGTACGCGGGCGAGCCGCTGACCCTGACCCACGAGTTCACCGGCTCCGGCTGCTACTGGGGCGTGCGCGCCACCACGACGCCGGCGGCCGGGAACACCTCCTCGGTCCAGCAGGTCTTCGTCAGGCGGTGCACGCTCACATGAACGATCCCCGCATTCCCTACGGCCGGCGCCCGTCCGGGCCGCAGGGCCCTCAGGAGCCGGAGCGCGGCGGCGGGCCGGAGCGCGCGCCGGAGCCCGCCTCGCCGGAGGAGTACAGCGCCACCGTGCTCGGGAGCCACTGGTTCGACGGCCCGGTGGGGTACGACGGGCCGGTGCAGGACGACGGGAACGCCCCGACGGTCCGACTGCCGCGCCCGGTCGGGGCACCCGGGCCGACGGTGCGGGACGCGGTCCCGGAGGCGTTGGGCCCCGGGCACGCCGGCACGGTGCGGGCGGCCGCGGTGCCCGACCGCGTCGAGGGGTCGGTGCTGCGGTTCGGTCCCGGCGTGACGGCCGGAGCCGTGCACCCGGCCGGCATCGGCACCACGCTGGTCTGGCACGGCGGCACGCCGGCCGGCCCCGGTCCGGGCGTGCCCGCGCGCCCGTCGCGGTGGGCGGGCCTGCGCCGCTACACGCTCGCGGCGGTGGTGCTGCTGGCCGTGCTCGGCTACCTGGCGTGGCAGCGGTACGGCCCCGCCGTCGAGGTCCGCTCGCTGACGGTGGCGGCCCCCGCCCGTTCGCCGGGCTGCGACTCCGCCGCCGACGTGGTGGCCGTCGTACGGACCAACGGCCGGCCGGGCACGCTCTCGTACCGCTGGGTCCGCAACGACGGGACCCGGTCCGAGCCGCTGTCGGAGCGGGTGGCGCGGGGGCAGCGGGAGGCGCGGCTGCACCTGCTGTGGTCCTTCCGCGGGCAGGGGGTCTACCGGGCGAGGGCCGGGCTCGAGCTGCTGTCGCCGCAGCGGCGCACGGCGGCGGCGGAGTTCACGTACCGCTGCGACTAGCGCTGCCGCGCCGGTCAACTTCCGGCCCGATTCATCCTGATACACCCGGAACATCCCAGCGATCCGGACACATTTTCATATCGGCTTCCCGTTCCGCTGCAACCGTGGACCGTCCTGGCGTGTCGAGTACCAACGGGCGCGCGGGGGCGCGCCCGCTCGATTTCGACGGGATGGGAAACCTCCACATGACGCACCGGATATCCCGGCGCGCCCGCGCGGTCAGCGCGGGTGTCGCGGCCGGGGTGCTCGCACCCCTCGCACCGCTCGCGGCGGCAGCGGCGCCGGCCGCCGCGGCCACGGCGCCGCGGGCCGCCACCACGGCGACCTCCACGGTCACGTGCACCTCGGCGAAGGCGGGCCTGGCGGCGAAGCTCCAGAAGGACATCACCGCGGCCATGGCGGGCCGCAAGGGCTCGATCTCGGTCGGCCTCTACGACCGGACGAACGACACGACCTGCACCTTCCGTGCGACCGTGGGCTACGACTCGGCCAGCGTGGTCAAGGCGACGGTCCTCGCCACGCTGCTGTGGGACGCGAAGAAGCACAACCGGTACCTGACGCAGCGCGAGGTGGACCTCACCACCGCGATGATCACCCAGTCCGACAACAACGCCACCACGGCGCTGTGGCGTCAGCTCGGCGTGACGAAGGTCAAGGCCTTCCTCACGGCGGCCGAGATGACCCAGACGGTGCCGGGCGCCGACGGCTACTGGGGCCTGACGCGGATCACCGTGCGGGACGAGCAGCGACTGCTGCGCCTGCTCACCAAGAAGAACACGGTGCTCAGCGACAACTCCCGCGCCTACGCCCTCAAGCTCATGAACAAGGTCGTGGCCGCGCAGCGCTGGGGCACCCCGGCCGGCGCCCCGTCGACGGTGAAGGTGCACGTCAAGAACGGCTGGCTGCCGCGGGCCACGCACGGCTGGCGGGTGCACAGCATCGGCGCCTTCCAGGGCGCCGGCCACGACTACGGCATCACGGTCCTGACGCAGGACAACGCGACCATGGACTACGGCGTGGCCACCATCCAGGCGATCGCCCGGGCCATCCACAAGGACCTGGTCCCCACGACCACCAGCGTCCAGCGCTACGCGCCGACGACGGCCCCGGCCGAGGTCATCCCGCCCGCTCCGGCGGGCTGATCCGCCGGCGCCCGCACCGCGCGCGACGCGCGGTGCGGGCGCCGGTCCGTCCGGGCCGGACCCGCCTCAGCCCCGGTGCTCCGCGAGGAACCCGAGCAGGAGCTCGGCGGTCTCGGCGGGGCGCTCCAGCGACGGGAGGTGGCCGGCCCAGGCGAGTTCGACGTGGCGGGCGCGGGGCAGGACGCCGGGCAGTCCCGCGGCGGCGGTGCGGAACTCCGCGACGTCGTGCGCTCCGCCGACCACCAGGCAGGGGGCCTCGATCCGGGACAGGTCGAGGGCCGGCTCCGCCGGCTCCTCCGACTGCTCCGCTCCCTCCGCGCCCTCGGCGGGCTCCGGTGCCGCCGCGCCCGCCTCCTCGGCCGCGGCCGCCTGCGCCAGGGCCCAGGCGGCGAGTTGGACCTCGAACGCGTGGCGCTGCATCTCGGCGACCCGGGTCCGGACCTCGTCCGAGGCCTCCGGGCCGAGCCACTGGTCGACGTTGAGCGCGACCGCGCCGTCGACGTCGCCCGACTCGAGCAGTTCGTCCTCCTTCGCGCCGAAGGCCCGCAGGGCCGGGCCGGGTTCGAGGCCCGGCACGTCGGGGCAGAGCAGCGCCAGAGCCGTGACCCGCTCCGGGTACCGGGCGGCGGTCTCGAGGGCGACGCGGCCGCCGAACGAGGAACCGACCAGGACCGCGCGCTCGACGCCGAGGTGGTCGAGGAGGTCCCGGACGTCCTCGAAGGGGCGGCGCGGGCGCGTGAAGTCGGCGGGGGTCTCGCCGTGGCCGCGGAAGTCGGCGCGCACCACCCGGTATCCGGCCGCGATCAGGTCGTCCCGCTGCGCGTCCCACATGCGTCGGTCGCAGACGCCGGAGTGCAGGAGCAGGACGGTGGGGCCGTCGCCGGCCTGGTCATGAGAGAGAATCATGCGGTCGATGGTATGTCGATCATGAGAATTGCACGCCCGTGAACATCTCGTCCAGGGCGCGACGGGCGGCCCGCTCGGGCGTGAGGCGGACGAGGAGGTCGCGGGCGGCCGCGGCGAGCGGGTGGGTCTGCTGGACCAGCCGGCCGGCCCGCCGGGCGCGCCGGCCGATGGTGGTGGTGCGGCGGTGGCGGGCGGCGGTGTACGCGGTGAGGGCGGCGGGGACGTCCTCGCCCCCGGGTACAGGTGCGGCGCCGCCGTCCAACAGGCCGGCGAGGACGGCGGCGTCCTCGATCGCCTGGCAGCCGCCCTGGCCCAGGTTGGGGGTCATGGCGTGGGCCGCGTCGCCGAGCCAGGCGATCCGACCGTGGTGGAAACGGGGCAGCGGCACCGCCAGGTCGTGCAGGTCGTGGTGGAGCACATGGGCCGGGTCGAGGCGGTCGAGCAGCTCCGGGATCGGGTCGTGCCAGCGCGCGAAGCGGCGCAGCAGCTCGGTGCGGTGGTCGGCGGGCCGGTACCCCTCGGGGCCGAGGGCGGTGGCGTAGACGTACACCTGGCCGTCGGCGAGGGGGACGATGCCGAAGCGCTCGCCGCGGCCCCACGTCTCGGCGGTGAGGAGCTCCGGGAGCCCGACGCCCGGGATCACCGTCCGCCAGGCGGCCTCGCCGCTGTGCCGCAGTCCGGGGTGGGACGGGAAGAACCGGCGGCGCAGCGCGCTGTTGATGCCGTCGGCGGCCACCACCAGGTCCGCGGCCACGACTCCGGTGGTGGTGCGCACCACCGGCCGGTCGGAGTCCGGGCGGTCGACGTCCGTCACGGCCGTGCCGAAACGGAGGGAACCCGCCGGTACGGCGGCGGCGAGGGCCCGGGCGAGGGCGGGCCGGTGCACGGCGAGCGGGGCGCGGCCGTACCGGGCCACCATGGCGGCGGTGTCGGCGTGGCGCAGCCAGGTGCCGTCGGGGCGGCGCAGGCCCATCGCCGCCGGCAGGGCCTCGCCGGCCCAGGCCGTGTCGCCGAGGCCGATCGCGTCGAGCGCGCGCAGGGCGTTGGGGGCGAGGACGATCCCGGCGCCGGTGAGCGGCAGCTCGGCGGCGCGCTCGCAGACGGTGACGCGCCAGCCGCGCCGGTGCAGGGCCGCCGCGACCGCGAGCCCGCCGATGCCGGCTCCCGCTATGAGTGCGTGCCGCTCGCGTCCGTTCTCGGACATGACCGTTTCCTCCTCGTGTCGCGCGTTGCCGTCCGCGCCGGCGGACGTGTCGTCCTCTACATCCGTAGAGGGACGCGCTTCACTCTACAGCTGTAGAGTGAAGCCATGTCCAGCCCAGACCGCTCCGACCCGACCGCCACCGCCCGACCGCGCACCGCCCGGGCTCCCGGGGGCGGGCGGGCGCCCGACCGCCGCACGCTCATCGCCGACACCGCGATCGCCACCGTCGCCACCGCGGGGCTGCGCGGGCTCACGCACCGGGCGGTCGACGCCGCGGCGGGGCTGCCCGCGGGCAGCACGTCGTACTACTTCCGCACCCGGACGGCCCTGATCGGCGCCTGCTACCACCGGCTGGCCGAACTCGACACGGCGGACTACGAGGACGTCGGTCGGGACGGGGCGCTCGACGGCGCCGGTCCGGGGGCACCCGACCGGGACGCGGTCGCCGGCATGCTCGCCGCGCTGCTGTTGCACTGGCTCACTACGGGCCGCGAGCGCCAACTGGCGCGCTACGAACTGAGCCTGGAGGCCGCGCGCAACCCGGAGCTGGACGCGGAACTGCACCAGGCGGGCGCGGGCGCGCGCCGACAGACGGCCGACCTGCTCGCCGCGCTCGGGTCCCCCCGGCCGCGCGAGGCGGCCGAGCTGCTGGTCGCCTGGGCGGACGGACTGCTGTACGACCGCCTCGCCGGGGCCACGGCCCGCTCCCGACCGGCCCCCGACCCGGCCGAACTGCGCGCGGTCGCCCGCCGCATGCTCGACGCGGCACTCGCCGACTGAGGCCGGCGCCGGAGGCGGGCCTGCGGCGTAGGGCTGGACCGATCAGCGGGGGGCGGGCGCCCGGATCAGCCGCGGGGCCGGCGTATGACGGCGGTGCCGCCGTCGAGGTCGACGCGGCTGCGCGGCGGGGCGCCGTCCTCCTCGTCGTCGCGCATCACCAGGGCGCTCTGGCGCTCCTTCAGCTCGTTCTGCTTGCCCGGCGAGAAGCTCGCGTGCAACTGTTCGAACCCGGTCGAGGCGACCTGGCCCTGCCGCCCGTTCCACCGCCACGGCAGCAGTCCGGCCCGGCCGGCCCGGACCAGCGCCACGTCGAGGAAGGCCATCGCGGTGAGCAGCAGGGCCAGGCCCGGCAGCGTCATGAAGACGATGAACTCCATCGCGATCCCCTCCGTCGATCCCGTCGATCCCGTCGATTCCGTGGATCCGACCGGGATCCGCTGTGGCGTTCCCGTACCGCCGACGGTAGCGCGGCCCACCGACAGCCCGCCGACACGGTGCCCACGCCGGCCGGGCCCGCCCCTCGGGGCAGTCCCGGGCTCCCGGCCGGGTCCGCCTTTCGGTCCCGTCTCCACCTTTCGGCCAGGTCGGGCACCGGCCGGACGGCCAGTGGCGGACCCGGCCGTTCTGCCCGTACGGCCGAGGCCCCGGGCGGGCCCCCGCTGATTGACTCGGAAACGGCACGGGAACTGACCCCCTCCCCCGGCGGCCGGCCGGCGAGGGGCCCGTGGCGGGGCACCCTGCGGGCCGCGTTCCAGCCGGCGACACACCCCAACCGGAACGCGGCCGTTCCGCACGGATGCCGCATCCGCGCGGAAGGCCCGTGGCGCTTTGGGGAGTGCTGCGGGCCGCCGCGCACCACGGGGCCTGTCCTTCGGATCGGGCCGGGTCCGCGACACCCGGCTCGAACCGAAGGACAGGCCCCGGTCCACCGCCCCCGCGCCCGCCGCGTACGGGCCTCCTCCGCGGCAGCGGGCGCGGGGCGGTGGCGACTCCCCGCGACGCGCACGGCCCGTGGAGCAGGTACGCGCTCGGACGCGCTCACGACCGTGCGGCATGCAGGCGCTCACGCCCGTACGGCCGGTACGGATCACACCCGCGCGTGCGCCGTGATGTCCGCCTCGAACTCGCCCGTCATCGCGGGCGTCACCGTGGGCCGGCACTGCGCCACCGCCGCCAGGTAGTCCGCCGTCGTCGCCCCCGGCGGCAGCGGCGAGGCCGGCCGGCCGCCCACGGCCTCCAGGTCCCGCTCGAACGACACCTGCGCCGCCATCCGCGCCGCGTGTTCGATGTCCGCGGGCGTGAACAGCTCCGTCTCCGCCACCAGCGCCGCCACGTCCACGTCGGGCCGCCCGGCCGTGTACCGCGACCAGATCGCCGCCCGTGCACCCGCGTCCGGCGTGCCGATCGGGATCAGGTAGTCGAACCGCCCGGGGCGCAGGAACGCCGGGTCGAGCGACCGGATGGAGTTCGTGGCGCACACCAGCAGCCGCTCGTCGCCCTCGCGGAAGCCGGGGATCAGCTTGAGCAGCTCGTTGGTCACCCCGTGCATGCCGCCGGGCTGCGCCGGCTCGCTGCGCACCGGCGCGATCTCCTCGACCTCGTCGATGAAGAGCAGGACCCGCTCCAGCTCGGCGACCCGGGCGAAGGCGTCCCGCAGGGCGGCGGCCAGGTTGCCCTCGTCGGCCAGCCGGGAGGGGAAGATCTCGACGAACGGCCAGCCCAGGCGGGAGGCGACGGCCCGGGCGAAGGTGGTCTTGCCGGTGCCGGGCGGACCGAAGAGGGTGATCGCCCGCGGCGGCCGCACGCCGTGCTGCGCGGCCCGCTCGGGCTCGGCGAGCGGCAGGACGACCCGCCGCTCGATGAGGTCCTTCTCCTTCTCCATCCCGGCGACCCTGCCCCACAGGTCATTGGGCAGGAAGCGGCCGCCGAGGTCGTCGAGGAGCCCGGCCGCCGGCCCGTGCAGCGGTTCGGTCTTCTCGAAGTAGGCGACCGCGGGCTGACGGGTGTAGCCCGCGTTGAGCAGCCCCTCGCCGAGCAGGTCCTCCTCGGGCAGCACGTACGCGATCCGGCTCACCCGCGCGGCGATCAGCCGCCGCTCCAGCTCCACCAGCAGGGCGCTGGCCAGGCCCCGACCGCGCCAGCCCGAGTTGATGGCGATCCGCATCACCCAGGCGCGCTCGCCGGCCACGCAGGCCAGCGCCGCGCCGATGGGCACGCCCTGGTGGACGGCGACGACGGCGGGCTGCCGGTCGGTCAGCGCCCCGATGCACTCGGCCAGCGAGAAGACGGACTCCTGGCCCAGCTCGGCCGTGGTGTCGATGAGGTGGACCACCGCGGCGAGATCGCTCTCCCGGTAGTCGTGGATCAGCCAGTTCACCGGTACCGCCCCTCGTTCGTGCTCCTGCGGTGAGGCTAGGGGCGGGGTGCCGGGCCGTTCGCCCGCCAGGTTGCACAAGCGGGGCCGCGGAACCCTCCGCCGCGTCGATAGACGTACGGGGGCAGCGGCTTCCATGCGGAATGTCCGCATGCGATCCGTTCACGGGCCGGATTCACAGGAGATTCTCAAGGAACAGGAGCCTCCGTTCATAGCTTTCCGGGCCAGGCTCAAGGCATGATCCACCGCATGCTCCTCCGACAGGCCCGGCGCGCACGGACCGGTGCGCGCGTGCTGATCGCGATGACGCCGCTCGTCGCCCTGCTCGGCACGGTCACGCCCGCGAACGGCGCCCACCTCCCCCCGGGCGAGACCGTGCTGGCGCGCGAGTCGGACGAGAGCGACCGGGTGGGCGCGCTGTTCGCGGGCGGCCTGGACGGCGGCCACTACTGCACCGCGTCGGTGGTGCGCAGCGACGACCGGAACCTGATCGCCACCGCGGCGCACTGCCTGGCCCAGAACGCGGGGCAGGCCGTGTTCGCCCCCGGTTACCGGGACGGTGACGCACCGTACGGGGTGTGGCGGCTGACCGGCACGTACGTGGACCCCGGTTGGACGGCGGACGAGGACCCTGACGCGGACGTGGCGTTCGCGACCGTGGCCCCGCTCGACGGGGAGCAGATCGAGGACGTGCTCGGCGGTTTCACGGTGGCCCCGGACCAGCCGGACGACGTGGACGTCACGGTCGTGGGCTACCCGAGCACGGCCGAGGCCCCGCTGCTGTGCACCAACGAGACCTCCCTGTTCAGCGCCACGCAGCGGCGCATCGAGTGCCCCGACTACAGCGGCGGCACCAGCGGCAGTCCGTGGCTGACGACCACGGGCCGGCTGGTCGGCGTGCTGGGCGGGTACGAGGGCGGCGGCACCGTGCCGGAGGTGTCGTACAGCGCGGTGCTGGGCGAGCGGGCGCGGGACCTGTACCGCGAGGCGGCGGTTTCGGGGGGCTGACCGCCGGCCGGCCGGTCCCGCCTCAGGGGCCCGCGGGCTCGAACCAGGTGGGCTCGTCCTTCAGCGCCTGCCGGATGCGGTCCAGCGCGAACGGCTCCAGGGGCGGGAGCGCGTCCACGGCGAACCAGGCCACGTCGAGCGACTCCGCGTCGTTCACCCGGGCCTCGCCGCCCACCGCCCGGCAGCGGAAGGTGATGTCCATGTACTGGCACTCGTCACCGTTGGCGTACGTGACCGGCTGGAGGCACTGGACGAGGACGACGCGCTCGACGACGCAGCGCACGGCCGTCTCCTCGTACACCTCGCGCACCGCCGTCTCGGCGGGCTGCTCCCCCGGTTCGGCGATGCCGCCGATGACGGACCAGCCGCCGGTGTCGGCGCGCCGCCCGAGCAGCACCCGCCCCTCGCCGTCGAACACCACGGCGGTCACGCCGGGCAGGAACAGCAGCTGGTGGCCGGCGGTCGCCCGGATGCGGCGGATGAACTCAGGGGTGCTCATGGCACGACCCTAGGGGGTTCGGGACGGTGCGTGACGGACCGGGTCAGGGCGTCCGGCGGCGGGCCCGGGCGGTGAACGCGGCGCTCCAGCCGAGCCCGACGGCCGCCAGGGCGATCAGCGCGTACTCCGGCCAGGCGCCCAGCCGCGTGGCCGGGGTGACCGACGACCGCAGCGGGATCGTCTCGACCAGCGCGTCCGGGGTGAACATCTTCGTCTGCCGCACGATCTCGCCGTCGGGTCGGATCACGGCGCTCACACCGCTGGTGACGGGCACCAGCACCGAGCGACTGTGCTCGACGGCCCGCACGCGGGACATCGCCAGCTGCTGGTAGGTCATCTCGCTGCGGCCGAACGTGGCGTTGTTGCTGGGGACGGAGATCACCTGGGCGCCGGCCCGGACGGTGTCGCGCACGGCGTCGTCGAAGGCCGCCTCGTAGCAGGTGACGAGCCCGACGCGGGTGCCGGACATGGTGAAGACGCCGGGCACCTTGCCGGGACCGAAGTCGCGGCGCACCCGGTCCACGTCCGAGCTGAAGACGCGCGCCACGGACCGCATCGGAATGTACTCGCCGAAGGGCTGGATGTGCCGCTTGTCGTAGGTGGCGACCGGTCCGCGCCGGGGGTCCCACAGGATCTGCGTGTTGCGCAGCGGACCGGTGGTGGGGGCGACGACCGAGCCGATGGAGACGGGGACGCCGATGGCCTTCACCGCGTTGTCGATCACGGCGTACGCGTCGGCCTCGGCGTACGGGTCCAGGTCGGAGGAGTTCTCCGGCCAGACGACGAAGTCGGGCTTGGGGACGCGGCCGGCCCGGACGTCGTTCGCGAGCTGGACGGTTCGCTTGGCGTGGTTGTCGAGGACGGCCCGGCGCTGGGCGTTGAAGTCGAAGCCGGCGCGCGGCACGTTGCCCTGGATCACGGCGGCGGTGGCGGTGCCGTCCTCCGGGCCGTCGTCGACGAGCGGACGGGCGGCCAGGGCACCGGCGACCGGTACGAGCACGGTGAGCGCGGCGACCAGCGGCCGCCGCCGCCCCTCACGGAGCTGGCGCAGTACGGCGTACAGGCCGAAGCCGCACAGCACGACGGCGAAGCTCAGCAGCGGGGTGCCGCCGACCGCGGCCAGGGGCAGGAAGACGCCGTCGGCCTGGCCGAAGGCGATCTTGCCCCAGGGGAAGCCGCCGAACGGGGCGCGGGCCCGGACGGCCTCGGCGGCGACCCACACGGCGGCGCCCCAGACCGGCCACAGCGGGACGCGGGTGGTGAGCGCGACGCCGAGGCAGCCGAGGGCGATGAGCAGCGCCTCTGCGGTGGCGAGGGCCAGCCACGGCACCGGGCCGACCTCCTCGCCGGTCCACACGAGCAGCGGCAGCATGAAGCCCAGGCCGGCCAGCAGGCCGAGTCCGAAGGCGGCGCGCGGACGGCGACGGTAGAGGACGTGGCCGAGCAGCGCGAAAGCGGGCAGGGCGAGCCACCACAGGGGGCGGGGCGGGAAGCTCAGGTACAGGAGGACGCCGGCGGCCGCGGCCAGCCCGGGATCGATCAGCCGGGCGGCGCCTCGGCGCGCCCGGACGGGCGCGGGGGCGGACGGCTCGGTGGCGGTCGTGCGGGTGGCGCTGCTCATTGGCGGAGTGTACGACGGGCACCTGGGAGAGGTACGGCGGGGCCGGTGGCGGCGGTTCCGGATCGGGACCCGGACCGCGGTCCGCGCGGAGGCGGGCTCGGGGTCAGACCGGGGAGGGCGGGGCCGGGTGGGCCAGGCGCGAGCGGATGACGCGTACCGCGGTCTCGGCGTCGTCGACGGTCACGGTGAACAGCCGGCCGTCGCCGAAGCGCAGTACGACCGCCTCGCCGCGCCGTACGACCACCGCGGTGCCCTTCTCGGGCCGCCAGCGGTAGCCCCAGCCGCCCCACTGGCGGGGGGTGACGCGGGGGACGAACTCGGCCGAGGCGATGTCCGCCAGCCGGAACCGGCGCCGCGGCACGCCGATGTGCCCGCAGCGGACCTCCAGCCCGTCGTCGTCCACGGTGACGGCGACGTGGACGAAGGCCAGCGTGCCGTAGATGATCAGCAGCCCGGCCGCGACGCAGCCGACGACGGCCATGACGAGCGGGACGAGCCCGCCGGACCAGGCGGATTCCACGGCCAGCCCGACGCCGAGCGCGAGGAAGGCCATGCCCGCGGCGGCGAGCAGCCATTGCGCACGGTTGGTGGCGCGGCCGGTCCAGACCGGCCCGGTGGGGAGGTCCCTCATGGGTGGCAGCCTACTCACGCACTGGGAAGGGAGGCAGCGCTTGCGCGTCCTTTCGAGCGGCTACCCGGGGCCCTTGACCTCAAGCGCGGTTGAGATCCTACGTTCGCCGTACCGGGTGCCCCCGGCGGCGTCTCCGGGCCCCGGCCGGGGCCACGCGGCGCAGTGCCGGCGCGGGGCCGGCAGTCGACGGCCGAGTGCCGAGAGCCGAAGGAGCCCAGGATGGCGAGGACGAGGACGACCACGACGAACGGCCCGGTGAACGACGGGGCACCGGGCAGGGTGGACGCCCGCCAGGTCGTCCCGGCCCGGTACCGCAACGCGGCCGTGCCGCACGTCATGGTCGCCGAGGGGGCCGCCGCGATCGACTTCTACACACGGGCCTTCGGGGCGCGGGAGGAGTTCCGGATCGAGACCCCCGAGGGCGGGATCCTGCACGCGGAGGTCCGCATAGCGGAGTCGGTGGTGATGGTCGGCGACGCGACCGGGCCCTTCGCGGCGCCGGCGGCACTCGGCGGGGCGAGCGTGGCGGTGCACGTGTGGGTCCCGGACGTGGACGCGCTGACGGAACGGGCGGCGGCGGCCGGGGCCGAGGTGCTGCAGGAGCCCGCCGACCAGTTCCATGGCGACCGCACCGCGATCCTCCGCGACCCGGACGGCCACGTCTGGATCTTCCTCACCCACCTGCGCGACTTCGCGGAACACGAGGTCAGCCGCCGCATCATCAACGCCCTCACCTGACCCGCCGGGCCGAGGCAGGGCCACAGGGCATCGCTGGAACCCGGGCCGTCGAACGGGCGCAGGGGGTTCAGCGGGCCGCGGGGGCCTCGGCGGGGAGGGGGAGGGCGGGGGTGGCGGCGTCGAGGAGGCGGCCCTCGGCGTAGGTGAGGGCTTCCGCGGGGAGCGCGGAGGGGCGGGTGGTGAGGAGCACCGTGAGCGTTCCCGTCGGGTCGGCGGCGGGGGCCGGGCCCGCGCCGATGCGGCGGAGCGCCTGGGCCGCGACCGCGTCGGCCGAGCCGTGGTAGGTCAGCGCCGCGCCGCCGGTGCGCTCGGCGAGGGCGGCCCGGATCGGGTCCTCGACCAGCTCGTAGTGGGTGCAGCCGAGCACGACGTCCGTGACGTCCGGCGGCGTGAGCGCGGCCGCCGCGGCGACCGTACGGGCCACGGCGTCGGGGTCGGCCCACTGCACCGCGTCCGCGAGGCCCGGGCACGGCACCTCGGTGACGTCGACCCCCTCGGCGAAGGAGCGGATCAGGCCGCGCTGGTACGGGCTGCCGGTGGTGCCGGGGGTGGCCCAGATCGCGACCTTGCCGCCGCGCGCGGCGGCCGGCTTGATCGCCGGGACGGTGCCGATGACCGGGATGCCGGGTTCCATGGCGGCGCGGAGGGCGTCGAGGGCGTGCACGGTGGCGGTGTTGCAGGCCACGATGAGCGCGTCGGGGCCCAGCTCGGCGGCCGCCCGGGCCACCATCAGGGCCCGGTCCGTCAGCGACTCGGTGGTGCGCGGCCCCCAGGGCATGCCGTCGGGGTCGGAGGAGAGGACCAGATCGGCGTCCGGCCGCAGCCGACGCACCGCGGCGGCCGCCGCCAGCAGGCCGATTCCGGAGTCCATGAGCGCGATCTTCACCCGGTCACTTTAATCGACGCTCCCGGCATGTCCCCGCCAGCTCGCCCTGCGCGCGCCCGCGGAGCCGCCCCGCCGGTCCCACGGCGCGCGGGCGCGTACCCCGCGCGGCACTGCGTGCCGATCCGCGCGCGGCGGGGACGGCTTGGCCTGTCGGGGCGGCCGGGGACGGCGGGTTCCGGCACACTGCGGGGGGTGAGCGCCCCCACCGTCCTGATGGTGACCGCCCTCGGTTCGCTGGCCGCCTGGTCGTGGCTGCTGCTGGGCCAGGGCATGTTCTGGCGGACCGACGTCCGGCTGCCACCGCGCCGCGAGCCGGCGGCCTGGCCGTCCGTCGCGATCGTCGTACCGGCCCGCGACGAGGCCGAGGTGCTGCCCCGCAGCCTGCCCTCGCTGCTCGCCCAGTGCTACCCCGGCGAGGCCGAGGTCTACCTCGTCGACGACGGCAGCCGCGACGGCACCGGCGAGCTGGCGCGCCGCCTCGCCGCCGAGCACCCCGGCCTGCCCCTGACCGTCAGCTCCCCCGGCGAGCCGGCGCCCGGCTGGACGGGCAAGCTCTGGGCGCTGCGCCACGGGATCGCCCTCGCCCGTTCCGGCCCGCACGGCGAGCCGGCGTACCTGCTGCTGACCGATGCCGACATCGCGCACGAGGCCGGCAGCCTGCGCGAGCTGGTGTCGGCGGCCGAGACCGCGGGGCTCGACCTGGTCTCGCAGATGGCACGGCTGCGCACGGCCGGGCCGTGGGAGCGGCTGGTCGTCCCGGCCTTCGTCTACTTCTTCGCGCAGCTCTACCCCTTCCGGTGGGTCAACCGGCCGGACGCCCGGACCGCCGCCGCGGCCGGCGGCTGCGTACTGCTGCGCACGGAGGCCGCGGTACGGGCGGGCGTACCGGACTCGATCCGGCAGGCCGTCATCGACGACGTCTCCCTCGCCCGCGCGGTCAAGAGGTCCGGTGGCCGGATCTGGCTGGGGCTGGCCGAGCGGGTGGACAGCGTCCGGCCGTACCCCGCCCTGAGCGATCTGTGGCGGATGGTCTCGCGCAGTGCGTACGCCCAACTCCGGCACAGCCCGGCCCTCCTGGTCGGCACGGTCGCGGGCCTGGCGCTGGTGTACCTCGTGCCCCCGGCCGCGCTGGCCGCGGGGCTGGCCGGCGGCCGGCCGGCCCTGGCCGCCACGGGCGGGCTGGCGTGGCTGGTGATGGCCGGGACCTACCTGCCGGTGCTGCGCTACTACCGGCAGCCCGCGGCGCTCGCGCCGCTGCTGCCGCTGACCGCCCTGCTCTACCTGCTGATGACGGTGGACTCGGCGGTGCAGCACCACCGGGGGCGCGGCGCCGCCTGGAAGGGGCGCACGTACCCGCGGCCGAGCGATGCCTGACCGGCGGGCCGGGCCCCTCCGGCTCCGGTTCCGCTTCGGGCCCGGATCCCGGTTCCGCTTCCGGCCGGGACGGCGATTCCGCTTCTGGCTCTCGTTCCGGCTCTCGTTCCGGTTCCGGGACGGTAAACAACCGGTGAAGACCAGGATCCGACGCCCCGTCATACAAGGTCACGGTCGGCGACACGGACTTGACAAGGCGTCACACCAGACCCCCTACCCACGGGTACGAGTAGGAGCAAGAAGGGATGCATGGGGGCGAAACGTACACGCGTGCGTCAAGCGAACAGAGCGCCACTGACCTGCGAATTTGCAGGTCAGGGGGGTGTTCCCGCAGCCGGGCTATAGACCGGGTGAACCAGTGGGCTTAACTTATGTCCATGACGTCCCCCCGCGCCTCTTACGGCGGCGGTTACTACTCCGCGCCGTCCTTCACGGACACCCCCATCTACGACTCTCTCGTCGCCGAGCGGGGCACTCCCCAGATCGCACCGATCCGGGTTCCCGCCATGTACGAGCCCACGAGCGGCGGGTACCCGACCAGCGCTCCGGTGAGCAACCTGCCCGCCCTCCCCGCCGCCCTGCCGGCGCTGCCCGCCGCGCCGGTCCCGGCGTACCAGGGCGCGGCCGCCAACGCCACCGGCGGATACGGCTACCCGTACCAGCAGCCGGCCCCGCAGCCGGTACCGCTGCAGCAGGCGCCCGCGCCGTACATCCCGCAGCAGCAGCCCGCCCCGCGCGGGTACGCGCCGCAGCAGCCGCCCCGCCCGGTGGCGACCACCGGGTACGAGGCGATGCGCCCGGCGGCCCCGCGCCCGATGGCGGCTCCCGCCCCCGCCGCACCCGGCGGGTACGAGGACCCGTACGGCCGCCCCTACCAGGGACGCGGCTACTGATCCACGCGGGCAGCACGGGGTACACGTCGTACGACTCGAGGGCATCCGGCCGGGCTTGACCACCTGGCAGGATGCCCTCATGTCGAACATGCGTGTGCAGTCGCTCCACGTCCACCCCGTCAAGTCCCTGACGGGCGTCGACCTGCAGGAGGCGGCCGTCGAGCCCTGGGGGCTGGCGGCGGACCGCCGGTGGGCGGTGCTCGGCGCGGACTCGAAGGTCATCACGCAACGCGAGCAGCCCCGGCTGGCGTTGGCCACCGCACGGCCGCTGGGGGGCGGCGCGGTGGCCCTGGCGGGTCCGGGGCTCGGGGGGCTGACGGTCGAGGTGCCCGCGGCGGGCGAGGTCGTGCCCTTCCTCATCTTCGGGAAGAAGGTGGAGGGGCGGCTCGCGGACCCCGCGGCGCATGCCTGGTTCAGCGCCTACCTCGGCGTACCGGCACGCCTGGTGCACCTCGACGAGCCGGAGCACCGGCGCCCGGTGGACCCCGAGTTCGCCCTGCCGGGCGAGACGGTCAGCCTCGCCGACGGGTACCCGCTGCTCGTCGCCACCCTCGCCTCGCTGGACGCCCTCAACGCGCTCGTCGCGCAGGGTGACCGGGCGGCCGAGGGCCCGCTGCCGATGAACCGCTTCCGGCCGAACGTCGTCGTCGCGGGCGCGACCCCCTGGGCCGAGGACGGGTGGCGGCGGCTCGCGATCGGCGGGGTCGAGTTCCGGGTGGCCCGCAGCTGCGGCCGCTGCGTGGTCACCACCACGGACCAGGAGACCGCCGAGCGCGGCAAGGAGCCGCTGCGCTCCCTGGCCCGGCACCGCCGGCAGGGCGGCCAGCTGATCTTCGGCCAGCTCCTGGTGCCGGTCACCCTGGGGACGATCCGGACGGGCGACGAGGTACGGGTCCTCGCGTAGCACCGCGCGGCCGCCGCCCGTGGGCCGCCACGGTCCCACTGACGACCCGCCCGGGCCCGGTCCGTCGCCCGCTCGAGTCCCGCCCGTGGCCCGCGCGAGCCGGGGGCAGGACAACCGAGTGCGACGGTGCGGAAACCGGCTGCGACGAACGGGAACCGGGTGGCGGCCGCGTTCGTTGTGCCGTCGGCGTGCGCGTCCCCCGTCCCGGATGCGCCGCCGCCGACCGTGGGGGAGGCTGGGACGGAGCGCGAAGGGGGTGCCGATCGTGCGTACCGTGACGGGCGTCTGGCGTTGGCGGCGCAATCCGCTCTGCCGCCGGACCGATCTGGTCGAGGCGTGGGTGGCGTTGGCCGCCCTGGCGTGCCTCGTGCTGCTGGCCCCCGCCGCCGGCGCCCTGGCCGGTCTGCGCGTGGACCGCACGCTCCAGGCGGCCGTACGCGAGCAGGCGGCGGACCGCGTCATGGTGCACGCGGTGGTGGTGCGCCCGCTCGCCGCCCCGCCGCCCGGCGCCGCCGCCACCGACGTGGCCGCCCGGCGCCAGTCCCCCGCCCCGGCGCAGGTGCTGGCGGCCTGGACCGCGCCCGACGGCACCCGGCACAGCGGCACGCTGGCCGCCGGCGAGCGGGCCGAACCCCTCAGGACGGGCCAGGACGTGCCGTTGTGGACGGACGGCCACGGCCGGATCGTGCCCCGGCCGCTCGACTCCGGCACGGCGGTGGCGCACGCGGCGTTGGCCGGGATCGCGGCCGCGGCCGTCGTCGCGGCGCTCGCCGAGACGCTGCGGCGGCTGGTGCTGCGCAGGCTCACGCACCGGCGGTACGCACAACTGGACCGCGCCTGGGCGTCGGTCGGCCCCGACTGGGGGCGCACGGGCGCCGGCAGCTGACCGGTCCGCTCCGGTCGCGACCGGACCCGACCGGGTGACCGGGCTGTCAACCGCCGTGGCCGGCGCGCGCTACGGTGGACCGGCCGGTCCGGGTCGCACCGCCCGCCCGGCCGTCCGGCGGCCCGTTCCGGCGGACGCGCACGAGCATCGGTACGAGGGTGGGGGCAGCGCAGCACCATGGCACAGGGCACGGTCCAGGTCACACACGGCGGCACCTCGCGGTGGCGCCGCCGCACCGGCGAGTACCCCACACTGGCCGCGGCCCTGGCCGCCGCCGGCGACGGGGACGTGCTCTCCATCGCCCCGGGCACCTACCGCGAGAACCTGGTGCTCCGTCACGCCGTCACCCTGCGCGGCCCCGAGGGCTCCCCCGGCGCCGTCCGCATCGCTCCGGCCGACGGGGTCGCGCTCACCGTGCGCGCCTCCGCCGTGGTCCAGGACCTGCGCCTGGAGGGGCAGGACACCGCTGCCCCCGCGCTGCTGGTCGAGGAGGGCTCCCCCGAGCTGTCGGACCTGCGCGTGGTCACCCGGTCCGCGGCCGGCATCGAGGTGCGCGGCGCCGGTCGGCCCGTGGTGCGCCGCTGCACGGTCGACAACCCGGCCGGGATCGGGATCGCCGTACTCGACGGCGGCGGCGGGGTGTTCGAGGACTGCGAGGTCACCGGCGCGGGCCAGGCGGGCATCGCCGTGCGCGGCGGCGCCCACCCGCGACTGGAGCGCTGCCGGGTGCACCACTCCTCGGGCGCGGGGCTGAGCGTCACCGGCGAGGGCTCGGGCCTGGAGGCGCTGGGGTGCGAGGTGTACGAGATCCGGGGCACCGGCGTCCAGGTGGCCGCGCGGGCGGTGGCCCGGCTGACGGACTGCGCGGTGCACCGCACGGCCGCGGACGGCGTCACCCTGGACACCGACGCCGTCCTGGCGCTGTCCGGCTGCGACATCCACGACATCCCGGAGAACGCCGTCGACCTGCGCTCGCGCTCGGTCCTCACGCTCAGCCGCACCACCGTGCGCCGGTTCGGCCGCAACGGCCTGTCGGTGTGGGACCCGGGCACCCGCGTGGACGCCGACGGCTGCGAGATCCACGACAGCACGGGCGACTACCCGGCGGTGTGGATCAGCGACGGCGCCACCGCCTCGCTCGACTCCTGCCGGGTGCACGACGTACCGGACGCCGTGTTCGTCCTGGACCGGGGCTCACGCGCGGACGTGGTGGACAGCGACCTGACGCAGGTGCGCAACACGGCCGTCTCGGTGAGCGACGGCGCCACCGCGCAGCTGGACGACTGCCGGATCCGGGAGGCCACCACGGGGGCCTGGTTCCGTGACCACGGCAGTGGCGGCGTGCTCGCCAACTGCACCGTCGACACGGTGCAGACCGGCGTGATCGTCACCAAGGGCGCCGATCCCACCGTGCAGCGCTGCGCCGTCACCTCGGCCGCCGAGGCCGGTTTCTACGTGTCCGCGGGCGGTCGGGGCACCTTCGACGGCTGCCGGGTCACCGGCAGCGGCGGCTTCGGCTTCCACGTCATCGACGGCTGCCGGACCACGCTGACCCGCTGCCACACCGAGCGGTGCGCGCGCGGCGGGTACGAGTTCTCCGAGGACGGTCCCCTGGTGGAGGGCTGCACCAGCGACGAGAGCGCGGTCCACCGGGCCGCCGACACCGTGCCGGTCACCCCGCCGGCGGCGTCGGCCGGGCAGCTGACCGCGACCGCCGAACGGGCCCCGTCCGCGAGCGCCGGGACGCCCGCGGCAGCCGTCGGCACCAGCTCCGGCTCCGGCACGGGGGTGTCCGTGCCCGCGCCCCGGCAGGGCCCGGAGGAGCCGGGGCGCCGCTCGGACGAGGTGCTGGGCGCGCTCGACGCACTGGTCGGGCTGGACAGCGTCAAGCGCGAGGTGCGGGCGCTGACCGACATGATCGAGGTCGGCCGGCGCCGGCAACAGGCCGGGCTCAAGGCCGCGTCGGTGCGCCGGCACCTGGTCTTCACCGGCTCGCCGGGCACGGGCAAGACCACCGTGGCCCGGCTGTACGGGGAGATCCTGGCCTCCCTCGGCGTGCTGGAGCGCGGGCACCTGGTGGAGGTGTCCCGGGTGGACCTGGTCGGCGAGCACATCGGGTCGACGGCCATCCGCACCCAGGAGGCCTTCGACCGGGCCCGGGGCGGGGTCCTGTTCATCGACGAGGCGTACGCCCTGGCGCCGGAGGACTCCGGGCGGGACTTCGGCCGCGAGGCCATCGACACGTTGGTGAAGCTGATGGAGGACCACCGGGACGAGGTCGTGGTGATCGTCGCCGGGTACACGGCGGAGATGGAGCGGTTCCTGACCGTGAACCCGGGCGTGGCCTCCCGGTTCTCACGGACCATCACGTTCGGCGACTACACGCCCGCCGACCTGCTGCGGATCGTCGAGCAGCAGGCCGACGAGCACGAGTACCGGCTCGGGGACGGGACCGCCGAGGCCCTGCTGGCGTACTTCACGCGGCTGCCGAAGGGGCCCGCCTTCGGCAACGGGCGCACCGCGCGGCAGACCTTCGAGGCCATGGTCGAGCGGCACGCCGGGCGGGTGGCGCAGCTGCTGGAGGCCGGCACGGACGAGCTCACCCTGCTGTTCCCGGAGGACCTGCCGTCGGCTTCGTGAGCGGGACGGGCGGCGCGGCGGCCGGGTCGGCCGTGGTGGGTGTGCCGCCCGGGGCGCGCGGGGTGCCCGGGTCGGCCGGGCCGGCCGAGGCTCCCGGGTCGGCCGGGTGGCCCGGGGCGGCCGGGTGGCCCGCCGCGTCGGACGCCGGGCCGCGTGGGCCCGGTACGCTCCCGCCGAGCCGGGACAGCAGGGCGTCCCGCTCCGCCGCGAAGACCGGATCGGCCTGGTAGTCGGAGTGACCCAGGACGGGCGCCGGCAGCGGGTGTTCGGGCGTGCGCCCGTACGCGAGCGGGTCCTTCAACGGGCCCGAGTCCACCGCCCCGGGACCGGTCCCGACGGTCGCCCACGCGGTCTCCGGGCCCTGGACCGGGCCGCCGATCGGGTCGGTGGCCCGCCACAGGTTGCGCCAGCGGTGCACGTCCGCGTGCAGGGCGGCGAGGCTGTCCGGCCCGAAGTACGCGGGGAACCAGCGCCCGTACAGCCGGCGCAGCGGTGATCCGTACGTGAGCAGCGCGACCCGCCCGCGCAGGTCGGGCGGCAGCTGCCACACCGCGGCGGCGGCCAGCACGCTGCCCTGCGAGTGGCCGGAGATGACCAGCCGGCCGCCGGTGCGCCCGGTCCAGGTCGCCATCCGCCAGATCAGGTCGGGTACGGCCCGCTCGGCGTAGCAGGGCGGTGCGAACGGGTGGGCGGCGCGCGGCCAGAACGTGCCCACGTCCCACAGGATGCCGATGGTCCGGCGGGCGGCCGCGTCGCGGTAGGCGCGCCGGCCCCAGGTGACGAAGGCCAGGAAGCCGAAACCGATCAGCCACGAGCCCAGTGCCTGGGCGCCGTCGGCGACGGCCACGACGGTGGGGTGCGCGCCCCGGGCGGCCTCCGCGGGCACGGCCCGGGTGAGCCGGCCCATCACGAGGGCCCCGGCGCCCAGCAGCAGGGTGGAGACGGCGATCGCGGCGACGAACCTGGGCGCGGAGTCGGTGAGCGCGGCAGCGGCCCTGGTGCCGGCGACCGCACGGCTACGGGCCGGGTCGGGCTGCTCTCCGGGGTACTCGGCGGCGATTCCCGCGGCCCGGCGGCGCCGGGCCCGCAGCCAGCCCGCGCCGGACCACACGGCCTGGACGAGCAGGACCACCAGCAGGAGCGGCAGGACGGTGGCCTGCCAGGACAGCAGCACCGGCGGCCCGGGCAGCGGTGCGCCCGCGGTCCCGGGGGTGGCGCCCCCGTCGAGCCAGTCCGCCACGCGCTGGGCCACGCCGCCGGTCATCACCCCGCCGAGCGCGCAGGCGAGCATGGCGACGGCCGGGCCGCCCAGACCGTGCAGGACGGCGGCCCGCGGGTCCGGGGCACGCCGGTGCAGGCGGCGGGCCACCACGGCGAGGGCGACCACCAGCGACCCCTGGGCCAGTATCAGGAGCCCGAAGGTGAGGTCGCCGGAGAGCCGGCCCCGCGAGGTCCAGTCGGGCCGCGACCAGGCGGCGTAGCCGAGGCCGAGGACGAGCAGGGCGAGCGCGCAGCCGGGCAGCAGGGTCACCACGGCCCGGTCGATGCGCTCGTCGGCCCGGCTCTCCGCGCGGCCCCGGCGGCACACCACCGCCACGACGACGCCGAGGCCGAGCACGAGCAGCACCTCCAGCGTCCGGCCGGCCGCCGCGAGCACCGGGCTGCCGCCGGGGGCCCGGTCGCGGGCGGCGGGGGCGGCGGTCACGGCGGCCGCGACGGTCAGCAGGCCGGCCGCGGTGTGCGCGGCCCGCAGCCGGGCCACGAGCCGGCGGCCGTACCAGAACCCGGGCCGACCGAGGGCCGGAGGCCCGTCCACCGCGTACGCGCCGGCCGCCGCCGCGCGGGGCGGGGACTCCGGGGGCTGGGACTCCGGAGGGCGCTGGGACTCGTACGCGCTCCACGTGCGGTTCGAGAGGTACCAGAGCAGGCCGGTCAGGGCCGCGGGCACGAGGGCGGCGAGGGCGAGCCGGCGGCCGGGCTGCGACCACCAGCCGTGCCGCTCGGGGTCGAGGAAGCCGAGCCAGGAACGGGCGGCGGCGCAGTGCACGGTGCCGGCGCACTGCCAGGCGACCAGGTCGAGGGCCACCTCGCCGGCGGCGGCGATGAGCAGCACGGTCAGGCTGAGCGCGACGAGCCGGACGAGGACGCCGTACGCGCGCACCGCGCACCCGCCGCGCGGGGCCGCGGGCCGGGCCCAGTGGGCGAGGTTGACCACCATGAAGGGCAGGAGCAGCAGCCACAGGGCGCGGGCGCCGTTCCCGGACGTCAGGCGGGACCACACGTAGGCCTCGGGGACCGGCCCGCCGGGCGGGTGCCGCGGCCGCGCCTCGGCGTCCACGTCGTCGGCGCGGCGGAACACGGCGGCCGTCGCGTCCCCCGTGACGCGGACCGTGCGGGGGTCGCCGAGCAGGTCCTCGGGATCGGCCCCGCCGACGCCGTGGACGAGGAGTTCGAGCGCGGGCGGGAACGGTACGGGATTCGGGGGCGGCACGGACGCGTGGTCGGCGGACGACGCGGGGTCGACGCGTGAGGTGGGGTCCACGTGTGAGTTGGGGTCGACGCGTGAGGTGGGGTCGACGGACGACGTGGGGTCCACGCATGACGCGGGGTCCACGGACGACCTGGGGTCCACGCATGACGCGAAGTCCACGGACGGCGTAGGGTCCGGTGCGGGAACGGGGGCCCGGGCGGCGTGGGGTGGGGAGGGTTCCTGGACCATGGGCGGTCCTCCAGTCCGGCGGCGGTCCGGTCTGACGGTGTGCCACAAGGATCCCGTTCCCGGCCCGAACTGCCCAGTCCCGGGGGCGCACAGACACCTGACGCTCCGCCAGATAGGGTGCTCGGGTCATCCGGCCGTACGGACAGGGGTGGGACACATGACACGCCGACTGAGGCCCGTCGGCCTCGACTTCATCGACAGTGCGCCCGTGCGCCTGGTCTTCGCGGCGGAGGCGGCGGCCGCACCCGAGGCCCTCTACCGCGCGCTCGCCGAGGAGGTCGAGACGTGGCCCGCGTGGTTCCGCGCGGTGTCGCGGGCGCGCCCCACGCACGGCGGCGCGGGGCGTGAGATACGCCTGATGGGCGGGGTCCGGTTTCAGGAGACGATCATGGCGGCCGACCCCGACCTGCGGTACGCCTACCGGGTGGACGAGACGAACGTACCCGGCCTGCACGCGCTGCTGGAGGAGTGGCGGCTCGCCCCGGCCGGCTCGGGCACACGCGTGCGGTGGACCTTCGCGGCCGCCGGGGCGGCGCCGTTGCGCACCGCCCTCGGTCTGGCCCGGCCGGGGCTGGGCCGCTCGTTCCGGGACGCGATCCGGGCGCTGGACCGCCGCCTGGGGCCGGTACCCCGCTGACCGCCGCCGGGGGCGCAGGCCGGGTCCGGGGCGGTCGGCGGAGTGGTCCGCGGGCGCTCAGTCGGTCGGCTCGCGCCAGACGCCCGCGGTGAGCAGGGTCTCGATGGTCTTGGCGTACGGGGAGACGTCCAGGCCCTGTTCGGCCAGCCACGCGTCCGAGTAGTACTTGTCGAGGTAGCGGTCCCCCGGGTCGCACAGCAGGGTGACCACGCTGCCGGTACGACCCTCGGCCACCATCTCGGAGACGATCTTCAGGGCGCTCCAGAGGCCGGTTCCGGTCGAACCGCCCGCCTTGCGTCCGATGGCCTGTTCCAGTGCCCGACAGGCGGCGACGCTCGCCGCGTCGGGGACCTTCATCATGCGGTCTATCGCGCCGGGCACGAAGCTCGGCTCCATGCGCGGCCGGCCGATGCCCTCGATGCGGGAACCGCAGTCGCTGCTCGCGTTCGGGTCGTCGTGGGTCCAGCCGTCGAAGAAGCAGGAGTTCTCCGGGTCCGGAACGCAGATCCGGGTGTCGTGCTGCATGTAGTGCACGTAGCGGGCGATGGTGGCCGAGGTGCCGCCGGTGCCGGCGGTCGCGACGATCCAGGCCGGCTCGGGGTAGCGCTCGAGGCGCAGCTGCTGGTACATCGACTCGGCGATGTTGTTGTTGCCGCGCCAGTCGGTGGCGCGTTCCGCGTAGGTGAACTGGTCCATGTAGTGCCCGCCGGTCTGGGTGGCGAGCGTGGCGGACTCCTCGTACATCTTCATCGGGTCGTCGACGAAGTGGCAGCGCCCGCCGTGGAATTCGATCAGGCGGCACTTCTCGGCACTGGTCGTGCGGGGCATGACGGCGATGAAGGGAACGCCGATGAGCTTGGCGAAGTACGCCTCGGAGACCGCGGTGGAGCCGCTGGAGGCCTCGATGACCGGACGGCCCGGGCGGATCCAGCCGTTGCAGAGCGCGTACAGGAACAGCGAGCGTGCGAGGCGGTGCTTGAGGGAGCCCGTCGGGTGGGTGGACTCGTCCTTCAGGTAGAGGTCGATGCCCCACTCCTCCGGCAGGGGGAAGCGCAGGAGGTGGGTGTCCGCCGAGCGGTTGGCGTCGGCCTGAACCTTGCGGACCGCCTCCTTCAGCCACGTCCGGTAGTCGGCGTCGCTACGGTCCACGTCCACGGTCCCGAGCGGGGCGGCGACCCCGGACTGTCCGGTCGTACTCATGAGCCTTACTCCTTGTTGCGGGCGGTTCCCCCGACTCGCAATGTACCTCTCCCACCTGCGCAAACGCTTACTTTGGGGGTCTATCGGGATCGCTTTGAGAGGGGGCGCGCGCTGGGGGCGCACGAGGTGCGCGGCGGTGGTACGCCCCCTGGTGCGGGGCGGCCATGAGGGGCAGACTGCCTGTGACGCAGGGCACCCGGACGGTGCCACAGGGGCGTCGAAGGGGGGAAACCGACCATGGCCGAACCCGAGTTCACGGCGACCGGTGTCCGGATCGAGCGGTGGCCGCGGGCGCTGACCCGGGCCGGGAAGGTGCTCATCCGCGACGGCCGGCTCCAGCTGCTCACCAGCGGCGACCGCGAGATCGACAGCGCACCGCTGGGCGCGGTGAGCGCGACCCGCTCGTGGCTGGCCCGTCGGGGGGCCGCGGTGGCGCGGCTCGACGGCAGGCGCTACCGGCTACGGATGCCGGCCGCGCGGCTGGTGGAGGCCGTGCACCGGGCTCGGGCGGCAGGGGACTGACGGGCGGGGGGCGGGGGCCGGGCGGACCTGGGGCTTGGGGCGGGGGCTTGGGGTTCGGGTTCGGTTCGGGTCTCGGGTTCGGCTTGGGTCGGGTCTCGGGTTCGGGTTCGGCTTGGGTCGGGTCTCGGGTTCGGGTTCGGTTCGGGTTCGGTTCGGTGGCCGTGAGTTGCATGACGGTCCGCACTGGGTGACGCTGGATGGACGTCACCCAGGGTGCACCCTCGGTGACCGTGTGGACCGGGTCGCGCGGACCGGGCCGGGCGCGAGCGTCAGCGCCGGCCGACCGGGCCCGCGCGGGACCGTCTTCGCAGCAGTCAGCACGTGCTGGATCGGATCTTCGTCTTCTTCCGGACCGTATTTTCGGGGAGTCGCAGCCGTGATCAGTCATCGAAGCAGGCACTGCGCGGTGGAGCTCCAGGCTCTGCCCGCGCGCATAGGCCAGGTGCGCAGAATCGTTTCTGCGCAATTGCGTTACTGGCAGCTGGACCCGCTCATCGACCGGGCCGCGCTGGGCGTCACGGAGCTGCTGAGCAACGTGCACCGCCACGCCAGACCCGACAAGTCCTGCACCGTCGAGCTCGAGCTGCGTTTCGACCGGCTCACGATCTCGGTGCGCGACGCCGACCCCCGGCTCCCCCAGGTGCGCGCCTCGGACCTGCTGGAGACCAGCGGGCGGGGGCTCGCGCTGGTGGAGGCGGTCAGCGAGTCGTGGGGAGCGCGTCCGCTGGCGAACGCGGCGGGCACCCATGTCGGGAAGCTGGTGTGGTTCGTCCTCCCCGTGGCCGTGGCCACCCCCACCCCGCTGCAGCCGGTGCGCATCCTGCGTCCGGAACCCGGGCCCGCGACGGCGCCGGCACCGGTGCTCGCCCCGGCCGCGGAGGTGGACGTGGAGGCGGCCCCGCAGCGGGCACCCGAGCCGGCCCGCAGCCCGGCGCTGGTGCCGTCCTGAGGGTGGGTGCGGTGGGGTGGGGTGTGGTGTGGCCGGGCTGAGTTTTACGGGTCGACCCGGCTTGTTCGAGGGTCGGCCCGGCTCGAGTGTGGGGCCGGTGTGGGGGTGGGCTCGCTTCGGGGGCGGGTCCCGTGGTGTGTGGGTCCCCTCGGCGCTTGACCCGGTATGGCCTGCAGGCCCTGCGGCAGGCCCACCCCGGAGGCTTCGGGGCTTCGCCCTGG
>NZ_JBIVNX010000064.1:0-37510 GCF_044753805.1 Streptomyces sp. NPDC093225
GCGGCAGGCCCACCCCAGGGGCAAGGGGCTTCGCCCTGGCCTTCGGCCACCCCTGGCCCGGGCCTGCCTCCGGTCCAGCCTGCCACCCCTGTCAACCGCCTCCCCCACACACCACGGGACCCACCAGGCACCGCCAAGGATGTGGGGGCCCGGGTCGGGGTACGGCGCGGCCGGGTCAGGCCAGGCGGATCTCGCCGTCGGCGACGGTGATCTTCTTCTCCGGGAGCGGCTTCGGGGCCGGGCCCGCGACGACCTTGGCGTCGGCGATCGCGTACTTGCTCCCGTGGCAGGGGCAGTCGATCGTGCCGTCCGCGACCTTGTTGACGAGGCATCCCTGGTGCGTGCAGACCGCGCTGAAGGCCTTGAACTCGCCCTTCTTGGGCTGCGTCACGACGACCTTCTGGTCCTTGATGACCGTGCCGCCGCCGACCGGGACGTCGGCGGTCTTCACCAGCGGGTCGCCGCTCGCCGCGGGGCTCGGGGCGGCCTCGCCGCTCGGTCCGCTCGACGAGGCCGAGGGTTCGGCGGCCGCCCCTTCCTTGCTCTTCGTCGTGTCCTCGTTCCCGCAGCCGGTGAGCGCACCGGTCGCCACGGCCGCGGCGCCCGCCGCCAGTACGGTGCGCCGGGGGGTGTTGTCGAGCATGGCCATCTCCTCGAGTCGTCGGTCAGCGGCAGCATCCTGGCGCGCCGGAGGGCTCAGGAGAAGCACCGTCCCCCACGAGTCCCGCGCCCGACCCTTCCGCTCAGGAGTCCGTGGGGTACGGGACGAGGTCCCGCGCGGTGCCGTCGGCGTCGCGGCGCACCTCCCACAGCCGGTGCACGGCCGCCCGGTCGAGGGGGCCGTGGACGTGCGGGTAGCGGGCGCCGCTGCCGCCCTCGCGGCGGACCTCCGACGTCAGCGCGCGCTCGTCGATCTCCACGGCCAGCAGGGGGCCCGGCACGTCGCGGAAGTGGCGGTTCGCGATCTCCAGCACCGTCGGCCGGTCCGCCGAACAGTGCGTGAAGCCCTGGGCGTCGAGGGACGGCGGTGCGTACGGGAGGTCCGGGGCGGCGGACCAGTCGGCGAGGGTGACCACGTGGAAGATCATGCGGATCGTTCTACCGCAGCTGCCGGTGGGACTCGTCCGTACGGCGGTACGGCGCGGCCCGGGTGCGGCCACGCCGTGCACGGTGCCCCGGCGCGCCCTCGGGGCGCTCTGTTGCGCGGGCTCGGCGCGGGTGCTGTCTCGTCAGGTGGGCGGGCGGTTCGACGACTGTCACCGGCTGATTACGCTGAAGGTCCACAGCCTGTCGTCCCCGACCAAGGAGCGCCCCGTGAGAACCGCCGTCGTCATCGGAACCGGACTGATCGGCACCTCCGCGGCGCTCGCCCTCGCCGGCCGAGGGGTCGCCGTGCACCTCGCCGACCACGACCCGGTGCAGGCCCGCACGGCCGCCTCCCTCGGCGCCGGCACCGACGCGGCCCCCGACGGCCCGGTCGACCTCGCGATCGTCGCCGTGCCCCCGGCGCACACGGCGGCCGCCCTGGCCGACGCGATGGGGCGCGGGATCGCGCGCGCGTACGTGGACGTGGCCAGCGTCAAGGGCGGTCCCCGGCGCGAGCTGGAGGCGCTGGGCCTGGACATGACCGCCTACCTCGGCACCCACCCGATGGCGGGCAAGGAGCGCTCGGGCCCGCTGGCGGCCACCGCGGACCTGTTCGAGGGCCGGCCGTGGGTGCTCACGCCGACCCGGGACACCGACACCGAGGTGCTCAACCTCGCGCTCGAACTGATCGCACTGTGCCGGGCCGTGCCGGTGGTGATGGACGCCGACGCCCACGACCGGGCGGTGGCCCTCGTCTCCCACACCCCGCAGCTGGTGTCGAGCATGGTCGCCGCACGGCTGGAGACGGCCGACGAGACGGCGGTGCGGCTGTGCGGCGGGGGCATCCGCGACGTCACCCGGATCGCGGCCTCCGACCCGCGGATGTGGGTGGAGATCCTCTCCGCCAACCCCGGGCCCGTCGCGGACGTGCTCTCGGCGATCGCCGCCGACCTCGACGAGACCGTGCAGGCGCTGCGCGCCCTGCAGTCCGCCGACGAGGACAAGCGGCGCGGCGGGGCCGCCGGGATCGAGGACGTGCTGCTGCGCGGCAATGCCGGGCGGGTGCGGGTGCCCGGCAAGCACGGGCAGGCGCCGGCGGCGTACGAGACCGTGGCCGTGCTCATCAGCGACCAGCCGGGGGAACTGGCGCGGATCTTCGCCGACGCGGGGCGGGCCGGGGTCAACATCGAGGACGTGCGGATCGAGCACGCGACGGGGCAGCAGGCCGGGCACGTGCAGCTCATGGTCGAGCCGCGGGCGGTGGCGCCGCTCACGGCCGCGCTCCGCGAGGCAGGCTGGGCCCTCCGCCAGCAGTGACCGCCCCGCCCGGCCCGCGTTCCCGGGCCGGGCGCCGGCCGCCCGGCGGGCGCCCGGGGGCGGCCCGCGGACCGGTGGGGGCGGGGTGGGGCGAGGGGCCGGTAACCTTGGGGAGGGGCGCTTTGGTGTGCCCGGGAATCGCTCGCGCAAGCAGGAAGGTGCCAGACACCGTGGAAACCGCTTCGTCCGCCGTGATCGTCGCCATCGACGGTCCCTCCGGCACGGGCAAGTCCAGCACCTCCAAGGCCGTCGCGGCCAAGCTCGGGCTGCGCTACCTCGACACCGGCGCGCAGTACCGCGCGATCACCTGGTGGATGGTCGCCCACGGCGTCGACATCGACGACCCCGAGGCCATCGCCACCGCCGCCGACAAGCCCACGATCGTCTCGGGCACGGACCCGCTCGCGCCCACCATCACGGTGGACGGCACCGACGTGGCCGGCCCGATCCGCACCAAGGACGTCACCTCCAAGGTCAGCGCCGTGAGCGCGGTCCCGGAGGTCCGGACCCGGATCACCGAGCTGCAGCGGTCCATCGCCGCGCAGGCGGAGGGCGGCATCGTCGTCGAGGGCCGCGACATCGGCACCACCGTGCTGCCGGACGCCGACCTGAAGATCTTCCTCACCGCCTCGGCCGAGGCCCGCGCCGCCCGCCGGTCCGGCGAGCTCAAGGGCAAGGAGGCGGCCGACCTCGCCGCCACCAAGGAAGCGCTGATCAAGCGCGACGCCGCCGACTCGGGACGCAAGACCTCGCCGCTGGCGAAGGCGGACGACGCCGTCGAGGTCGACACCACCGACCTCACCCTGGAGCAGGTCATCGAGTGCGTCGTGACCCTCGTTGAGGAGAAGCGGGCCGGCAAGTGACCGTAGGCACCACCGGCCCCACCCCCCGGGGTGCGGCCGTCGGTCGGCGCATCGGGATCGGGCTCATGTACGGCCTGTGGGCGCCCCGCGTCCTCGGCGCCTGGCGCGTGCCGGCGGCCGGACCGGTGATCCTGGCCGTCAACCACACGCACAACATCGACGGCCCGATGCTCATGGGAACGGCGCCCCGGCCCGTGCACTTCCTCATCAAGAAGGAAGCGTTCGTCGGCCCGCTGGGCGCCTTCCTCGACCGCATCGGCCAGGTCAAGGTCGACCGCACCGGACCCGACCGCGCCGCCATCTCCGACGCGCTCGGCGTGCTGGAGTCCGGCGGCGTGCTCGGGATCTTCCCCGAGGGCACCCGGGGCGAGGGCGACTTCGCCTCCCTGCGGGCCGGCCTCGCCTACTTCGCCGTCCGCTCGGGCGCACCCATCGTGCCCGTCGCCGTACTCGGCAGCACCGACCGGCGCGGTCGCCTCGTAAAGGGGTTGCCGCCGTTCAAGAGCGGGGTCGACATTGTCTTCGGCGACGCCTTCCAGGCCGGCGACGGCACCGGGCGCCGCACCCGTACGGCCCTCGACGGGGCGACCGTACGCATCCAGGAACACCTGACCGCCCATCTGGACGACGCCAGGCGCCTGACCGGACGCACCGCGGACGCCGCGGCCGGAACCGGGCGCCGGGCGGGCCCGGACCAGCGAGACTGAACCAGTAGTGGGCCCGCGCCCGGCGCGCGGGTGCCACCGACCACCACGAACGACGAGGAACGGACTTCATGAACGACCAGCACGACCACGGAGCGCTCGGCGACGCCGAGTACGCGGAGTTCATGGAGCTCGCCGCGGAAGAGGGCTTCGACATCGAGGACGTCGAGGACGCCATCGAGGAGGCCGGCCACGGCCCGCTCCCCGTCCTCGCCGTCGTCGGCCGCCCGAACGTCGGCAAGTCGACCCTGGTGAACCGCATCATCGGCCGCCGCGAGGCGGTCGTCGAGGACAAGCCCGGCGTCACCCGCGACCGCGTGACCTACGAGGCCGAGTGGGCCGGCCGCCGCTTCAAGGTCGTCGACACCGGCGGCTGGGAGCAGGACGTCCTCGGCCTCGACGCCTCCGTCGCCGCCCAGGCCGAGTACGCCATCGAGGCCGCCGACGCGTGCGTCTTCGTCGTCGACGCCAAGGTCGGCGCCACCGACACCGACGAGGCCGTCGTCAGGCTGCTGCGCCGGGCCGGCAAGCCCGTCGTGCTGTGCGCCAACAAGGTCGACGGCCAGAGCGGCGAGGCCGACGCGGCCGCCCTGTGGTCCCTCGGCCTGGGCATGCCGTACCCGGTCTCCTCGCTGCACGGCCGCGGCACCGGCGACATGCTGGACGCCGTCCTCGAGGTGCTGCCCGAGGCGCCGGCGCAGACCTTCGGCGGCAACGCGATCGGCGGGCCCCGCCGCATCGCGCTCATCGGCCGCCCGAACGTCGGCAAGTCCTCGCTCCTCAACAAGGTCGCGCGGGAGGAGCGGGTCGTCGTCAACGAGCTGGCCGGCACCACCCGCGACCCGGTCGACGAGCTGATCGAGCTCGGCGGCGTCACCTGGAAGTTCGTCGACACCGCCGGCATCCGCAAGAAGGTCCACCTCCAGACCGGCTCGGACTACTACGCCTCGCTGCGCACGGCCGCCGCCGTCGAGAAGGCGGAGGTCGCGGTCATCCTGATCGACACGACCGAGAAGATCAGCGTCCAGGACCAGCGCATCATCACCATGGCCGTCGAAGCCGGCCGCGCCATCGTCATCGCCTACAACAAGTGGGACGGGCTCGACGAGGAGCGCCGCTACTACCTCGAGCGCGAGATCGAGACCGAGATGCAGCAGGTCGCGTGGGCGCCGCGGGTGAACGTCTCCGCGAAGACCGGCCGCCACATGGAGAAGCTGGTCCCGGCGATCGAGACCGCCCTCGCGGGCTGGGAGACCCGGGTCCCGACGGGTCGGCTGAACGCCTTCCTCGGCGAGATCGTGGCCTCCCACCCGCACCCGGTCCGCGGCGGCAAGCAGCCGCGCATCCTGTTCGGCACCCAGGCGGGCACCAAGCCGCCGCGGTTCGTGCTGTTCGCCTCCGGCTTCCTGGAGGCCGGCTACCGCCGGTTCATCGAGCGCCGGCTGCGCGAGGAGTTCGGCTTCGACGGCACCCCGATCCACATTTCGGTCCGGGTCCGCGAGAAGCGCCAGAAGAAGAAGTAGGGGCCCGAGCGGGGGCAGGCGTACGGGCGCTGCGGCGACCGGTCAGGCGCCGCGGCGCGGGGCCGGCGGCAGCGCCGCGGGCAGGGCCGCCGGGACGTGCGTCGCGGCGTGGTGCGGGCGGCCGGCGCCGTACCCGGCGGTGCCCGTCGGGTAGGCGCCGCCGCCCTGGCCCGCGTACGAGGGGACCTGCTGCCAGGACTGCCAGGGGTCCCACGCGGAGCCGGCCAGGCCGCTGCTGGTGAGGGCACCGAACCCGGCGAAACCGAGGTCCTCCTCGCCCGTGCGGTCGCCCGGCAGGGCCCGGAAGGCCCGCTGGTACTCCGAGCACAGGGCGTCGTAGATCGGGGTGTGCGAGCCGCCGGGGAAGTCCCGTTCGCGCGCGGGGCGCATCGAGGGGATGTGGCTCTGGTAGCTCTGCGGGCGCGAAGCGTCGTATGAGTGCACGTCGTGCCAACGACCCCGGAGCCCCGACGGATGCGGGCGCGGTCGGGGGAAACGCAGGGCGCCGGGGGTACGCGGACGGTCTCCGCGTACCCCCGGCGCTGCTTCCGGCACGTGCCGGACCCGCGGTCGGGGCCCTCGTTCCCCGACCGCGAGCGGCGGACGCGCCGGCGGGTGCCGGCGGACCGGTCGGGTGCCGGCGGACCGGTCGGGTGCCGGCGGACCGGTCGGGTGCCGGCGGGCGGGGTGGGCGCCGGTCGACCGGTCGGGTGCCGGCGGGCAGGGTGGCCGCCGGCCGGGACGGTCAGGTGCCGGCGAGCGGCATCATCGCGGCCACCAGCAGGCCGGAGGCCGCCGCCTTGTCGAGCGCGTCGCGCAGTAGGTCCTCGCGCGGCTGCTGGCCGATGGAGCCCACGGGGGCCGCGTAGACGAGCACCTTCTGGTGCCGGTTGGCCTCGTTGCGCCAGCCCTCGGTGACGGGCAGCGCCTGGTGGGCCTGCCACCACGCGACCTGGCCGCCGCCCCCGGTGCCGGGCTGGAGCACGGCGTGCAGCTTGCCGGCCGCCAGGAGCACCGACCAGCCGGCCAGTTGCGAGGGCACCGAGCCCATGTCGGTGACCGGGACGAAGCCCTGCTCGATGAGCAGGGGCAGGAAGTCGTCGCCGGGGCCGGTGGTGCCGGGGCGGGCGATCGGGGCGGTGGGCTCGACGACCAGCGCCGGGTGCAGCTCGCCGTTGATCAGGACGAGGCCGCTGGTGATGCCCAGGACGGCCTGGCCACCGGGCACGTTCTCCGGGACCGCGACCGCCTCGCCGGCGGGGCTGTCGCCGGTGATGCTGCGGACGGCGCCCTGGAGCTGCTCCTCCGAGACCGTGACGACCTGGGACGGGATGCAGGTGGCGTGGGCGAAGGCGAGGACGGCGGTCTCGTCGCCGACGAACAGCACCGTGCTGGTGCGCTCCCGCTCGGAGTCCCCCGGGGTCCGGCAGGAGGTGCAGTCGTAACTGCCGGGCGCGGACTCGCCGCGGAGCAGCAGGTCGGCTTCTTCGTCGCCGATCTCGGCGCGTACGTCATCGCTGACGTCGAGCATGCGCGGCACGGGGTGACTCCTCGGGCTAGACGTGCGTGGGCCGGGCGGATCCCGGCTCTCCGGGGCTCAACGGGGGAGCGGTGGCCGGGGTCACGCCGTCCAGGGGAACGGAATCGAACCGCACGTCCAGGAGGGTGAACCGGTCGTGAGGTCTGATCTCTTCGTGGCAATTCCTGTCCGATGAAGGGCAGTTGGTGGCCAGAGCTGCGCGGTTCCGGTGCGGGGCGCCGGTCGGCCGACCGGGTGGGGCCGGGCAGCGGTCCGCGCGGCGGGTCCGGCCGGCCGTACCGGCCTGCGTAGCGTGGCCCGATGGCTCACCTCCGGAAGCGGCCGCACGCCCGACCCGGCCCCCGCGGCCCGGCCGCGGCCCTGCTGTGCGCCGCCGTGCTCGCCCTGCTGCCGACCGCGTCCCGGGCGGCCGACGCGGCCGCCGCGCCACCGCCCCCGGCCCCCGGTCCGGCGGGGGTCGGCCACGTCGGCTCGCGGGGGACCATCGGCTCCGGTCCCGGCGACTGCGGCCCGGGCGGTCAGTGGCCCTGGGACTGCGTGGCAGACTGCGAGAGCAGCGGCCGCTGGCACGCCGACACCGGGAACGGCTTCTACGGCGGGCTGCAGTTCGGGCAGCCGACGTGGGCCGGGCACGGCGGGCTGCGGTTCGCACCGCGCGCCGACCTGGCCACGCGGGAGCAGCAGATCAGGGTGGCCGAGGACCTGCTGGCGGTGCAGGGCTGGGAGGCCTGGCCGACGTGCGCCAAGCGGTACGGGCTGGCCGGGCGCGCGCACGTCGTGCGGGCCGGGGACACGCTGTACGGGGTCGCCCGCCGGTACCGGATCGCCGGCGGCTGGCAGGCGCTGTACCGGCTCAACGCGAAGCTGGTCGGACCGAACCCGGGCCGGCTGGAGATCGGGTGGATGCTGGCCCTGCCGAAGGGCGCGGCGGTCCCGAAGGACCTGCTGGCGCCGCAGGCGGTGGCGCCGGGGGAGGCGGTGCCCGGGGCCGTGGCTACTCCCCGGCCGCCCGCGGTTCCGCCGCCTCTCCGCTGAAGGCCGTTCCGCCCCTGCGCAGTTCGTGGACGAGGACGCCGGGCCGGGCGAGGGTCGCCGGCACCCGCTGCTCGGCCAGCACCACCGCCGCCCCGTCCCGTGCCAGGGCGGCGAGGAGGGCGTACGTACGGTCGGCGGTGGCGGGCGCCATTCCCTGGGTCGGTTCGTCGAGCAACAGCACGGCGGGGCGGCCGGTGGTCGGATCGGTGCGGGGGGCCAGCAGGGCGCGGCACACGGCGAGCATGCGCTGCTCGCCGCCCGAGAGGGTGCCCGCGGTGCGGGGCAGCAGCGCGGCGAGCGCCGGGTAGGCGTCCAGCGCGGGATCGGGAGCGGCGCCCCGGGCGGCGAGCGCGAGGTTCTCGGCGACGGTCAGCCCGCCGTGCACGGCCTGCCGGTCGGGTACGAAGCACAGGCCGCGCCGGGCCCGTTCGTGGGCCCGCCACCCCGTCACGTCCGCCCCGCGCCAGCGGACCCGGCCGGCCGCCAGCGGCACGGTGCCGGCCAGCGCGCGCAGGGCGGTGGTGCGGCCGGAGCCGTTGCGGCCGAGGAGCAGCGTCACGGTCGCGGCGGGGACGGGCAGGTCGAGGCCGTGGAGGGCCTCGAGGGGTCCGTACCGCACCCGTGCGCCGCAGAGCGCCATCTCAACGGTCAAGGAACACCCCCGCGGCCATGGTGTGCACGGTGTCGGCGAGCGCGCCGACCACGTCGGGGTCGTGCTCGACGACCAGCACCGCCAGCCCGTCTCCGGCCAGCGCCCGCAGCACCCGCGTCAGTTCCCGCACCTCGGTGGCGTCGAGTCCGGCGGCGGGCTCGTCGAGCAGCAGCACCCGGGGGCCGCCGGCGAGGGCGCGGGCGAGCTCGACGCGGCGCAGGGTGGCGGTGGACAGGCCGGCGGCCGGGGCGTACCGGAGCGGGCCGTCGAGGCGGAGCAGCCGCAGGCTGCGTTCGAGCTGGCCGGGATCGTGCCGGTGGCCCTGCTCGGCGCCCAGCCGGACGTTGTCCTCCACCGTGAGGCCGTCGAAGACGGCGAGCTGCTGGAAGGACCGGGCCAGGCCCAGGCGGGCGCGGTCGTACGGGGGCAGGTGCGTGATGTCGCGGCCGTCGAGCAGCACCCGGCCCGCGGTGGGGCGCAGGGCCCCGCCGAGGCAGTCGAAGAGGGTGCTCTTCCCGGCGCCGTTGGCCCCCACCACCCCCGTGATCCGCCCGGCCGGCACGTCGAGCGCGACCCCGCGCAGGGCGTGGTAGGGGCCGTGGTGGGCGTGCAGGCCGCGGGCGCTGAGGAGGGGGGTGGTGGGTGGTTCTGACGGGGGGTGTGGTGGGGGTGGGGTGGGTGTTGGGACGGGGCGTGGTTGGGGTGGCTTGGGTGGCTTGGGTGGCTTGGGTGGTTCGGGTGGCGGGTGTGGTCCGGGTGTGGCGGACGTTCGGAACAGGCCCGCGAGACCCGCCGGGAAGCGGCCGACGAGTACGGCCAGTACGCCGATCAGCGCGGCCGGGACCCCGCCCCGCGTGCCCGCGTCGAGGCCCACCAGCAGCGCCGCCCCGATCAGCGCCCCGACCGCGCTGTCCGCGCCGAGCACCACCACCGCCGCGAACCACAGCAGTCCGCGCACCGGGTCGAACGTCTCCGGGTCGAAGGCGCGTACCGCCAGACCCAGCATCCCGCCGCCCAGTGCCGCCAGCGCCGCGCCGGCCACGAAGGCCAGCAGCTTCATGCGCGGTACCGCCACCCCGGCCGCGGCGGCCCCCGCCTCGTCGTCGCGCAGCGCGGCCAGTGCCCGCCCGGGCCGCCCGCGCCGCAGCACGGCCACCGCCACCAGGGACGCGGCCAGCAGGCCGAGTTCCAGGGCGTAGTACGCGCGGTCGTCGGCGAACCCGGGCGGCCGGTCGAGCTCGAGCCCGGCGGTGGCGTACGGCTGCGCGAACACGAACCGGCTGACCGCCACGCCGAACGCCAGTGTCGCCAGTGCCAGGGCAAGCCCCCGGCGGCGGATCGCCGGCCACCCGGTCAGCAGTCCCAGCGGGGCCACCAGCAGCACCGCCACCGCCAGCGCCCCCAGACCCGTGACGGGGGGCAGGCCGGGGAACCGCCCCGCCGCCAGCAGCGCGGTGAACAGGGCGCCCAGACCGGCGTACGCCGCCTGGCCGAGCGAGATCTGCCCGCCCCGCCCGGTCACGACGACCAGTGACAGCAGCACCACCGCGAACGCCGGCACCCGCACCGCGCCGGCCAGGTCCGCACCGCCGAAACCCAGCGGCAACAGCAGCAGCACACCGGCCAGCGACCACGCGGCGACTCGGGCGGCGCCCCGTGCTGTGGCTCGAGGGGTGCGCTGTGGTGCGACTCGGGGGGTTGCTCGGGGGCCGCCCCGTGGTGTGTGGGTCCCCTCGGCGCTTGACGCGGTAGGGCCTGCAGGCCCTGCGGCAGGCCCACCCCGGAGGCTTCGGGCCTTCGGCCTGGTCTTCGGCCACCTCCGGCCCGGGCCCGCCTCCGGACCAGCCTGCCCTACCGCGTCAAGCGCCTCCCCCACACACCACGGGGCGGCACTCCCGTGGTTCCGGGTACCCGGGTCTCGGGGACCGGGCGGGTGCGGGGGGCTCTCTTGAGGAGGGGGGCCGGGGTGTGGCCACCGGGGCGGGCGGGGGTGGGGCCCCGACGGCTTTCCCACGGGCGGGAGCAGCGGCACCAGGAGCGTGGCGGCCAGCAGGGCCACCGCGAAGAGGTTCGCCGAGACGGCGCCGAGCAGCGGTGCGGCCCAGCCCGTCGGGTGGAACCGGGTCAGCTGGGACTGGGCCACCCCGATCGCGAGGGCGGCGCCGATCGCCACCGGCAGGCTCTTCAGCCGGGCCAGCACCACGACGGCGACGACTTCGAGCACGAGCAGCGGCAGACCGTACGGGTCCAGTCGTACGTACGGGGCCAGGAGCACGCCCGTGAGCCCCGCCGTGAAGGTGCCGAAGGCCCAGCCGGCCGCCGCGACGCGGTCGGCGTCCACGCCCCCGAGCTCGGCCAGCACCCGGTCGTCCACCACCGCCCGCAGCACCCGCCCGAACCCGGTGCGGCGGGTCACCAGCGCCACCGCGAGGGCGCCCAGCACCGCCGCGGCGAGCTGCGGCCACGGCTCGCCGCCGACCGGCACCGGAGCGTCCGTCCGGGCCCCCGCTCCCCACACCACGTCGGCCAGCCCCACCAGCAGGACGAACACCCCGATGGAGGCCACCAGCGCGGCCGCCGTGTCACCGCCGCGCACCGCCAGCGGCCGGAACACCAGGCGGTCCAGCACGAGTCCGATCCCCGGTGCGACCAAGAGCAACGTGACGGCTCCGGCGGCCGCCACCGGCCAGTGCCATCCGACGACCAGTTGCCGCAGGACGTACGCGCAGACCATCGCGACCGCCCCGTGCGCCAGGTTGAGCACGCCCGTGGCCCGGTACGTGACGATCAGCCCGATGCCCGACAGGGCGGCGGCGCTGCCGACCGCGAGTCCGGCCAGCGTGAGCTCGTACGTCAGGGAGGCCATGACCACCGCCCTCAGCGCGGCCAGCGGGGTTCGCACACGGGGCAGGGGGAGAGGCCGGCCCCAGGCGCCGCCGCGACCGCGTCCGCGCGCCCGTCCACCAGCGGGCAGTCGGGCCGGTGGGCGAGGCTGCCGCCGGGGACCCGCAGCGGCGGCCCGTCGGAGCCGGGCCCGTCCGCGGTCGGGAGGTCCTCGTCGAACGGCCCGGTTCCACCCGTTCGGCCGTACGTGCCGTCCTCCGGCCCCGTCCCGGACGGCCGCCATGCCGCGGCCAGCAGCACGGCGCCCGCCACCAGCAGTGCCGCACCCGGCACCGTGCACGAGGCCAGGTACGGGAGCTGCCGGGCCGCGAACCGCTCGCCGGAGACCCCGTACCAGCCCAGGACGCACAGCAGCGCACCCGCCGCCAGCGCCCCGGCGGCGGCCCACAGCGTCGTCCGCGAACTGGTCTGCATCGGCACTCCCTGACGTGGTCGGCCGCCGGCAGGGGGCGGGTGCCCGCGGTGACCGATTCCTTGCACTATGCCCCGAAGCGGCAGACCCTGGGAACATCGAGCCGAACGGCTCGCTCGGACACCGGTGGTGAGCCAGATGGGCCTGGTCCTGAGTGGACGCTCCCGGACCGCGGTCTGGAGCGCCGCCGCGGTCCTCGTGCTCGGCCCCGCCGTGGCGGGCTGCTCCGACGACTCCGACGACTCCGGCGGACGGACGGGTACGACCTCCAGTCCGGCCGCCTCCGCACCGGCGACGGCTCCGGCGGACCGGGCCGGGGCGCAGGCGGAGATCGAGCAGAACTGGGCGCGGTTCTTCGAGCCCGGTACCTCCACCGACGACCGCGTGAAGCTCCTGGAGGACGGGGAGCGGTTCCGGGCCCTGCTGGACGGGATGAGGTCCAACCCGCTGGCCCGGCAGACCGCCGCGAAGGTCACCGCCGTCACCTTCACCTCCCCGACCGGGGCCACGGTCACCTGGGACCTGCTGGAGAGCGGCACCCCGGTGCTGTCCGCCCTCAAGGGCAAGGCGGTCCTGCAGGACGACGTGTGGAAGCTCTCGGCCTCGTCCCTGTGCGCCCTGGTCGAGATGAGCGATGCGGCCGCGCCGGGCTGCTGACGGACCGTATCCGGCCGGGCCCCGGCGTCCGGGCCGCTTCTGCCGGGCACGGGTGAGGAGGGGCGGTTCCGTACCGGGTCGCGTCCTCCTCGCCGCGTTCGCGCTCCTCTGCCTCCTGGTGGCCCCGGGCTGCGGCAGCCGGCTCCCCGAGAGCGCCTTCGAGCCGGCCGCGCGCACCCCCACCGGTCCGTCCGCCGCCGGGCCGCTGCGCGTCGGCATCATCGCCAGCACCACCAGTCCCGTGGGCGGCGACGCCTTCTCCGGCCCCGGCGAGGGCGCCCGCGCGTACGTCGACCGGGTCAACGCGCAGGGCGGCATCGGCGGCCGCCGCGTCGAGGTGGAGACCTGCGACGACGGCGGCAGCGGCATCGGCAACACCGAGTGCGTGCACCGCCTCGTCGACCGGCGCCGGGTCTTCGCCCTCGTCGCCACCACCGCCCTCGACTACGCGGGCGCGCCGCTGGTCAGCAGGGCGGGCGTCCCCGACATCGGCGGGCAGCCGATCGGGGCGGCCTACGACACCTACCCGCACCTGTACGGGATCTACGGCAGCCAGGCCCCCCGCACCGGCGACGCGCCCGGCTGGGGCGGCACCCTGTACGGCGGTACCGAGGTCTACCGGTACTTCAGGACCGCCCGGGGCGCGCGCAGCGCCGCCGTGGTCGCGTACAACCAGTCCGCCTCCGCCGCCTACGCCCGCCTGATCACGCAGGGGCTGAAGGCCGAGGGCTACGCGGTGACGCAGGAGCAGGTGGACTTCGCCCTGCCCAACTTCCGCGCCGTGGCCGCCGACCTGAAGGCGCGCGGCACGGACCTGGTCTTCGACGCCCTCGACGCGCACGGCAACGCCCGGCTGTGCGAGGCGATGGACGGGGCCGGGGTGCGGGTGACGGCGAAGGTCACCAACGTGCAGAACTGGAACGACGACGTGGCCACCGCCTACGCCCGGGCCCCGCACTGCCGCAACGCCCTGTGGGTGACCGGCTCCAGCCGCAACCACGCCGACGCCGCACATCCGGCCGTACGGGAGTTCCGCGCGGCCCTGCGGGGGCGCAGCCTCACCCAGTGGCAGCTCGAGGGCTGGGCGGCGGCGATGTGGTTCACCGACGCGGCCCGCTCCTGCCTGCCGGACGTCACCCGTGCGTGTGTGGAGGGCTTCCTGAACCGCCCCGAGCCGTACACCGCGCGCGGACTGCTGCTGCCGGTGGCCTTCACGCCCTCGCCCACACCGCCCGAAGAGCGCCGGACCTGCCTGTCCGTGGCCCGTTGGCAGGACGGCCGCGGCTGGCTGGACCAGGGCCCGGACATGACCGAGAACTGCTTCACCGTCCCTCAACTGCCGTACCGCCCCTGACGCGCTGGCAGACTCGGGCGCATGCTCGACACCTCCGCGCGCCTGCTGCGCCTGCTGTCCCTGCTCCAGGCCCACCGCGAGTGGACCGGCCCCGAGCTCGCCGACCGGCTGGGCGTCACGCCGCGCACGGTCCGCCGGGACGTGGACCGGCTCCGCGAACTGGGCTACCCGGTCAACGCCAGCCCGGGTACCGGCGGCGGCTACCAGCTCGGCGCCGGCGCCGAACTACCCCCCCTGCTGCTCGACGACGACGAGGCGGTGGCCGTCGCGGTGGGTCTGCGCACCGCCGCCGGCAACGGGGTCGAGGGCATCGGCGAGGCCTCCGTACGGGCACTGGCCAAGCTGGAGCAGGTGCTGCCGGGTCGACTGCGGCGCCGGGTGTCGGCCCTCAACGAGTTCACCGTGCCGATGCTGCGCGCCCGCACGGGCGCCGCCGTCGACCCGGCCGTGCTGACGGAGCTGGCCACGGTGTGCCGCGACGGCGAGCGGCTGCGCTTCGAGTACCGGGACCACGGGGGCGCCGGCAGCCGGCGCACGGTCGAGCCGCACCGGTTGGTGTGCAGCGAGCGGCGCTGGTACCTGGTGGCGTGGGACGTGGACCGCGGCGACTGGCGGACCTTCCGCGCCGACCGGATCGAGCCCCGGCCCCCGCACGGGCCGCGGTTCGCCCCGCGCACCCCGCCCGCCGAGGACCTGGCGGCCTACGTCTCCGAGGGCGTGTCGCAGCGCGTGTACGCGGCCCGGGCCGTACTGCGCCTGCACGCCACGGCCGAGGAGGCGGCGCGGACGGTGGGCCCGGCCGACGGGGTGCTGGAGCCGCTGGACGACGGGACCTGCCTGCTGCGCACGGGGGCGGTGAGCCTGGACGTGCTGGTGATCCACGTGCTGCTGCTGGGCTTCGACTTCGAGGTGGTGGAGCCGCCGGAGCTGACCGAGCGGATCAGGGCTGCGCGGGACCTGCTGGGCCGGGCGGTGGCGCCGTGAACGGCGGCGGTGGAACGGCGCTCGACTGTGGAGGAATCGTGCACGTTATATGGAGCGTCAGTTCGGCGGTGCGGGCCGGGCGGGGGAATTGGTCCGACGGAATTACCGGCCGGCCCACCGGAATTCGGCGGACCTGACACCCCGGGCGCGTGCGGACGGGAAAGCAGAATGCGCCGGCCGGCCCGGACAACCGGAACTCGTGGTTCGGGTGGCGCCTTCGGGCCGCGGGCTTGTCGACGTTCTGTGACACAAGCGTGACCCGCAACGGACGAACGTCGGGGCGGGCCGCTGACACGGCACCGCCGCGGACCGGATCATCCGGTCCGCGGCGGCGGTGCGGGGGGAGGGGTGTGCGTACCGCGCCCCCGCGGTAGGTGTCGGGTCAGCTCCCGGTGACGGGCCGCGGTGCGGGGCCGCGTGCGACCCGCTCCGCGTGCACCGGTCGGCGGCTGCCCGCCGGCGCGCCCGGTGACCGCTCGGAGCGGATCAGGTGGGCCCGGGGCACCGGGTGGCCGGACCGCGGGCCGTGCGCGGCCGCGGCCGGTGCGGCGCCGGAGCCCTGGAGCACGGGCCCGGGCCGGACGGCGTCCGCGACGGCGGACCCTGACGTGACGGGGGCGGGGGCGCCGGACGGGACCGGAGCCCCGGACGCGGCGGCGCCGGCCAGGGCGGCCTCGTGCAGGGCCGGCTCCGCGGCACCGACCGTGCGCGGTACGACGACGACCCGGGCGGGCACCGGGGCGACGGGCGCCGGGGCGAGCACGCCGCGGCGGGACCGCAGCCGGGTGCGGACGGCGAACACGTGGGCCTCGGCCCCGGCGATCAGCGGCTCGAACCACGGCAGCGCCAGGAGGATGAGCAGCCCCGCGGCCCAGCCCAGCAGGACGTCGCTGACCCAGTGCGTACCGAGGTAGACGGTGGTGGCGCCGACGCCCAGGGCGACGACGGCCGACAGCACCGACAGGTTCCGGCGGGTGCGGACGGTGGAGGCCAGGTACGCGAGGATGCCCCAGGTCACGACGGCGTTCGCGGTGTGGCCGGAGGGGAATATATCGCCGCCGGCGAAGAGCTCGGCCGAGCCGATCGTGGTGGCGTAGTGCGGGCCGAGTCGGCCCAGGCCCAGCTTGACGGCGCCGACGGTGATGTTCAGCAGGAGCAGTGCGACACCGAGGGTGATCAGCGGGCGGAGGGTGTGCTGGCGCCAGGAGCGCCAGCCGAGCCATGCGGCGACCATGACCGCGGTGGGTCCGCGCTGGCCCAGGACCACGTAGTAGTCGAGGAAGGCGTGCAGCTGCGGCCACTGCTCGTACGGGCGGAAGAACATCACCTGCCAGTCCAGCCGGACCAGCCACGAGGTGGTCAGTACGCCCACCACGATCGCCAGGTAGAACGCGAGGGTCGCTCCGAACAACACCATGCGGTGTCGGCTCATCCGCGGAACTTGCAGATGAGCCGGTCGTTCGTGTTCACGGTCGAGCCGGGCGAAGACCCGTTCCAGACGGGTGAAGATTCGGTCGGTACGCACGTCAATCGACGTTACAGCGCGTGAGTGCGCCGACCGGCCGAATCGCGGGCTTTGTGATGACCATGTGATGTGGGCTGGGTCTCATGCGGGTCTTATTCCCGACAATCCGAGATTTCGAGGGCCCGGCCGGATCCCGTTTCCCGGAATGCGCGCAGCCTCTTACTCCGACTTTATTGCCGCAGGAAATCCCATTACCCGAGAAGGTGCGGAATTCCCGCCTCCGCCGCGCCCGCCCAGGATCACGCTCCGGTCACGACAGCCCCGCGGGCCCCATCCGGCGCGCCCCTCCAGTCCTGCCCCACCCATCGCGCCGGGCACACGATGTCCGGCCGGCCGCACACCACACGACCCACCCCTCGAAGCGAGCCCCCCGAAGCCCCGCCTCACCCCGAAGGCACCCCAATCCCCGGCACCGCCGAGCACCCCCCTCACGGCGGCCCCGACCCGTTCAGCCAGAACGCCCCGTACGCCGCCGACCCCGCCGCCACCGCGGCCAGCACCAGCCCCGCCCGCCGCGGCCGCCACCGGGCCAGCGCCACCGCCACCGGCAGCAGCAGCGGGAAGGCCGGCATGAGCAGGCGCGGCTTCGATCCGAAGTACCCGGACGCGCACAGCGCCAGGGCCACCACGATCCCGGTGTACACGAGCAGCGGCGCCGGCTGCCGGGCCCGTACGCCGAGCAGGTACAGCCACAACACCAGCGCCACGCCGACGACCAGCCCCACCCCCGCGGGCCACGCCCCCGAGGTCAGCCGCCCGCCGATGAACCGGGCGAAGGCCCAGCCGCCGTCGAAGCCGTTGCCCCAGCCGCCCTGCACCCGCAGGTAGCCCAGCACCCCGTCGCCGGTGCGCGCCCCGACCCACAGCACGTACGCCGCCGCACCCAGCGGGGCCAGCGCGACCCCGGCCGCCAGCCGCCACGACCGCTCCCCGGCCCGCCAGCGCAGCACGGCCCCCACCCACACGGCCGCGACGACGGCCGCGCCGACCGGCCGGGTCAGCCCCGCGAGCGCGGCCGCCAGCCCCGCCGCCACCCACCGCCGGGTGAGCACCGCGTACAGCGACCAGGCGGCCAGGGCGGTGAAGAGGGCCTCGCTGTACGCCATCGACTGCACGATCCCGACCGGCAGCGCACCCCAGCACACCGCGGCCAGCACCCCGACCCGCCGCCCGTACAGGTGGTCCGCCACCGCGAAGATCCCCCACGCGGCGAACAGGGAGGAGGTCCAGGCCACCGCGAGCCCGGCGTCCGCGTACGACGACGGCGTCACGGCGTGCAGGCCCTGCTCCAGCCACGGCAGGAGCGGGAAGAAGGCGAGGTTCGAGTGCACCGCCCCGTTCGGCAGGACCACCTCGTACCCGTAGCCCAGCTCGGCGACGCGCGTGTACCAGAGCGAGTCCCAGCGCGCCGAGAGCAGCTTGTGCGGGCTGCTGCCGGCGGCCGCGCACCACACGGCGAGCACCGCCAGGCCGAGCGCCCGGACCGCGGCGTACCCCAGGAGGGCGGGCGCGGCACGGCGGAGTGCGGCGGAGAGCGCGGTCCGGCGGGGGTGCGGCGAAACGGGCGGAACAAGATCGGTCACAGCATGATTATCGGTGGCGGCGGAACGTGGCCACGGACCGTCACCGAGCCTGTACGTGGGGGAGCGCGAGTGGCGTACGCCACACCTCGGCGGTCGGCGGGGTGAGAGCTTGACCACGTGATCCACAGCCGAACTCGCGTACGCTGTCGGTTCACTCGCCAGTCGATGCCGGACCTCGAAGGATGCCGTGGAAACGCCGCGGGCAACGCGCGGCACCAGAGCTCACCGCCGGTCCGCCGAGTGCGAGGGATCACTGGGAGGTACATGCATGCAGGGGACGAACACGGTCCGGGACCGGTCTCCTTCCCCCTGGCAGCGGCTCGTCCCGGCCGACCGCGGTGCGAACCGCTGGGTCGTCCTGTTCGTGCTCTGCATCAGCCTCCTCCTCGTCGCCCTCGACGCCACGATCCTCCACGTGGCCGTCCCCTCGGTCACCGAGGACCTGCGGCCCGGCTCCATCGAGCTGCTGTGGATCGTCGACGCCTACCCGCTGGTGTGCGCCTCGCTGCTGATCCTCTTCGGCACGCTCGGCGACCGGGCGGGGCGCCGCCGGATCCTGCTCCTCGGGTACGCGCTCTTCGGAGTGGCCTCGGCGGTCGCGGCGCTGGCGGACACCGCCCAGGTGCTGATCGCCGCCCGCGTGCTGCTGGGCATCGGCGGCGCGATGATCATGCCGGCCACCCTGTCGATCATCCGCCAGGTCTTCCCCGACCGGCGCGAGCGCGCCCTCGCCATCGGCGTCTGGACCGTCGTCGGCGCGGTGGGCGCCGCCACCGGCCCGGTCCTCGGCGGGTTCCTGGTCGAGAACTTCTGGTGGGGCTCGGTCTTCCTGATCAACATCCCGCTCATGGCGCTCCTGCTGCCGGCCGCCCGCTGGCTGCTGCCCGAGTCCCGGGGCGAGGGCAACGGACCCTGGGACGTGCTCGGCGCCCTGATGGCCGCCGGCGGCATCCTCGGCGTGGTGCTCGGCGTCAAGCGGGCCGGCGCCGGACACGACGTCCTCGGCGCGCGGACCCTCGGGCCGCTGCTGCTCGGCGCCCTGCTGCTGGCCCTGTTCGTACGCCGCCAGAAGCGCCGCGCGCACCCGCTCATCGACATGCGGATGTTCGCCCGGCCGGCCTTCGCCACCTCCGTCGGCTGCATCGTGCTCGCCATGCTGGCCCTGGTCGGCCTGGAGCTGATCGCCGTCCAGTACCTCCAGCTGGTGCTGGGCCTGAGCCCCCTGGAGACCGGCCTGCGGCTGCTGCCGCTGACCTTCGCCGCGATGGCCGCCGGGGCCACCGGCTCGCACACCCTGCACCGCGCCGGCCCCCGCGCGATGGTCTCGCTCGGCTTCCTGCTGACCGCCGCCGCCGTGCTGTGCCTGACCCTGATGGGACAGCACGACCGGCCGTGGCTGCTGACGGTCGGCTTCGTCCTCCTCGGCTTCGGACTGCAGACCACGCTCTTCGGCGCGTACGAGTCGATGCTCAGCGAGGCTCCCGCCCAGCAGGCCGGCGGGGCCGCAGCGATCGGCGAGACCTCGTACCAGCTGGGCGCCGGCATGGGCATCGCGCTGCTCGGCAGCGTCATGAACGCCGCCTACGCCCCCGGGCTCGCGCACGTGCCGGGGGTGCCCGCCGCCGACCGGGCGGGCGCCGCGCACTCCCTCGGGGAGGCCTTCCAGATCGCCGCCGCCCTCGGCGGGGACGCCGGGCGGGCCCTGCACACCGCCGCCCGCTCCTCCTTCGTCCACGGGCTGCACGTCACGCTGCTGGTCAGCGCCGGACTGCTGGTGCTCGGCGCGCTCGCCGCACTGCGGCTGCCCCGGGTCATGGACTGCTCGGCCACCGACGCCACCGACACCACCGACGCCGCAGGCGCCACCGGCACCACCGAGGCCGCAGCCGCCGCCACCGGGGCCCGGCCGGCTCCGGCGGCCGGGCCGGCGTACGCGGAACCGGCCGGTGCCCGCCGCGAGGTCGGCGCGCCGCGCTCCGCGACCGGTACGGTGGCGCTGCCCGCGCAGCCGACGGGGGAACCCGCCCGCCGGGCCAGGGTGCCCGGTCCCGCGTGCCGGGCGGCGGCCGAGGCGGCCGGGTCTGGACGCACGGCACCCTGACCCGTACCGTCGGCGCGAGGCTTAAAACTTCCATCGCTAGTTTTTACTGCGCCGCCGGAGGCCCCACCGTGTCCGCACTGCCGCCGTTCGACCCCGCCGACCCCATCGGCATCGACGACCTGCTCAGCCCCGAGGACCTGGCGGTCCGCGACACGGTCCGCAGCTGGGCCGCCGACCGCGTCCTGCCGTACGTCGCCGAGTGGTACGAGAGCGGCGAGCTGCCCGTCATCCGCGAGCTGGCCCGCGAGCTGGGCTCCATCGGCGCCCTCGGCATGTCCCTGGAGGGCTACGGCTGCGCCGGCGCCAGCGCCGTCCAGTACGGACTGGCCTGCCTGGAGCTGGAGGCCGCCGACTCCGGCATCCGCTCCCTGGTCTCGGTGCAGGGCTCGCTCGCCATGTACGCGATCTGGAAGTACGGCTCGGAGGAGCAGAAGCAGCGCTGGCTGCCCGGCATGGCCGCCGGCGAGCTCATCGGCTGCTTCGGCCTGACCGAGCCCGACGTGGGCTCCGACCCCGCCGCCATGCGCACGTACGCGAAGAAGGACGGCGCCGACTGGGTCCTGACGGGCCGCAAGATGTGGATCACCAACGGCTCGGTCGCGGCCGTGGCCGTGGTCTGGGCGCAGACCGAGGACGGCGTGCGCGGGTTCGTGGTCCCCACCGACGCGCCGGGCTTCAGCGCCCCCGAGATCAAGCACAAGTGGTCGCTGCGCGCCTCGGTCACCAGCGAGCTGGTCATGGACGACGTACGGCTGCCCGCCGACGCGGTGCTGCCGGGCGTCACCGGGCTGAAGGGGCCGCTCGGCTGCCTCAGCCACGCGCGGTACGGGATCGTCTGGGGGGCGATGGGCGCGGCCCGCGCCAGCTTCGAGTCGGCCCTCGACTACGCGCGGACCCGCGAGCAGTTCGGCAGGCCCATCGGCGGCTTCCAGCTCACCCAGGCCAAGCTCGCCGACATGGCGCTCGAACTGCACAAGGGCGTCCTGCTCGCCCACCACCTGGGCACCCGCATGGACGCCGGGAAGCTCCGCCCGGAGCAGGTCAGCTTCGGCAAGCTCAACAACGTGCGCGAGGCGATCGAGATCTGCCGCACCTCCCGGACCATCCTGGGCGCGAACGGGATCTCCCTGGAGTACCCCGTCATGCGGCACGCCACGAACCTGGAGTCGGTGCTCACCTACGAGGGCACCGTCGAGATGCACCAGCTCGTGCTGGGCAAGGCGCTCACCGGACTGGACGCCTTCCGGTAGGCGCTCCGCCGGGCGGGCGCCTGTCCGCGGGCGCCCGGCCCGGTGTCAGCTCTGGTTGAAGAAACCGTCCTGGGAGCGACCGCCCTCACCGTTGACGACCTGGGTGTCCGCCGGGGTCAGCAGGAAGACCCGGGTCGCGACCCGCTCGATGGATCCGCGCAGACCGAAGGTCAGGCCGGCGGCGAAGTCCACCACGCGCTTCGCGTCGGAGGGGTCCATGGAGGAGAGGTTCACGATGACCGGGACGCCGGCCCGGAACAGCTCGCCGATTCCGCGGGCGTCCCGGAAGCCGTCCGGGGTGACCGTGGCGATGCGGCGGCCCTGCTCGACGGCCGAGTCGGAAGCCACCCGCACGCGCGGGTCGGTGACCCACTGGTCACCGGCTCCCGAGTCCTGGGCGTACTCGTCGTCGTAGTAACGCTCGTCGTCACTGTCCTCGACGAGTCCCAGCCAGGCACTCGCCTTGCGCACCGAACCCATGGACGCCTCCTTTCACCGCGGTCAGTTCTTGGTTCCGCTCCCCTATGGTCGTCCATGATGCTGACAGCGCGCCAAGTGGATAGCCGCCGCGCATGTGTTTCGTGACGGTTCTGGTGCAGAACATCCGCTGGCGTGGCAAGGATCTTCACGGCTCCGGCTGCTGACTGAGTGAAAATACGACGCATCGCTCCGTACGGGTGAGACGGACGGCGTACGGGTGAAGCAAATCCGGTCGGTACGATGCCCCGGCACACGCGATTTGATGCACGGGGGGACCGAAGTGTTCGGAATTGTCAGACCATGCACGCACCGGCTGGGCGAACGATTCAAGACAGAGTGGATGGCCCATCTCTGCGGGCTCTGCCTGGCACTTCGCGGCGACCACGGACAGCTCGCCCGGGTCGTCACGAACTACGACGGCCTGCTCGCCTCCGTCCTGACGGAGGCTCAGGCCGGCACGGCCCCCGCGGACCGTCGCACCGCCGGTCCCTGCCCGCTGCGCGGGATGCGCAGCGCCTCCATAGCCCAGGGCGAGGGCGCGCGGCTCGCCGCCGCGGTGTCGCTGGTGCTCGCCTCGGCGAAGCTGCGCGACCACGTGGCCGACCGGGACGGGGTGTTGGCCCGGGCGCCGCTGGCGGCCGCCGCCCGTACCGTGGCCCGCAGCTGGGACCGGGCGGGCGCCCGGACCGGCGCGGCGGTGGGCTTCGACACGGCCGTGCTGGTCGACGCGGTGGACCGGCAGGGCGGCATCGAGGCGCTGGCCGGACCCGGCACGCCGATCCTCACCGTGACCGAGCCGACCGAGACCGCGACCGCGGCCGCCTTCGCCCATACCGCGGTGCTCGCCGGCCGGCCCGGCAACGCGGTTCCGCTGGCCGAGGCCGGCGCCCTCTTCGGCCGCCTCGCGCACCTGCTGGACGCGGTCGAGGACCAGGACGCCGACGCGGCCTCGGGGGCCTGGAACCCGCTCACCGCGACCGGGACCTCCCGCGAGGAGGCGCGCCGCCTGTGCGAGGACGCGCTGCACGGGATCCGGCTCGCGCTCAAGGAGGTCGAGTTCGCCAACCGCGGCCTGGCCCACCTGCTGCTCGTCCACGAACTGCGCACCTCCGTGGACCGCGCCTTCGGCACGAGCTCGTGCGGGCACGCGCAGGGCGGCGGCCAGGGCTCCGGGCTGCTGCTCGCGGACGGTTCGCCGGCGGCCGGGCTCCTCGCACCCGAGGGCAACGGACCGTACGGGAACAACCCCTACGGCAACCCGTACGGGCCCGGCAGCCCCGTGATGCCGCCGCCGCCCGGCGGGCCCGGCGGCCCGCACCGCCCGCACAAGCCGCCGCGCGGGCTGCTCGCGGGGTGCGCGGCGTTCCTGGGGCTGTTCTGCACCTGCCAGATGTGCTGCACCGAGCACGAGGGCCCGTGGTCCCGCAAGAAGCGGGACGCGTGGTGCGAGGCCTGCGACTGCGGGAACTGCTGCCCGGACTGCAGCGGCTGCGACGGCTGCTGCGACTGTGACTGCGACTGCTGCTGTGACGGGTGCGACTGCGGTTGCAGCTGATGTGACCACCGGTCGGCGGGCGCCCCGGTGATCGCGTGTCCCGCCGTGCGCCGATGTCCCGTCGGGGTGTCAGGAGCGCGCTGGTCCGGGCAGGTCCGTACGGCGTAGCCCGGGATGCCCGAGGGCTCCGGTGTGGAAATCTGACGGCATGACGGATGACACCGCGGCGCACGCCGCCGGCGGGCAGCACCGGCGCGCCCGCCGGAACGGGGCCGCGCCCGGGCTTTGCGGGCCGCGCGCGCTGACCGGAACCCACTGCCCCCACGGCTACCCGGAAGGTCGAATTCCGGCCGTTCCGGGGAGCCGGCGCGCGACGCCGGACCCGGTGGTGCCGCCCGCGGAAGCCGGGGAGGGCCCGTTCCCCGACGGCCCCTCCCTCGACGGCAGCTCCTCCGCGGACCACCCCGTCCGCCCGTTCCCGCCGCACGGCACCACCCCGCCGGTCGGCGCCGGGGCGGGCGGAAGGCGGCTGAAAGCCGCCCTTGCGACCGTTACCTGACGCCACGACACTCCCGAGCAGCGCTTGTCAGGGACACGACGGGCATGCATTCCGGACGCCTCCGGTCCGCCCGCAACGCCCCCGACTGCGCCTCACCGGGCCCCCGTGACCCCCACTAGCGGGCCCCCGATCCCCCCTGGGAGGAACGAGAAGTGAGGAAGAAGCGCATCACCCCCACCCGGCTGACCGCCCTCGCCGCCGGACTGGCCGCCTGCGTCGCCCTCGCCGCCCCCGCCGCCGGCGCCTCGGGCGGCACGGACGAGGGAGGCGGCTACAGCCCCGCCCGACTCGCGGCCGCCGACGCGTCGGTCCTGCGCGCCGACGTCGCGGGCACCGCCTGGCACACCGACCCCGCGACCGGCACCCTCGTCGTGGTCGCCGACTCGCGCGTCTCCCCGGCCGACATCGCCCGGATCAGGGCCGCGGCCGGCGCGAACGCCGGAGCGCTCCGGATCGAACGCACCCCCGGGCGGTTCAGCAAGCTGATCTCCGGCGGCGACGCCATCTACGCCAGCAGCTGGCGCTGCTCGCTCGGCTTCAACGTCCGCAGCGGCACCACCTACTACGTCCTGACCGCCGGGCACTGCACCGACGGCGCCGGCACCTGGTGGACCAACTCCTCCCACACCACCACCATCGGCGCCACGGTGGGTTCCAGCTTCCCGGTCGACGACTACGGCCTGGTCCGCTACGACAACACCTCGCTCAGCCACCCCGGAGCGGTGGGCAGCCAGGACATCACCAGCGCCGCGAACGCCACGGTGGGCATGTCCGTCACCCGCCGCGGCTCCACCACCGGCACCCACAGCGGTTCGGTGACCGGTCTCAACGCCACCGTCAACTACGGCGGCGGGGACGTCGTCTACGGCATGATCCGCACCAACGTCTGCGCCGAACCCGGCGACAGCGGCGGCCCGCTCTACTCCGGCACCCGCGCCGTCGGCCTGACCTCCGGCGGCAGCGGCAACTGCACCTCGGGCGGCACCACGTTCTTCCAGCCCGTCACCGAGGCGCTGGCCGCGTACGGGGTGAGCGTCTACTGAGCGACCGCCCCCGGCGCCCCGTCCGCGCCCCTGGACGAACCCTCCCGTTCTGGGAGGATGTCCGGGGGCGCGCGGGCGCGTCCGGCACGGTCGGGTCGACGCGACGGGGGCGGGCATGAAGCGGATCGGAGTGACCGGCCACCGGGCGATACCGGGTGAGCTGACCGACTTCGTCCGCGACGGGCTCCGGGCCCTGCTGGGCGCCCACGAGGGCCCCCTGGAGGCCCTGTCCTGCCTCGCCGAGGGCGCCGACCAGATCTTCGCCGACATCGCCCTCGAGTGCGGGGCCGACCTGACGGTCGTCATCCCGAGCGGTGACTACGAGCAGACCTTCGCCGACCCCGACGCCCTGGACCGCTACCGGCGGCTGAAGGCCCGGGCCGCACAGGAGGTCCGGATGGACCACGCCCGGTCGACGGACGAGGCGTACTACGCGGCCGGCGCCTTCATCGCCGACGCCTGCGACCGGCTGGTCGCGGTCTGGGACGGCCGGCCCGCCCGCGGCCGGGGCGGCACCGGCGACATCGTCGCGTACGCGCGGTCCCTCGGGAAGCCGGTCACCGTCATCTGGCGGGAAGGGGTCCGCAGGGACTGATCGGCGTATCCGACGCTACGTCAACTGCTGTGTCGGGCAAGCCAGTCGGTGTGCTGGGGCGAGACGTAGCGCTCGGTCTCGTAGACGGCCGAGGGCCACTGGTCCTCCGTGATGGTGGTCTGCATGACGACCATCATCGCCGCCAGGTCCTGCTCGATGAGCGTGTGCGCCTCGATCAGCGGATGGTGCCGCCGCATCTCGTGCCAGGCGATCGCGGCCGCCGCGGCCGCGCTCAGCAGTGCCGGGAGCGTTCCCGCCGGGCCCGGGCCGAAGGTCCTGAACAGGGCGGACAGCAGACCGAGCGCCGTCAGGAGCACGATCGTCCACGACCACAGCGCCGTCGCCCGCCGGGAGGTCTCGGTCCTGCGGCGGTACCAGTTGCGCTGCTCGATGAGCCGGTCGCGGACGTACGTATCGCGCCGCACCGCGTAGACCCGGCCCCGCAACTGCTCCATGGGGACCGTCATTTCGGCGCCCTGCGGGACCTCGCCCGACTGCCGCGGATCCGCCCAGCCCATCTTCCTGAGCTCGTCCAGCCCCGACTCCAGCCGGGTACGGTACAGCTCTTCGTCGTCGGCTCCAGCCGCCCCGAAAGGCGCACCGTGAACGGCGTACCGCCAGGCAAGCGACTTGATGAACTCCGCAGCGGACCGGTTGAGCTGCCACTGCGGGCGCGCCCGGCGCCGGGTGCTGTGCACCCCGATCGCCAGCACGCCCCCGTACGCCAGCAGGCTCAGCAGCCCGAACGGCCGTACCGCGCCCAGGGCCACGCCGGACGGCAGGGCCGAGGCGGCCGCGGCCACCAGGAGCAGCACCAGCTGGGCGCGCACGGCCCGGACGGACTCCCGCTGGCGCGCGACCGCGGCCCGGTCCGCGTGGTGGAAAAGCGCCGGGAGGTCCTCGTTCCTGAAAGTCGTGCCGTTCGGAGATCCGCGATTTTCCATCACAGCTCACCCCCCAGTTCGCCGTTCCGGTGCTCACTCTTTCGATAGAACGCCTGACCGCGCCTCATGTCTTGCGGTTGCCTACGGGGTGCAGAAGAGTAAAGTCCCCACCGACACTAGCGCGTCGCAGTTGTCATTTCCATGCCGATTCTCTAAGGACTGCCGTGAACACCACCGCAACCCGCGCCGCCGATGCGGACAAGACCCGTCGCGTTTCCCTCGCCGACATCGACGTACGCAGCGTGTCTGCGGAGGCCGTACTGGGTCGGGTGCTGCCGTCCGAATCCGGCCGTCCCGTCCAGAGCCCGATCTTCAACTCGGCTCTCTAGCATCGGCTCCACGGCTCTATCCTCTGTGGAATGACCGGCCTGATCGCATTTCGCGAGATCGTCCTCAAGGTGCACAGCAGATGCGATCTCGCATGTGATCACTGCTACGTCTACGAACACGCGGACCAGAGCTGGCGGGCCCGGCCGAAAACGATCTCGGAAGAGGTCGTCGCACGGACCGCGGCACGGCTCGCCGAACACGCCCGGGACCATGCGCTCCCCTCCGTCACCGTGATCCTTCACGGGGGGGAGCCGCTCTTGGCGGGTCCCGCCCGACTGCGCCTGGTGTGCGAGGAGTTCACCCGCGCCCTCGCCGGCACCGCGGAGCTCGACCTCCGCATCCACACCAACGGCCTCCAGCTGGGCCCCCGTTACCTCGACCTCTTCGCCGAGTACGACGTGAAGGTCGGCGTCTCCCTCGACGGCGACCGCACCGCCAACGACCGGCACCGCCGCTTCGCGGACGGCCGCACCAGCCACCCGCTGGTCCTCAAGGCCCTCGACCTCCTGCGCTCGGCCCCCTACCGCCACCTGTACCAGGGCCTGCTGTGCACCGTCGACGTCGAGAACGACCCCGTCGCCGTCCTCGACGCGCTCGTCGCCCTCGAACCGCCCCGCATCGACTTCCTGTTGCCGCACGCCACGTGGGAGACGCCCCCCGCGCGCCCCGACGGCGCCCCCGACGCGTACGCGCGCTGGCTGCTGCGCGCCTTCGACCGCTGGGAGGACGCCGGCCGGCCGGTGCCCGTACGGCTCTTCTCCTCCCTGCTCAGCACGCTGGCCGGCGGCCCCAGCCTCACCGAGTCCCTCGGGCTGGCCCCCACCGACCTCGTCGTCGTCGAGACCGACGGCTCCCTGGAGCAGGTCGACTCCCTCAAGAGCGCCTACGAAGGGGCCGCCGCCACCGGCTTCGACGTCTTCACCCACTCCCTCGACGAGGTCGCCGCCCACCCGGGGGTGCGCGCCCGCCAACTCGGCCTCGGGGGCGTCAGCGCCACGTGCCGCGCCTGCCCCGTCGTACGCTCGTGCGGCGGCGGGCTCTACACCCACCGCTACCGGGCCGCCACCGGCTTCGAGAACCCCTCCGTGTACTGCGCCGACCTCAAGGAGCTCGTCGAGGGCGTGGCCGGCCGCACCGCCCGCTCCGGCACCGCCCCCGCCCTGGCCGACCCCGCCGAACTGGCCGCCGCCCAGCACGAGCTCACCCGCGTCCTGCTCGCCCGCCTCCACCACGACCTCGCCGGCGCGCCCGCTCCCACCGGCACGTACGGTGCGGGCGGCACCGGCCGGGCCCGCTCCTGGGAAGAGGACTGGGCCCGTTCCTGGGAGCTGATCGGCGCCGTCGAGGAGTCCGGGGACGCGCTCGACCCCGTACTGGACCACCCCTACACGCGCACCTGGCTGCTGGAGACGCTGGAGGAACTGCGCGCGGGCCGGCCCGCCGGGGCCGGTGCCGCCCGACGGCTGGCCGCCCTCGCCGCCGCGGCGGTGCTGCGCGCCGGCCTCGACCTGCCGGCCCCCGTCCCGTACCGGGACGGCGAGGTCTACCTGCCCACGCTCGGGCTGCTGCGGATCGGCGCCCCCGGCACGGCGGGCCGGGCCGCGCTGCGGGCCGCCGACCGCGGGTTCGTCGTGCGCGACGGGCGCCGCGAGCACCGCTTCGGGGCCGACGGGTCGGACTCCCGCTGGCAGCCCGTGCGCCGCTGGCGCGCGGCCGGGCACGACGGCGCCGGCCCGGCGGAGACCGCGCTCGACGACCTCGATCCGTACCGGCACTGCTTCACCCGCCCGCCGCGGCTGCGGCTCGGCGCCGGCGAGGCCGCCGAGTGGGGCCGGCGGCTGTCGGACGCCTGGCGGCTGCTGCACGGCGCCGTGCCCGCGCTGGCCCGGCAGGCGGCCGCCGGACTGACCACCCTGACCCCGCTGGCCGGCGGCCCGCGGACCGGGCGCGGCGAGGCCGGGCGGCACGGCCCCGGCGCGCTGGGCGTGCCGTACGCCGGCGGGGTGCGCGAGACCGCGCTGGCCCTGCTGACCGGGCGGCGCCGGGCCCGGCTGCGGGCCCTGGCGGAGGTGGCCGACCTATACGCGCTGGACGGGGAGTGGCTGCACCCCTCGCCCTGGCGCGACCGGCCGGTTCCGGTGTCACGCCTGCTGGCCGACGTGCACGAGCGGGTGGCGGTGGAGGCCTTCCGCCGGGCGGCGGGAGTCGTGCCGTCGCCGTACGCGGGCCCGGCGGACCGGATCGAGCGGGCGCTGGACCGGCTGGGGGACGCCGCCGAGCTCACCACGACGGGCCGGTCCCTGGTCACGGAGCTGCGCGCGGAGCTGAAGGGGGCCGGAGTGTGAGCGGGGGCGCCGCGGGCCTGCACGCGCAGGTGCGCGAGCTGGGACTGGGCCCCGGCGACCGGGTGCTCGCGCACGCCGGACTGCGGGGGACGGGTCTGGCGGCGGAAGCGGTGCGCGACGCCCTGGTCGACGTCCTCGGGCCGGCCGGCACGCTGGTCGTGCCGGCCTTCACGGCGCAGAACTCCAGCACCTCCGGTGCGCACCTGGCGCTGACCGCCGGGATGACCGGGGCCGAGGCGGCGGCGTTCCGGGCGGCCATGCCGGCCTTCGATCCGTGGCGCACCCCCAGCCACGGCATGGGCCGGCTCGCGGAATGCGTGCGGACCAGTCCCGGGGCCCGCCGCAGCGCCCATCCGCAGACGTCGTTCGCGGCGCTGGGACGGGACGCGCGCTGGCTGTGCGCGGGGCACCGGACGGAATGCCACTTGGGGGAGGAGTCACCACTGGGAACGCTGTTCTGGGCGGGGGCGAAGATTCTCCTGATCAATGTGGGATTTTCGGTGTGCACCGCCTTCCATCTTGCGGAGTACCGCATTCCCAAACCCCCGGTGCGCGAGTACCGGTGCGTGGTGAATCTTCGGGGTAAGGCGCGGTGGATCGGGTACGAGGATGTCGCGCTCGACGACGGTGATTTCGCGGAGATCGGCTCCGCGTTCCCGGAATCCGCACTGCGCCGGGGGCGACTGGGAGGGGCGGCCGCGATGACGTTCGAGATCACCGATGCGGTGGACCACGCCCTTGCCTGGATGACCGAAAATAGGCGTTGATTGACTGAACGCCCAAGGGGATCGTTCCTTTCGGTGTGAGTGGTCATCACGGGACGGGGGTCGTGTGCCTTCAGCAGCGCAGCCGTACTTCTTTCTCAGTTATGCGCATACCCCGAGGTACGCGGCGGGCGGGCCCGACCCCGACATGTGGGTCGAGCGGCTCTTCCGCGACCTGTGCGGCCACGTGATGGCCCTGACGGACCTGCCCGCCGGCTCGGCCGCGGGCTTCATGGACCGGGAGATACGCTCCGGCGAGGGCTGGTCCGAGCGGCTGGGCGCCGCCCTCGCCTCCTGCCTGGTCTTCGTACCGCTGTTCTCGCCCCGCTACTTCGCCAGCGAGATGTGCGGCAAGGAGTGGTACGCCTTCGCCGAGCGGGCCATCCGGCACAGCGCACTCAGCAACGAGCCCGCCGAGGCCATCGTGCCGGCCCTGTGGGTCCCCGTACCGCCCGACCAGCTCCCCGGACCCGCCGAGCGGTTGCAGTTCAACCACAACACCTTCGGCGACCGCTACGTCACCGACGGGCTGTACGGGCTGATCAAGCTCCGCAGCTACGCCGAGCAGTACGAGCGGGCCGTCTACGAGCTCGCCAAGCGCATCGTCCGCGTGGCCGAGTCGGTCCGGCTGCGCACCAGCCGCCCCGTCGACTACCGCATGGTCCCCAGCGCCTTCGGCCCCCGCCGCGCGGTGCCGGCCGGCCCCGCCGGCACCGCCCGCACCATGCAGGTCACGGTGGCCGCCGCCACCCGGCACGACCTGCCCGAGGGCCGCAGCGCCGAGTACTACGGCGAGAGCGCCCTGGACTGGAACCCGTACCACCCCGACGCCCGCCGCCCGGTCGCGTACGTCGCCGAGGACCTGGTGCGGTCGCTCAACTACCAGACCACCACGGCCTCCTTCGACGACGAGGCCGGGCACTTCGACAGCAAACAGCCCCCCACCCGGCCGGAGATCCTCATCGTGGACCGCTGGGCGGTGGCCGACGAGCAGCGCCGGCAGCGCCTGGCCGCCTTCGACCAGGAGCACCGGCCCTGGGTGAGCGTGGTCGTGCCGTGGAACCGGTTCGACCACCAGAGCCGCGCGAAGGAGAGCGAGTTGGTCCATCGGCTGGAGGACACCCTGCCGGTCAAGATGAGCCAGGGACGGGCCGCCTGCCGGGCCGCGGCCAACGGCGTGACCAGCATGGAGGCCCTCGGGCAGATCCTGCCGCAGGTGGTCGAGGCCGCCGCGCAGCAGTTCCTCAGACACGCCCAGGTCTACCCCCCGGCGGGCGGCCACACCGAACGGCCGCGCCTGCTGGGGCCGATGGGCATGACCGGCCCGCCCCCACCACCCCCGCCGCCCTTCCCGGCGGCCCCGGCACCCCGCCCCACCGGGCCCACGCCCCCGCCCCCGCCCTCGCCCTCGTACGACGACCTCGACACCGATGCGGAGGACACGGATGACGGCCAGTCGTGACGGACGCATCGTCACCTTCTACTCGTACAAGGGCGGCACCGGCCGCACCATGGCCCTGGCCAACACCGCCTGGATCCTCGCCGCCAACGGCAAGCGGGTGCTGGCCGTCGACTGGGACCTCGAGGCCCCCGGCCTGCACCGCTTCTTCCACCCCTTCCTGGACCCCTCCACCCTCGGCGCCACCACCGGCGTCATCGACCTGATCACCGAGTACGCCTGGGCCGCCACCAGCCCCGTGCAGCGCTCCGAGAACTGGCACCACGACTACGCCCGCATCCAGCAGCACGCCGTCTCGCTCACCCCCGAGGCGCTCGGCTGGGAGTTCCCCGACGGCGGCACCCTCGACTTCGTCTCCGCCGGCCGGCAGAACCGCGAGTACTCGGCCACCGTCTCCACCTTCGACTGGGACAACTTCTACGACCGGCTCGGCGGCGGCCTGTTCTTCGACGCCCTGCGCGCGGACATGAAGAAGCACTACGACTACGTCCTGATCGACAGCCGCACCGGCCTGAGCGACATCGCCGACATCTGCACCGTGCACCTGCCCGACGTCCTGGTCGACTGCTTCACCCTCTCCGACCAGTCCATCGACGGCGCCGCCGCCGTCGCCCGGCAGATCGACGAGCGGTACGCCGACCGCGGGATCCGGATCTACCCCGTGCCCATGCGCATCGACGAGGGCGAGAAGGAGAAGGCCGACGCCGGGCGCGCGCTGGCCCGGGTCAGGTTCGACCGGTTCCCCAGCGGGCTGGCCGGGGACGAGGCCACCGCCTACTGGGGCGCGGTGGAGATCCCGTACCGGCCGTACTACGCGTACGAGGAGACCCTCGCCACCTTCGGCGACGAGGCGGGCCTGACCAACTCCCTGCTGTCCGCCTTCGAACGCCTGACCTCCGTGGTCAGCGAGGGCCGGATCACCGCCATGCCCGCGATCACCGAGGACGTCCGGCTGCGGATCCGCGACGCCTTCACCCGGCGGCGCCCCGCCCTGCCCGCCGACCTGTCGCTGTACTACGTGGCCGAGAACCGGATGTGGGCCGACTGGGTCGAGTCCGTCCTGACCCGGGCCGGCTTCCGCGTCGTGCCGCGGGACGTCTCGGCCGAGCGGCCCGGCGCCGGTCCCGGTACCGGCGCGGGCCTCGGCGTCGGTGCCGGCCTCGGGTCCGGCCCGGCCGCCGGGGCGCCGTCCGGTCCGGCCGCCGGCTCCGGAGACACCCTCGGCGGCGGCTTCTCCCTCGGCGAGAGCCCGTCCCGCACCGTGGTCCTGCTCTCCGCCGCCTTCACCAAGTCCGCCCGCGCCATGGAGGCGCTGGAACGGATCGCCGGCGAGGACCTCACCTCCAGCCGCCGCAGCCTCGTACCGCTGCGCGTCGGCGACGTCCGGCTGAGCGCCCCGTACCTGGACCGCAGCCCGGTCGACCTGTTCCGGCTCGACGAGGCGCACGCCACCACGGCGCTGCTGCGCACCCTGGAGCGGCCCGCCCAGCCCGCCGACGGAGCGATCCCCGGACCCCGGTTCCCCGGCACCGTCCCCAAGATCTGGAACGCGCCGCCCCGCAACCCCGGATTCACCGGCCGCAGCATCGTCCTGGAGCGGATGCGCGACCAGCTCGGCGGCGGGATCTCCGTCGTCCTGCCGCAGCCGCAGACCCTGTACGGGCTCGGCGGCGTGGGCAAGACCCAGGTGGCGCTCGAATACGTGCACCGCTTCATGGCCGACTACGACCTGGTGTGGTGGATCTCCTCCGAGCAGACCGACGACGTGGTGGCCGGCCTGGCCGAACTCGCCGTCCGGCTCGGCGCCCAGACCGGCGAGGACATGGCCGCCGCCTCCCAGGAGGCCATCGACCTGCTCAGGCTCGGCCGGCCCACCTCCCGCTGGCTGCTGGTCTTCGACAACGCCGACGACCCCGAGACGCTCAAGCGCTTCTTCCCGCCCGGTGGACCCGGCCACATCCTCGTCACCTCCCGCAACCAGAGCTGGTCGCAGTACGGGGACGCGCTCCCGGTCGACGTGTTCCTGCGCGAGGAGTCCGTCGAGCACCTCCAGCGGCGCGCCCCCGGCCTGACGGCGGAGGACGCCGACCAGGTGGCCACCGCCGTCGGCGACCTGCCGCTGGCCGTCGAGCAGGCCGGCGCCTGGATCGCCGAGACCGCCACGCCCGTCTCCGCGTACCTCGAACAGCTGGCCCAGCAGGCCGCCCGCGTCCTCGGCCTCAACCAGCCGGCGGGCTACCCCGAGCCGGTGGCCGCGACGTGGAACGTGTCGATAGAGCGCCTGCAGAGCCGCTCGCCCGCCGCGGTCCGCCTGCTCCAGCTGTGCGCCTTCTTCGCGCCCGAGCCGATCAGCGCGAACCTCCTCTACAGCAAGGAGATGATCGACGCGCTCAAGCCGTACGACGCCTCGCTCCAGGAGAAGCTGGTCCTCGGCCGGGTCATCCGCGAGATCGGCCGCTTCGCCCTGGCCAAGGTCGACCAGGTCAGCAACAGCATCCAGGTCCACCGCCTGGTGCAGGCCGTCATCCGGGCCCAGCTGAGCGAGGAGGAGCAGCGCGAGGCCCGGCACGCGGTGCACCGCATCCTGGCCGGCGCCCGGCCCGACGACGACGAGCCGATAGACAACCCCGACACCTGGCCGAGGTTCGCCACCATCTGGCCCCACCTGGGCACCTCCGAGGCCCGGTTGTGCTCCGAGCCGGAGACCCGGCGGCTGCTCATCGACCGGGTCCGCTACCTGTGGAAGCGCGGCGACTTCAAGGCCGCCTTCCAACTCGCCAGCGAACTGCGGGAGGTGTGGAAGGAGACCCTCGGCGACAGCGACCTGCAGTACCTGTACCTGCGCTTCCACCTCTCCAACATCCTGCGCTCGCAAGGGCGGTTCGTGGAGGCCAAGGAGCTCGACGAGGTCACGCTCGAACGGCAGGTGACCGCCCTCGGCCCGTCCCACCCGCACACCTACATGACCACCAGCGGCCTGGCCATGGACCTCGGTGCGCTCGGCCGGTACGGCAAGGCCATGGAACTGGCCACCGCCGCGCACAACGGCTTCAGCCAGATCTTCCACGAGGCCCACCCGCGCACCCTGGCGGCCGCCAACAACCGCGCCCTGAACCTGCGGATGGTCGGCCGCTACAAGGACGCGTACAACATCGACGAGGAGGTCTACCGGCTGCGCCAGGAGGTGCTCGGCCCGGAGCACCCGTACACCCTCTCCTCCGCCCAGAACCTCGCCCGCGACCTGCGCGAGATCGGCCGCTACGAGGAGTCGGCGCAGCTGCTCAGCCGGACGTACCAGACCTACAAGGACGGACTCGGCCGCGCCTTCCCCGGCACGCTCGCGGCCGGCAAGAGCCTGGCCGTGTCGCTGCGCCGGGCCGGACTGCTGGAGGACGCGCTGCGGCTCACGAAGGCCACCCGGGCCCGCTACAAGGCGAAGTACACCTCGGTCAACCCCGACCTGCTGGCCTGCGACCTGAACTACGCGGCCGACCTCTTCGCCGCGGGGGAGGCGGAGCTGGCCCGCGACACCGCCCAGGAGGTGGTGGACGAGTACGTGCAGGTGCCGGGGGCCCGGCACCCGTACACGCTGGCCGCCATCAACAACCTCGCGGTCTTCCACTGGGGGACGGGCGCGCCGGAGGTGGCGGAGAAGAAGCTCAAGGACGCGATCGCGCTCATGCGGGACGTCCTGGGCGACGACCATCCGCACACCGTGTGCGCCACGCTGAACCTGGCCAACGCCCAGGCGGACCTCGGCGATCCGGAGGGGGCGCTGGCGCTGGAGACGGCGGCACTGGCCCGGCTGCGCGCGGCGCTCGGGGCCGACCACCCGGACACGCTGAGCGCGGCCTGCAACCTGTCGGTCACCTTCGACGCGCTGGGCCGCAAGGAGGAGGCCGCGCGGCTGCGGGCCGAGGCGGTGGCGGAGCTGACCCGGCAGCTGGGCGACGACCACGCGCTGACCCGGTACGCGCGGGAGGCCCGCCGGGTGCACCGGGACCTGGAGCCGCTGGCGGTGTGAGGGTTGCCGCCCGGCACGGCGCGCCGTCAGCCGAACGGCGTGCCGTCCTGGCGGCAGACGGTGCCCTCGGGCGGCAGCGTCCCGTCGGTCAGGAGGGCGCTGATGCGGTCCTGGGCGCACCGGCTCGGGTTGAGCAGCTCGGTGTGCCCGAAGCCGTTCACCGTCAGGAACCGGGCGCCCGGCAGCTCGCGGGCCGTCCGGGCGGAGCTCGCGTACGGAGTGGCCGGGTCGAAGGTGTTCCCGACGACGAGGACGGGGACGTCCGGCGCGGTGTTCCAGGGCCCGCGGTAGGGGTCGGCGGCGCGTGCCGTCCAGCCGGCGCAGACCGCGGCCCAGGGCCAGCCGGTGACCCCGGCCCGGTGCTCCGAGGTCTTCGCCTGGTCGACGTACTCCGGGACCGCGCCCGGGTTGGGGCTCTCGCCGCAGATGACGGACCGCTGCCGGCCGGCGCTGGTGGTGTACGGGGCGGCCGCGGGGGAGGCCGGGGGCTGCTGAGTCCGGGAGCTCGGCGGGGGCGGCGCGGTGCCGGCCGGCCTGGGCTGCCCGCTCGCCTTCCACACCTCCTGCACCGTGTCCGCCACCGCGGACCAGCCGGGGAACCGGTCGAAGCCCTTGACGGGCCGGACGGTGTAGAGCGCGCTCTGGACCTGCACCTCGAGGCCCGGACCGTCCAGGTCCTGGCCGTCCACGGTCACGGGCTCGCGGGTGATGCGCGCCAGGAGGTCGTCCCACTTCTGCCGGGTGGCGGCTACGGACCCGGCGGCGAAGGAGCACTTCGCGGGCCCGGCCAGGCCGCACCGGTGGACGAACTCGTCCATGGTCCGGGCCGCGCCGACGTCGGAGCCCACGCGCAGGAAGGTCGACAGGTCCGGGTCGGACGCGTCGCGGGCGGCCCAGGCCGTCGGGAAGACCGCGCCGTCGAGCACGGCCGCGCGCACGTGGTCGGGGAACATGTTGAGGTACGTGGCGCCGAGGAAGGTCCCGTAGGACGTGCCGTAGTACGTGATCTCCTCTTCGCCGACGGCCTGCCGCAGCCGGTCGAGGTCCCGGGCGTTGTCGGCGGTCGAGACGTGCGCGAGGAGGTCGCCGGCGTGGCCCACGCAGCGCTCGTTGAGGCGCTTCTGGAAGTCCAGGTACGCCGTCATCTGCGCGTCCGTCCGCGGGACGCCGCCCTGCGGCGCCCCGGCGGCCGTGAAGTCCGCCTCCGCGGCCGCCGAGTCGAAGCACTGGACCACCGGGGTCGTGCCGCCGCCCATCCCGCGCGGGTCCCAGCTGACGATGTCGAAGCGCCGGCGCACCTCTTCGGGGAAGCCGGTGACTGCGACGGGCAGATAACGGGTGCCGGCGTCGCCGGGCCCGCCGGGATTCCAGAAGAGGGTCCCCAGCCGGCCCTTCCGGTCACTCGCCGGGTGCCGGATGAGCGCGAGCGTGAACCGCCCCTTCCCGGGGGCCCCGTAGTCCTGCGGCACGGTCGTCTTCGCGCACTCGAAGGCGTCGGCGGGCATGCTGCCGGGCGCCGCCTTCGGGCAGGCACCCCACTGGAGTGCCGCGGGCCGGGCGGCCGCGGGCTGCGGGCCCGCGGGGGCGAGGGCCAGAGCGGCCACGGCGGCCGCGACGGCCAGGACCGCCCTGCCGGGCCTTCGGGCGTACGTCCTCATGGCGGTCCCCCGATCGGAGGAGGGGAGGGAGAGCCCGGGCGAGTGCCCGCCCGGGCGCGGCGGGACGCGGCACCGGCGGAACGCCCCGTCCATCCTCGCACCGGACCCCCACTCCCGCGCGGCGTGGGCACGACACCGGTCACCGGCTCCTCGGCGGTGGCGGGCGTACCCGCGGCGCGTGGGCCCGCCGCCCCGGCCACCGCATCCTCGGCGGTGCCTGGCGGGTCCCGTGGTGTGTGGGGGAGGCGCTTGAGCCGGTATGGCAGGCTGGTCCGGAGGCAGGCCCGGGCCTGGGGTGGCCGTAGGCCAGGGCCGAAGGCCCCG
>NZ_JBIVNX010000065.1:0-37256 GCF_044753805.1 Streptomyces sp. NPDC093225
GTCCGGAGGCAGGCCCGGGCCTGGGGTGGCCGCAGGCCAGGGCCGAAGGCCCCGAAGCCCCAGGGGTGGGCCTGCCGCAGGGCCTGCAGGCCATGCCCCGTCAAGCACCGAGGGGACCCGCACACCGCGCGACCCACCCCGAAGCCCGCAAGCAACGAGCAACGAGCAACAAACAACCCAAGCCCCCCCGGGCAGCAGAACGGCCGACGCGCCGAAGGGTGCACGTCGGCCGTTCCGGACCGGACGGAGGGGCGGAGTGCGGGTTACTCCTGGCGGCCGGTGTAGAAGGCGACGGTGAGGTCCTTCACCAGCGCCTTGCGCTCGTAGTCGTCGAGCTCGACGAGCCCCCGCGACGTGAGCCGGTGGACGGTGTCGTCCACCGCGTCCACGACGGAGGACAGCACCGCGTCCCGGTGCTTGGCGTCGATCGCGGCGACCCGGCGGCGCTGCATGGCCGCCGCGACCTCGGGGGCGTACTCGATGCGGGTCGGCTGGGCCGAGTACACCTCGATGCCCACCACCTCGGTGTCGGCCGCCAGCACGCGGGTCAGCGCGTCGCCGACCGCCTCGGCGTCGCGCAGGGTCGGGGCGTCCTCGTGGAAGGCGTCCGCGGGCAGCTGGCTCAGCACCCGGGCGAGCGCCGACTCGACCTGCTCGGCGAGGTATTCCGTGTGGTCCTCGACCGCGAACTCGGCCCGTGCGGTGTCGCGGACGCGCCATACGACGTGCACGACGACCCGGAGGGCGAGGCCGCCCGCGTCGACGGCGGGCAGCGGTTCGCTGCGCCAGTGCCGCAGCCGTACGTCGACCCGGCGGCGCAACAGCAGGGGGCTCACCCAGACCAGTCCGGTACGGCGCACGGTGCCGCGGTAGCTGCCGAACAGGCTGAGCACCCAGGCGTGGCCCGCCCGGCCCCGGCCGAGACCGCCGAGGGCGACGAGCGCGAGCACGCCGAGGGCGGCCAGTACGACCCAGTGGGTCCGGCCGGGTTCCGCGGCGGCGGGGAGGGCGAGGACCTCGGCGAGCCGGTGCGGGACGAGTCCCGCGCGGGCGAGGACCGCCCCGCAGCCGGCGAGCGCGCCGGCCGCGGTCAGGGCTCCGACCCACCCGGGCAACGCCGGGCCGCGCCGCTCCCGCAGCTCGGGATCCGCTCCCGGCGCGCGGCGTGCTGGTGCGGGACCGGCCGGCGTCGGCGCGGGACGGGCCGGCGTGGGACGCGGGGCGGCGGCCGCCGGGGTCCCGACCGGCCCCCGACCGCCGACCCGGCGCGGGACACCGGCGCCCTCGAGGCCCGACCGGCTCGTGCCGACCCCGTTCCCGGAACCGAGCCGCCCCGCGACGGAGCCGGAGCCGGACGCGAAGCCCTGCCCGCGAGGAGCGGGGCCGGACGCGACACCGGGTCGCCCGGCGACCGGGGCGGCCGCCGAGCCCGAACCCTGGACGGCCGGCGCGGACGCCGAGCCCGAACCCCGGGTGACGGGGGCGGAAGCGAAGCCCGGTCCGCGGGGGACGGAGGCGGGCGGGAAGCCCGGGCTGCGGGTGGCCGGGGCGGCCATCCGGCCTTCGGGCTCCTGGTCGCGGAAGAGCAGGTGCACCGGGATCTCGGTCGTCCCCGGGTTCCCGATCAGCGGACGTCCGCCGCCGATGCGCGGCAGCGCCTGCGTGTCGTCGCTCACGCCCGCGGACTCCGCACCGACGGCCCCGGGGGCCTGGGCCGCCCCGGCTTCCGCCGTGCCGTCCGCGGCGCGGGGGCGGGCGACTTCGGGCATCCGGCCGCCGACGGCCGGACCGGCGTCCCCGGTACCGGCCGGAGCGTGCTTCGAGGGCGCACGGTCCGGGTCGGCCGAGGGCGGCTTCCCCCACCCCGCCCCTTCCCGAACCCCTGCCGGGGCCTCCACGCCCCCGGGCCCGCCGTCCAGCGCCGGGGACGCTGCGGGCACCGCCTCGAAGCCCGAGGGCGCGAGAGCCACGTTCTCGAAGGCGCTCGGCGCACGAGGCGTCGTCTCGGAGGCGCCGGGCGCGGCGGGCGTGGTCTCGGAGGCGCCGGGTACCGGGGCGGGTCGACGTTCACGGCCGTCACCGGGACGCCCGCCGTCCGCTGAAGCTCCCGCGCCGAGACGGTCGGCAGCGTCTCCTGCAGCGGGACGGCGCACGGCCGCCGGGGGCACGGCGGTCGCGGCCGCGGCCGCGGCAGACACGCCCGGAGCGGACGCAGGCCCGGAGGGGCCGGCCTCGACGGCCTCCGGCGCGGTGGACCCGGCCGAGGTCGACGAGGGGGAGGTGGCCGGGGGCCCGCTCGCGGTTGCGGGGACTTCGGCGACGTCGGTCGCGGAGGCCCCGATCGCGGTCGCGGAGAGCACCGCCTCGGCATTCGCGGTCGCGGTCGCGGTCGCGGTCGTTGTGGGAACGCGGGCGGAGGGCGGAGCCGCGGCGTGAGCGTTCGGGGTCGCGTAGGTGTCGGGCCCGGAAGGGGTGCTCGGCAGGGCACTCGGGCAGGCGTCCCCGGCCCGGTACGGCACGGGACCGTCGCCCCTGGCAGCCGGCACGGCCCCGTCGACCCGGTCCTCAGCGGCGGCCGGGGTGCCGCCCCCGGGAGGCGCCTGCGCGTCACCGGGAGCAGGTACTTCAGCACCGGCCGGAACCCTCTGCGGGCGGGACGGCGCCCCCGTACCGTCGCAGGCCCGGTCGGCATCGGCCCCGGAAGCAGCCGTCGGAACGGGCCCCTGGGCCACCGGGTCGGCAACGGCAGCTGCCAGACGGGCCGCCTCGGCCACCGACTCGGGCGCTCCCGCCGGAACGAGGGCGGCGAGCGGCACGGACGGCGACGGCGCGGGTTCCGCCGCGGACCGGGCGTCGGGGAGCCGGGGCGCCCCTGCGGTGGGGGCGGGCTCGCCCGAGCGGGGGGCGGCCACCGCGGGGAACGGCTCGGTAGCCGTCCTGACGGCAGTGGCGAGGTCCGGGGCCGTACCCGTGCCGGAGGCCGTCGGCCCCTGAGGGCCCGGGGCGTGCACGCCCGAGGGGGCGGACGGCGCCTCGGCCGCCGGCTCGCGGCGCGAGAGGAGACCCCACGCCGCGTCGAAGGCAGCGCGCCGTGACCGCCGTTCGGCTGTCCCGGCCGTCGCTCGTCGAGCCCCCGCCCCGGGGCGGACCGACGCCGCGGAGGCCGGCTCCGTGACCGCCGGGCCCGGCCGGTGGGGTCCGGCCGCCGCCCCGTGTGGTGGGACGGGTTCCGGTGCCTGGGCAGGGGGTTCCGGCGCCCGCACGGCGGCTTCCTGTGCCGTCGGGGGCGTCTCCGGTGGGGTGGGGAAGAGGCCCCACGGGTTGGGGTTGGTGTTGGGGTTGGGGTTCGGGTGGGGGGTCGGGTGGGGGGTCGGGTGGGGGGTCGGGTGCATCGTCGCCTCCGTCACGCGAAGAGCCGTCGCCAGGTTTCCGGGCCGGGGTAGCCGTCAGCCGCCGAACCCCGCCAGCCCTGGGCGCGCTGGAAGGCCTCGACGCTGCGGCGGTCCGCCTCCGTCCACCGGGGGCCCGGGTCGGACGTGTAGTACTTGCCGAAGCCCTTCTGCAGGAGCTGTCGGCCGAGGGCCGTGATGGCCGGGGAGGACTGGCCCGGGCGGAAGACCCCCCGCCCGGGGTACGGGAGCGCCGAGGAGCCACCGCTCGCGCCCCCGCCGGCCGCATCACCGCCCGACCGGCCGCCGGCGCCGACCGCACCACCACCCGAACGGGCGCCCGCAGTCGCAGCCGAACCGGTGGTCGGTGTCGTACCGGTGGTCGCGGCCGTACCCGTGGCCGCGCCCGGCCCCGCAGAACCACCCGCCCCCGCCACGCCCGGCTTCCCCGGAGCGGTCGAGCCGGCCGCACCCGCCTTCGCGGGGCCGGTCGTGGGCGGGACGTCGCGGCCCTGGTTCCGGGTGAGCAGGCGCCACGTCGTCGGGCCCGGGAGGCCGTCGGCGTCACGGCCGGTCCAGCCCTGGGCCAGCTGGAAGGCGCGGGTCGCCCGGCGGTCGGCGTCGGTCCAGCGCGGGCCGGGCCCCTTCGCGTAGAAGCGGGCACCCCCGCGCTTGACCAGCATCTGCCCCAACCGCGTCACGTACGCGTTGTTCGCCCCGGGCCCGAAGGCGGCGCGCCCCGGGTACGCCGCGCTGCCGCCCGGCCCCGGCCGGCCCGGCTCGCCGGTCAGGACGCTGCCCGTCACGCCCTTGTAGCGGTACGGGACGTACTTGGCGGAGTTGTTCCAGTAGGCGTACGGGGTCGACTGCACCCGCGCCCGCGGCGGGGTCTGCTCGTACGCCCGGTAGTACGTGCGCGTGTGGTCCGTCCAGCCGCCGAAGAGCGTGACGTGCGAACCGGCGCTCGGGTTCGCGGGGTTGTGGAAGAGCAGCATGTCACCCGGCTGGAGGTCGTTCTTGCCGATCCGGGTCGCGAACGCGTCCAGGCTCCCGGTCCATTCGTTTGATCCCAGGTTCCAGGCCATGGAGACGAAGCCCGAACAGTCCTGCCGGTACCCGTCGGTCCAGTACTTCGACATGCTGTACGGGACCTTCGCGGCCACCCACGCCTTCGCCCGGTTGATGATCGTCGCCCGGTCGATCTTCCGGACGGTGGACGGGGCGGTGGGCTGGACCGTGGACGACGACGGGTCGTCCGTCGTCGACCCCGGCCGGCCGGCCGGGGCGCCGGGTGAGCCCGGGGCACCGGCCTTCGTGCCGTGGAGGGCGGAGGGCCGGCCCTGCGGGGTGCCCTCGCCGTCGCGCACCTCGCCGGCCCGCACCCCGCCGTCCCGCACCTCGCCCGACCGCACCGCGCCGGAGCGCACCGCGGCCGACGACCCCGCCGCATCCGCCTCCGCAGGGCCCGGCGGGGTGTCCGCGGCCGCCGCGGCCGCGCCGCCCGCGCCCAGGGCCACGCCGGCCGCCGTCGCCAGCACCAGTACGCGCCGGGCGCCGTGGGCGCCGGGGTGCCCGCCGTCCCGGAGGGCCAGGGTCCGGGCGGTGCGGCGGTGCGCGGCGCAGCCGGGGCAGGGGCAGTCGGCGGCGGGCCGGTACTCCTCGAAGACCGGTGTCGGCATCGTCATGGGCTTCGGCATGGGCATGCGGCTCCGTCCACTCCCCTGGAGATCCATCTGGCGAGGCATCAGATCTATGAAGGCCATGACACATAGTGCACAAGGAACGGGAGAATATGGGTTAATCGGACAAGGCGGGCGCGCCACGTCGCAGGTGGTCACGGGTACCCCGAAACGTGGGGTAGAGTTTTCTCTGTCAGCAGGCGCCGCTAGCTCAGTTGGTTAGAGCAGCTGACTCTTAATCAGCGGGTCCGGGGTTCGAGTCCCTGGCGGCGCACAGACAGAAGAAGCCCCTCGCGTATGCGAGGGGCTTCTTCGTATTGTCGTATTGGCTCTATGGTGGTTTCGGACCACCCGCACCTTCCCGACCTCCCGCGCCGGTCCCCGGACTTCTCCCGCAGTCCGGGCGCGCCCGCGGTCGAGGACCGGGCCCGGCCGGCGGTCCGGGCGGGCTCCCGGCCGGGCCCGGTGCCACTCCGGTGGGCCGTACGCCCACGTCGCCTCCGGTCGGCCGTACGCCCACGTCGCCTTCGGTCGGCCGTGGCCGACCACCTCGCGCGGACGGCGTGTGCCTACTTCGCGCGCACGACGTCCGTCAGGTAGGCCGAGACGACCACGTTGGCCGTGTACTCCTTCGCCGTCTTGTCGTACGTGCCGCCGCAGGTGATCAGCCTCAGCTCCGCCCGCCCCGGTACCCGCGGCCCGTACACCTTGGCCGCGTCGAAGCGGTCGCGCTCGTAGACCCGCACCTCCTCGACGGTGAACTCCGCCACCACCCCGTCGGCCCGCAGCACCCGCACCTTCTCCCCCACCTGCGTCGCGCTCAACCCGTAGAACACCGCCGGCTTGGAGCGCGTGTCCACGTGCCCCACCAGCAGCGCCGCGCCCGCCGCGCCCGGGCGGGTGCCCGAGCCGAACCAGCCGACGGTGCCCGGCTGCTCGTACGGGGGCGGGTCGATCGCACCGTCCTTGTCCAGGCCCCGGGGGACCACCGGGGCCTGGACGCCTATGGACCCGACGTCCACCCGCTGCGGCGGCGCGGCACCCGGGAGCGGGGCGTGCGGGGCCGGCAGACCCAGGACGAGGGCCGAGCCCGCCGAACCGGTGCCCGCGGCGGGTCCCGGCACGTCCGTGATCTCCCGCCCCCACAGCCACAGGCCGAGGACGATGACGGCCCAGGCCGCGCCGGTCAGCAGCCGGCCGCCGCCCCGGGGGCGCTCGGCGGCCGCCACGTCAGCCGCCCGCCCAGGCCGGCGTCACTGGCCGCTGCGGCGGCGCCGCAGCCTCAGCGCCCGGCCGGCCACGGCGATGGTGGCGGCCGCCGCGAGCACCGCGCCGATCACGGTGTGCGGCAGGCCCGGGCCGTCCTCCGGACCCTCGTGCCGGGCGGCGGCGGGCTCGTGCTCCTCGGCGGCCGGGGCCGCCTGCGCCGCGGCGGGCACGTCCCCGGCCACGGCGCCCGCACCGGCACCTTCACCCGCACCGGTTCCCGCGCCGCCGTCCTTCCCGACCTCGCGCTTGGCCAGTTCCTCGGCCATTCCGCCGCCGCCGGCGTGCACCGGCCAGTACGGGGTGGAGTGGTGCGAGGGCTGGTCATGGCCCCCGTCGTGGTCACCGCCGTGGGAGAGCACCTGGATCGAGCCGGTGGCACGGCCCTCGTGGCCGTCGCAGGTCACCCGGATCGTGTGCCAGCCCGGCTGCGCGCGGGAGCTGATCATCGCCTCGCCGTAGAGCGGATTGCCGCCGCCGTCGCGGCCGGACAGCTCGGCGTCGGCGACGAAGACGGCCGACTTCGCCGAACCCCTCCTGCCGTCGCAGCCGTTGACGCGCAGCTCGACCTGCGTGCCCGGCGGGGCGGCCTGCGGAGTGACCCAGACCGAGCCGCGAGCACCGTCACGGCCGCCGTCGCGACCGCCGTCGCGACCTCCCTCGCGGTCGCGTCCGTGGTCGCTGTCGCTGTCGTTGTCGTTGGCCCGGGCGAAGGGGGCGGTGGCATGGGCGAACGGGGCGGTGGCGGCGGCCCCGGCCAGCAGGGCGACGGCCGCCCCGGTGGCACGGAGCGCGAGCAGAGCAGTGCGCATCGTGAACCTCCTGGTATTGGCAGGTTCACGCACCGTGTCCGCCCGCGCATCCCGGGGAGCGTGTCGCTCGTCCGTACGGGTGCGGCCCGGACACCCGTACTGAGCAGTGCGGACGCCGGGCCGCGGAGGAGGCGGGGACGAAGCCGTGGGGGACGGGCCGACGGTCGGCCCCGGAGGCCGGGAGCTCAGATCAGGTCGACGAGGTCCGCGATCGAGTTCACCGTGTGCGAGGGCCGGTACGGGAAACGGTCGACGTCCGCGGCGGTCGTCAGCCCCGTCAGCACCAGGAACGTCTCCATGCCGGCCTCCAGGCCCGCGAGCACGTCCGTGTCCATCCGGTCGCCGATCATCGCGCTGGTCTCGGAGTGCGCGCCGATGGCGTTCAGGCCGGTGCGCATCATCAGGGGGTTGGGCTTGCCGGCGAAGTACGGCTGCTTGCCCGTGGCCTTGGTGATGAGCGCGGCGACCGCGCCGGTGGCGGGCAGCGGGCCCTCGGTGCTCGGGCCCGTCTCGTCGGGGTTGGTGCAGATGAAGCGGGCGCCGCCGTTGATGAGCCGGACCGCCTTGGTCATCGCCTCGAAGGAGTACGTGCGGGTCTCGCCCAGCACCACGTAGTCGGGGTCGTGGTCGGTCAGCACGTAGCCGATGTCGTGCAGCGCGGTGGTCAGGCCGGCCTCGCCGATGACGTACGCCGTGCCGCCGGGGCGCTGGTCGTCGAGGAACTTGGCCGTGGCCAGGGCGGAGGTCCAGATGTTCTCGACCGGTACGTCGAGCCCCATGCGGTGGAGCCGGGCCTGGAGGTCGCGGGGCGTGTAGATGGAGTTGTTGGTCAGGACCAGGAACGGCCTGCCGGAATCGCGCAGCCGCTTGATGAAGGCGTCGGCGCCGGGGATGGGGGTGCCCTCGTGAATGAGGACGCCGTCCATGTCCGTGAGCCAGGATTCGATCGGCTTGCGCTCTGCCACGGGACTGTTCTCCGCTCTGCGGTGGCCTCTGACCTCGCGGGTCTCTGGTCTGTACCACCCTAGCGAGTTTGATCGGCGGACGGCGCGGGCGTCCGCGGGCCGGTCACCGCGGCGCCCGTGAGGGTCCCCGGTAGAGGTCCGGGAGGGGTCCGGGAGGGGTCGCCGTAGCCGGCGTGGACGACGTCCCCGTCGTCCCCGTCGTCCACGCCGGCCAGGCCGTCAACGCCGGCCCTCACGTCGGACCGACATCGCGTCAGTCCCGCGTCACGTCAGTCCAGCGTCACGTCGTCGACCGTCCAGAACCAGTTGTTCGTGCCGGTGTAGCGGAAGCGGACCTGGACGTCGGTGGCGCCGGCCGGGACCTGGAGGACGACGGCCTCGTTCCTGGCGACCGCGTCGGCCGTGTAGCTCTTGACGACGGTCGGGGCACCGCCGTCGTACGCGACCAGGACCTGGGCGGTCTGCGGGGACTCGTGGCGGTAGTGGGTCCGGTAGCGCAGCACCCGGGTGGTGCCGCCCGGGACCGCCCACCGGGGGCTGACCAGCGTGGAGTCGAACGAGCCGGTGTGCGCCTTGTCGTCCCACTCGTCGGAGTCGGCGACGGCGAAGACGTCACGGGAGCGGACGTTCAGCTCACGCCACTGGTCGCGCTGGGCCTGGGTCCAGAACTCGTCGGTGGCGAAGGCCCGGCCGGCCCACTCGGTGACGCCGCCGGAGCCCATCCTCGAGTTGTCCACCGACCAGCCGGCCGGCGGGGTGTGGGTGAAGCCCTTCACGGCCGACCCGATGCCGGTCTCGTCGACGCGGGTGCGCAGGGACGGGCGGAGGGCGTCGAACGGGTCGGCGTCGGCGGCCGCCAGCGGCAGGCCGTCGAGGCCCGTGGTGGGGACGTGCACCTGGTCGAGGGCGATGGCCGCCACGTCGACCAGCTTGACGTCGTCGCGCACCGAACCGGCGGGGATCCCGGGCCCCTTGGCGATGACGAAGGTGCCGCGCTCCTGGATGGTGGAGCCGCCGTGGCCGCCCGCGTCGGTGTGGCCGTGGTCGGTGGTGACGAGGACCTTCCAGTTCTCCTGGGCGTACGTCGGCCTGGCCTCGACCGCGTCCAGGACCTGGCCGACCAGGGCGTCCACCCGGGCGATCGCGTCGAGGTACTTCTGGCTGGCGGCGCCGTAGGAGTGGCCGGCGCCGTCGACCTGGCCGAAGTACACGAAGGCGGCGTCGGGGTCCTGGTCGCGCAGCTCGGCGGCGGCCGCGGCGGCGATCTTGGGGTCCTCGCCCTCGTAGCCGTCGCGGTCACCCTTGAGGCTGAGGCGCTTGTCGACCTTGGCGGAGAAGATCGGGCCGCCCGCGTCGGTGGAGGTGATGGGCTCCCAGTCGGCGGCCGCATAGGTGTGGAGCGCCGGGTTCGCGTTCTCGGCGCGGGTGAGGAAGTCGGGGTGGGCCGCGTAGTTCTTGCCGGTGAAGGTGTTGTCCTTCACCCCGTGCTTGTCGGGCCAGACGCCGGTGGCGATGGTCGACCAGCCCGGCCCGGACGAGGTGGCGGCCATCGGGCTCGCGTAGAGGGTGCTCCTGGCGGTCAGGCCCTGGCTCATCAGGCCCTTGAGGCGGGGGGCGGCGGCGGCCTTGAGGCGGTCGAGGACCACGCCGTCGAGTCCGATGACGAGGACCTTGTCGGTGGAGGCCGCGGCGGCTGCGGCGGCTCCGGCGGCGGCCGGGGCGGCGTGGGCGGTGAGGGTGGTGAGGGTGCCGGTGGCGGCGAGCAGGGCCGTGGCGGTGGCGGCCACGGCGAGGGTCCGGGTGGTCGTGCGGGCGGTGGTGGTGCGGGTGCGGGCGCGCGATGCGGTCTGCACGTGCTCCTCCGGGGAGTCGTCGCGGTGGTGCGGGGCTGGGGGGGCGGTGCGGTACCTCGAGGGGCCGGGCCGAACACCGGCGGGAGGCGGCGGGTCGTGCCGCCGCCGCCCTTTCGGTCCAGACCCATTATCCAAACGTCATGCTGCCGGTCACGGGTGACCGGCAGGTGACGCGTCAGCTTCCGGTGGCGGACTTCCACGCATCGACGTAGGAGGTGAGGTTCGCGTCGATGTCGGCCCAGTCGGGCTCGAAGACCTCGACCCCGCCCATCAGGCGCGTCAGTTCCACGGCGTTGGCGTCGGTGGGCTTGACGTCCGTACGGGCCGGGAAGCCGCCGCCGACCGAGCTGACGAGCTTCTGGGCCTCGGGGCTGAGGAGGTGGTCGAGGAGCTTCTTGCCGTTCTCGGTGTGCGGGCCGTCGGCGACCAGGCCGGCCGCGTACGGGAGGGCGAAGGTGGTGGGCTTGCCGCCGGTCTTGGCGGGGAACCAGATGCCGAGGTTCGGCATGGTCCTGGACTGGGCGAAGTTCATCTGCACGTCGCCGTTGGCGACCAGGATCTCGCCCTTGTCGGTCTTCGGTGCGAGCTTGCTGGTGGAGGAGGACGGGCCGACGTTGTTGGCCTGGAGCTTCTTCAGGTACGCGAGGGCGGGGGCCTGTCCGCCGAAGTCGTGCATGGCCTTGATGAGCACGGCGGTGCCGTCGCCGGCGACGCCGGGCGTCGAGTACTGCAGCTTGCCCTTGTACGTGCCGTCCAGGAGCTCCTCCCAGGTCGTGGGCGCCTTGGCGAGCTCCTTCTTGTTGTAGACGAAGCCGAAGTAGTTGTTGACGACCGAGGTCCACAGGCCGTCGGCGCCCTTGTCGCCGCCGTTGACCTGGCCGGAGCCCTGCGGCTGGTACTTCGTCAGCAGGCCCTTGCCGGCGGCCTGCTGGATGAAGGGCGGGAGCGTGACGAGCACGTCGGCCTGGGTGTTGGACTTCTCGCGGACGGCGCGCTGCACCATCTCGCCGGAGCCGCCCTCGACGTACTTCACCTCGATGCCGGTCTTCTTGGTGAAGTCGGCGAAGACCTTGTCGTACCAGCCGTCGCCGTTCTCGCCCTTGAGGCCGTCGGCGCTGTAGACGGTGACGACCTTGGCGTCGCCGCCCTTGCCGGCGGAGGACGCGGCGTCGCAGGCGGACAGGGCGGCGGAGAGGGTGAGGGCCGTGGTGGCGGCGGCGCAGGCGCGCAGCAGGTGGTGGCGGGACATGGGGTGTCGTTCTCCTCGGGAGGGCACGCGGGAGCTGGGCGGGGGGTGCGGATGGTGCGGGGTGGCGCGTCGGCGGTGCGTCGGCGGTGCGGGTGGTGCGGCGTGGGGGCTTCCGTACGGGGCCTCGGTGCGGGAGCTAGCGGTACGAGGCCTTCGTACGGACGCGGGAGACGGCCAGCAGGACCAGCAGCGTGGTGGCCATGAGGACCACCGCCACGGCCGAGCCGCCGTGCAGCGAACCGCGGTCGGTCGCAGTGAAGATACGGACCGGCAGCGGCATCCAGTCGGGCGGGTAGAGCATCATCGTGGCGCTCAACTCGCCCATGGAGAGGGCGAAGCAGAGGCCTGCGGCCGCGTTGAGCGAGGGGAGCAGGAGCGGCAGCCTGACCCGCCACAGGACGTACGCGGGCGAGGCTCCCAGGCTGGCGGCGGCCTGCTCGTACGCCGGGTCCAGGCGGCGCAGCGCGGCCGAGACGGACTGGTGGGCGAAGGCGGTGACCAGGACCGTGTGGGCCAGGACCACGATGGTGCTGGTGCCGTTGAGCAACAGCGGGGGCCGGCTGAACGCGACCAGGACGGCGAGTCCGACGACCACCGAGGGCACCGCGACCGGCAGCATGAACAGCCCGTCGAGCAGCCGCTTCCCGCGGTTCCCGAGCGCGGACCCGGCCAGCGCGGCCCAGGTGCCGGTGGCGAGGGCGAGCAGGCTGGCGGTGACGGCGGTGACGAGGCTGGTGACCAGGGCCTGGAGCGACTCGCCGCGGACGGCGGCCGCGTAGTGCCCGGTCGTCATCCCGGACGGGAAGGCGCCGGACCAGTGCGTGGCGAACGAGGCGGCCACCACGACCAGCAGCGGCAGGGCGAACAGGGGCAGGAAGAGGAGCCAGAACAGGCCCCAGGCGGCCCAGCGGCCGGCCTTGCTATGCACCAGCACGCTTGCCCACCACCCGGTAGAGGCCGTACAGGCCGACGGATATCGCGATGTTGACGACCGCGACCACGCAGGCGGCCGGGTAGTCGGACTCGAGGATGGCCTTGCCGTACACGAGCATCGGGAGGGTCGTGACCCCCTTGGCGCCGGTGAACAGGACGATCCCGAACTCGTTGAGGCACATCACCAGGACGAGGCTGCCGCCGGCGGCGAGGGCCGGCAGGGACTCGGGCAGGATCACCCGGCGCACGACCCGGGCGGGCCCGGCGCCGAGGCTGGCGGCCACTTCCAGCTGGGCGGTGTCGAGCTGGGAGAAGGCGGCGAGCAGCGGGCGCATCACGAACGGGGTGAAGTACGTGATCTCCGCGAGCAGCACGCCCCACCGCGTGGTCAGGAAGTGGAACGGGCCCTCGGCGGCCCCGGTGACGTCGGTCCAGAGCCCGTTGGCCATGCCGACCGTGCCGTAGATGAAGAGCAGCGCGAGGGTGATGAGGAAGGAGGGGAAGGAGAGGAACACGTCGATGAACCTGGCCACCGCGCGCGCACCGGGGAACGGCACGAAGGCGATCACCACCGCGAGGGTGAAGCCGAGCAGCAGGCAGCCGACGGTGGCGCCGGCGGCCAGCGTCACGGTGTTCCCGAGCGCCTCGCGGAAGGAGACCGACCGGAACACCGCGGCGTAGGCGTCGAAGGCCCCGGCGTCGGGGTCGTCGGGGGTCAGGGACTGCCGGACGACGAGGGCGAGGGGGTAGAGGAAGACCAGGCCGAGGACGGCCACGGGCGGCACGGCCCACAGGAGCCGGGCCTCGCCGGTCCTCGCGGCGCGGGAGCCGGGGCGGAGCCCTCCGGCGCCCGCGCCGCCGGTGCGCGGCACCGGGTCCCCCGCCGGATCCGCGGCCGGGACCGGGGGCGCGGCCCCGGCGACCGGACTACGCATCGCCCACCCCCGCGGCCAGGAGCACCCCGTCGCGGGGCGCGAAGTGGAGCGCGACCTCGTCCCCGAGGGCGGGCGTCTCGCGCAGCTCCGGCAGGTCCGCCGTGACCCGGTGGCCGGCCACGTCGACGTACAGCCGGTGCGTGGAGCCGCGCCACTGCACCTCGGTGATGCGGCCGCGCAGGGTGTTCGGCCCCTCGCCCAGGGCCAGCAGGTGCGGGCGGACGCACAGGGTCGCCCGGGCACCGGGGGCGGGGGCGCCGGGGCCCTGCGGGAGGTCGACCTCGAGGTCGACGCGGCCGGTGCCGTCGTCGCCGAGCCGGACGGTGCCGTCGCCGACCCGGACCGGCAGCAGGTTCGCGCTGCCGACGAAGGAGGCGGTGAACTCGGTGCGGGGCCGCCGGTACAGCTCCTGCGGGGTGCCGCAGTCCTGGAGCCGGGCCCGGTCCATGACGGCGATGCGGTCGGCGAGCGTGAGGGCCTCGATCTGGTCGTGGGTGACGTACAGGATCGAGACGTCGGGCAGCTCGCGGTGCAGGCGGGACAGTTCGGCGAGCATGCCGGAGCGCAGCTGGGCGTCGAGCGCGGACAGCGGCTCGTCGAGCAGGAGGACGCCGGGCCGGATGGCGAGGGCGCGGGCGATCGCGACCCGCTGCTGCTGGCCGCCGGAGAGCTCGCGCGGGTAGCGCTTGGCGTAGGCGGCCATGCCGGTCATCTCCAGCACCTCGGCGACCCGGGCGGGGATGCCGGCCCGCGGCGCCTTCCGGGCGCGCAGGCCGAAGGCGACGTTCTCCTCGACGCGCATGTGCGGGAAGAGGGCGTACTGCTGGACGACCATGCCGATGCCGCGGCGGTGCGGCGGGAGGTCGGTGACGTCCCGGCCGCCGATCAGCACGCGGCCGGCGGCCGGGCGTACGAAGCCGGCGACCGCGCGCAGGGCGGTGGTCTTGCCCGAGCCGGAGGGGCCGAGCAGCGCCATGACCTCGCCGGGTTCGACGGTCAGGTCGAGGGAGTCGAGGACGGTGGTGCCGTGGTAGGCGACGGAGACGGAGTCGAAGCGGATGCCGGTCACGTCGCCGGACCGCCGTCCGCTGCGCCGCCGCCCTCCAGGCGGCCGAGGAGGTCGGGGAGCGCGGCGACCGAGTCGAGGACGTGCGTCGCGCCGTGCCGCTCCAGCCAGTCGCGGCCGTGGGCCCCGGTGAGCACGCCCGCGACCACCCCGGCGCCGGCCCGGGTGCCGCTGAGCATGTCGTACGCCGTGTCGCCGGCGACCGCGACCTCGGTGACGGCGTCGGCCGCGCCGGTGCGCAGGAACGCGGCCAGGACCATGTCCGGGTACGGGCGGCCCCGGCCCCCCGCGTCGGCGGGGCACAGGGTGAGGTCGGCCAGGTCGCGCCAGCCGAGGGCGTCGAGGATGGCGTCCTGGGTGACCCGGGCGAAGCCGGTGGTCAGGACGACGGTGCGGCCCTGGGCGCGGAGCGTCTCGACGGCCTCGCGGGCGCCGGGGAGCGGGGCGACGAGGCCGCCGTCGACGAGCTCGCCGTAGGCCTTCTCGAAGGCGGAGTTGGCGCGCCGGGCGAGGTCCTCGCTGCCGAAGAGGTGCCGGAAGACGGTGATCTTCGACTCGCCCATGGTGTCGCGCACGTACTGGAGCTTGGCCGCGTGGTCGGGCGAGCCGGGCTCGACGCCGAGGCTCTCGGCGGCCCGTTCGAAGGCGCGCTCGACGAGCCCGCCGTCGGCGACGGTGGTGCCGGCCATGTCGAGGACGACGAGGCGGTGGACGGGGGCGCCGGTGGCGCGGGGGGTGTCGGTCATCTTCCTCACCAGCCCAGTTCGTTCGCGGTGGTCTCGGCGATGGCGGGCGAGCAGGTCATGCCGCGGCCGCCGGGCCCGGTCACGAGCCAGGTGCCGGCCCGGACCTGCTGGCGGTGCACGACCTTCGCGGGGTCGGTGCACTGCGCGTACACCCCGGACCAGCGGCGGCGGATGCGCGGCAGCGGGCGGCCGAGGAAGCCCTCGACGACGGCGGTGAGGTGCTCGTACGGGTCTTCGAGGGTGTCGAAGGCGAAGGGGTGCTCGTACTCGTGGGTGTCGCCGATGGTCAGGCCGCCGTCGCGGCGCTGGACCATGAGCAGCTGCATCTTGTGCTCGGCGGCGACCGGGGTCTGGGCCTCGGCGGCGGTCAGCTCGTCGAGGGCGGGGCCGCGGTAGGCCGGGTAGTAGCGGAAGCTGTCGGCGTCCGCGACGGACGTGGTGAGCGGCTCGCCGAGCGGGTCGGTCTGCATCATCTGCAGGCGGACGCGGCGTACGGGCAGGTCGGGGACGAGCTCGCGGACCAGGCCGGACAGCCAGGCGCCGGTGCACAGGACGACGGCGTCGCCGGTGTGCGTGTCCCCGTGGTCGTCGCGTACGGCGCTGTCGCCGACCACCTCGCGGACCTCGCGGCCGGGCAGGAACGCGTACCGGCCGCTTGCCTGGAGGGCTTCGCGCAGGGCGAGTTGGGCGGTGCGGGGCTCGACGGCGGCGTCGCGCTCGCAGTGCAGGGCCGCGGTGAACGCGCCGCGCAGGGCCGGGTTCAGTGCGCGGGCCTCGGCCGGGGCGAGCAGCCGGTACCCGCGGGCGGCGGCGTCCGGGCGGGCCAGGGCGGCCTCGGCGACGGCGAGTTCGCGGGGGGTGCGCACGAGGGTGAGCGACCCGTTGGGGCGGAACCCCAGACCGGGTACCGCCTCCCCGATGCCTTCCCACAACTGTCGGGCGCGCAGGGCGGTTTCGACTTCCTCGCCGCCCGCGCGGCCGCTGACCCAGATCTGTCCGAAGTTGCGCAGCGAGGCTCCGCGGGCCTCGGCCTCGCGCTCGATCTGGACGACCTCGTGGCCGCGCTGGATGGCTTGCCAGGCGTGCATGGTGCCGACCACGCCGCCTCCGACGACTATGACTCTCACGCCGGAAACGGTCGTGGCGGGGGGTGGCCCGGGAGGGTCCGGTCGGCGACGGGCCGGTGAACAGCCACCCAAGCTTGGACTAGACCCGTTATCGTCTCGTGACATGTGGGGGATGCTATCGCGGGGAGCCGGCCGGGCGGGCGGTGCGGGGCGCGGCGGTGATCGCCCGTAGGGTCGCGGTGTGGAACCGACCCAGCACACCCCCGGCGCTCCCGTCCGCTCCGGCATCCCGGAGCACGGGCGCGTCCCGAAGTACTACGCCGTCAAGGCCCGGATCGCCGAGCTGATCACCGAGCTCGGCGAGGGCGGCCTGCTCCCCACGGAGCGCGACCTCGCGCTCCGCTACGAGGTGGCGCGCGAGACCGTCCGCCAGGCCCTGCGCGAGCTGCTCCTGGAAGGCCGGCTGCGCCGCCACGGCCGCGGCACGGTCGTGGCCGGCCCGAAGCTCGAGCAGCCCCTCGCCCTGGCCAGTTACACCGAGGGCGTGCGCCGCCAGGGCCGCCGCCCGGGCCGCAACCTGATCGGGCTCGACACCTTCCCCTGCCCGCCCGACCTGGCCCCGAGCATCGGCGCGGAGCCCGGCGAGCCCGTCTGGCACCTGGAGCGCGTGCTGCTCGCCGACGACGAGCGCGTCGGCCTGGAGTCCACGTACGTCCGCGTCGCCCGCGTCCCGCACCTGGACGCCGACTTCGAGCCCGACTCCTCCTTCTACGGCTACCTGCGCGAACGGCTCGGGATCGCCTTCGGCGACGCGGACGAGAAGCTGGAGACCGTCCTGGCCACCCCGCGCGAGGCCCTGCTGATCGGTACCCCGCCGGCCCTGCCGATGCTGCTGATCCACCGCTTCTCGCGGGACCAGGACGGGCGCCCGCTGGAGCGGGTGCGGTCGCTGTACCGGGGGGACCGCTTCAGCTTCACCACGCACCTGAGTCCCTGAGGGGGCGGGCGCGCATCAGGTCGGCCGGTCAGGGGCTCGGTCGGTCACCGGTCGGCGGGCGTTCGACCCGCCTGGTCGGTCGGCCGGCGGGTCGGCCGGTCGACGGGTCGGCCGGTCAGCCGGTACGGCGCAGGCGGCGGCCGGCCACGACCAGCGCGCCGCCGGTGGCCGCGAACGCCGCCGCGACCCCCGCGAGGGCGGAGAGCCGGGCCGGGGTCAGCGCGGCCGGCGCGCCTCCGGTGCTGGCGAGGGAGCCGGCGGCGGCCTCGGGCCGCGTCGGCTCCTCGGGCCGCTCGACGGAGAAGCGGTAGCGGCCGCTCTCACCGACCCAGTCGCCGTCGTCGCCCTTGCGCTGCACCAGGGCCGCGTCGGCGACCACCTCGCCCGGCGCGGTGTCGGGGGTGAAGGCCAGGTGCACGGTGACCGTGACGGTGCCGCCGGGGGCGAGGGTGAAGCCCGCGAAGGACGGCGTTCCGTCACCGGCCCCCGCACCGCCGCCCCCGTCGAAGACGGCGACGACCTCGTCCTGGTCGGTCTGCTCGAGGCTGACGGCATGGGTGCGGCCGGTGCCCTTGTCCACGAAGTCCATGACCAGCTGGGTGGACCTGAGCACGTGGTCGCGGTCGGTGAAGACCACGACCGGGTGGACGGCACGGCAGGTCCGCGCGGTGGTGTTCGTCAGGTCCAGGTACCAGGTCTGCGGCCCCCCGCCACTGCGGTACACCGCCGGACCGCCCCGGATCCGCGCGCCGATCGGGAACTCGGGGCTCTTGCCGTCGCCGCACTCGGGCTGGATCCGCGAGGGCAGCGCGGGCGCCGGCTTGGCCCCGCCGCCGTTGCCCACGTCCCGCAGCGGTCCCGGCGCGAACGGGCGGACGAGGAGACCCCGGGCGGCCGCGGCGGCGAACGGCGGCCCGAGGGGGCCGCCCTGGACGCCTCGGACCCCGAGCACGGACCCGGGAGGGCTCCCCTGCGCGGCCGCGGCGGCGAACGCCTTCGGCGCGGCGAGGGCGGCGGGGGCCATGCCGACCACGGCGAGCGTGACGGAGAGGGCCAGGGCGTTCCGCATTCGCATGGGGTGCCTTCGCTGCTCGCCGGACAGATGTTCCGACCAGGTGACCATCACCAAGTCGTACCCGGCACCCTGCCATGCCCGCCCTGCGCCCCCGGGCACCCCCACGCCCGCCCACCCGACTTCCCCCCGGATGGCGCATCGGCGCGCCCGGGCCCGGGGCGACGCGACACGGACCGCCCCGGGCCCGGGCCCGCACGGCACGGACCGCCCCCTACCCCCCGTCGCCCAGCGCATCGCCGCCGAACAGCCCCCCGAGGACGAGCTCCGCCGCACCCCGGGCCACCGCACCGCCCGGCGCCAGGGCCACCGGGACGACGTACGCGCCCAGCGCCCGCTCGGCCAGGACCTCCGCCACGCCCCGTACGAACGCGTCCGGCGCCCCCGCCACCACCCGGCCGCCCAGGACGACCCGGTCCACGTCCAGCAGGGCCACCAGGTTGGCGGCCGCCGCACCCAGCACCCGGGCGGCCCGGTCCGGGTCCGCGCGGCCGACCGCCTCCAGGCACAGCGCCTCCGCACAGCCGCGGGCCCCGCAGGCGCACCGGGGACCGTCGAGCTGGAGCACCTGGTGCCCGAACTCCCCGGCCCCCGTCCGCGGCCCCCGGTGCAGCGCGCCGCCGAGCACGATCCCGGCCCCCAGGCCCGTACCGACGTGCAGGTACGCGAACGAGCCCGCGCCGTCGGGCCCGTCGGGGACCGGCAGCCCGGACCGCGGCCCGGCCGGGTCGGGCCGCGGCCCCTCGGTCCCCGCGGGCAGCGCACCGGCGGTCCGTGCCGCGCCCAGGGCCCCCGCGTTCGTGTCCTTGTCGAGGACCACCGGGAGTCCCGCGAGACCGGCGCCGCCCGCGGCCAGCCTGCGGACGAGGGCGTCGCGCAGCGCCACGCCCTCCCACGCGGGGAAGCCCGTCACCCGGCCCAGCACGCCCGACCGGTGGTCGAGCGGCCCGGGGGCGGCCACCCCCACACCCAGGACCCGGCCGGCCGCTCCGGCCCCGGCCAGCCCTTCGACCTCGCGCGCCGCCACCTCCACCACGGCGTCCGGCCCCGCCCCGAACTCCAGGGCCCCGACCCGTTCGGCCACCGCGCGGCCGGCGAGGTCCACCCGCACCGCCCGGAACTCGTCCCGGTCCAGGTGCACGCCCACCGCGTAGGCGGCCTCGGGCACCAGCCGCAGCAGGGTCTGCGGCTTGCCGCCGGTGGAGGCGCGGCGGCCCGCCTCGGCCACCAGGCCGTCGGCCCGCAGCCGCGCCGTGATCTTGCTGACGGCCTGGGGGGTGAGCCCGGTGCGCCCGGCCAGCTCCAGCCGGCTCGCCCCGGCCCCGCCCGCCTCCCGCAGCAGGCGCAGGACCAGCGCGTCGTTGTGCCCGCGGAGCGCCGGCAGGTTCGCCCCGCCGCGCCGCTGCTCCCGCGCCCGGTCCCCGGCCGGGTCCCGCCCCGCGTCCGGGTCGTCCCCGGTGGTCTGTCCGTGTGCCGTCCATGCCCTGTCCACCGCCCCATTGTCCCCTGTCCTTGCACTTTGGAAACAGCGTTGCTTAAGTAGGAGCATGAGCACCCCCGCCCCCCTCCGCGTAGCAGTCATCGGCTACGGCCTGGCCGGCTCCGTCTTCCACGCCCCCCTCGTGGCCGCGACCGAGGGGCTGGTCCTCGACACGGTCGTCACGGGCAACCCCGAGCGGCAGGCCCGCGCCCGCGCCGAGTTCCCCGACGTACGGATCGCCGCCTCGCCCGAGGAGCTGTTCACCGGGTCGTCGGCCGCGGACCTCGACCTGGTCGTGATCGCCTCCCCCAACAAGACCCACGTCCCGCTCGCGACGGCCGCCCTCGACGCCGGTCTGCCCGTCGTCGTCGACAAGCCCGTCGCCGGCACCGCCGCCGAGGCCCGGGCGCTGGCCGCCCGCGCCGAGGAGCGCGGACTGCTGCTCTCCGTCTTCCAGAACCGCCGCTGGGACAACGACTTCCTCACCCTGCGCACCCTGCTGGCCACCGGCGAGCTCGGCGAGGTCCAGCGCTTCGAGTCCCGCTTCGAGCGGTGGCGCCCGCAGCTCAAGGGCGGCTGGCGCGAGTCCGGCGCGCCGGAGGAGATCGGCGGGCTGCTGTACGACCTCGGCAGCCACGTGGTCGACCAGGCCCTGGTGCTGTTCGGCCCCGCCGTACGGGTCTACGCCGAGACCGACGTGCGCCGCCCCGGCGCGCAGACCGACGACGACACCTTCATCGCCCTCACACACGCCGGCGGCGTGCGCTCGCACCTGTACGTCAGCGCCACCACGGCGCAGCTGGGCCCCCGCTTCCGCGTGCTCGGCTCGGACGCCGGCTACGTCAAGTACGGGCTCGACCCGCAGGAGGCGGCCCTGCGCGAGGGCAAGCGGCCGGGGTGCGGCGGTCCCTGGGGCGCCGAGACGGAGTCGCTGTGGGGGCGGATCGGCTCGGGCGAGTCCCCGCTGACGGGCGGCGGCATCCCGGTCGCCACGGTGGCCGGCGACTACCCCGCCTACTACGCCGCCGTCGCGGCGTCCCTGCGGGCCAACACCCCGCCGCCGGTGACCGCGTACGAGGCGGCCGACGCGCTCGACGTGCTGGAAGCGGCCCTCCGCTCCGCGCGCGAGGGCGTGGCCGTCGAGCTCCCGCCCCGCGCCTGACCCGACCGCCCGCGAACGGGGCCGGGCGCGCGGTGTCGCACCGCTCGCCCGGCCCCGTGGGCGTCCGCCTCAGGCGTCCTTGAGCTCCTGCCGCTGACGGCCCAGGCCGTCGATCTCCAGCTCGACCACGTCACCGGCCCGCAGGTACGGCTTCGGCTCGGGCCGGCCCATGGCGACGCCGGCCGGGGTGCCGGTGACGACGACGTCGCCCGGGTAGAGGGTCATGAAGCGACTCAGGTACCGGACGACCTCGCCCACCGGGAAGATCTGGTTGGCGGTCGTACCGTCCTGCTGCTTCTCGCCGTTGACCCACAGGCGCACGCCCAGTGCCTGCGGGTCGCCGATCTCGTCGGCCGTCACCAGCCACGGGCCCAGGGGGGTGAAGGTCTCGCAGTTCTTGCCCTTGTCCCAGGTGCCGCCGCGCTCGATCTGGAACTCCCGCTCCGAGACGTCGTGGGCGAGGACGTAGCCGCCGACGTGCGCCAGCGCCTCCTCCGCCGAGTCCAGGTACCGCGCGGTGCTGCCGATGACGACGCCGAGCTCGGCCTCCCAGTCGGTCTTCACGCTGCCGCGCGGCACGAGGACCGTGTCGTCCGGGCCGACGACGGTGTCGGGGGCTTTGAGGAACATGATCGGCTCCTCGGGGATCGCGGCGCCGATCTCCTCCGCGTGGTCGTGGTAGTTCAGCCCGATGCCCACGATCTTGCCGATCCGGCCCACCGGGGCGCCGATCCGCAGGCCCTCGGCGTCGAGGCGCGGGAGCTCGCCGGAGGCTGCCGCGTCCCGTACCCGGGACAGCACGCCCTCGTCGGAGAGCAGGACTCCGTCGACGTCGGCGACGAGACCGGACAGGTCCCGCAGGACGCCGTCCTGGTCGAGCAGCGCGGGGCGCTCCGCCCCCACCGGTCCGACACGCAGCAGCTTCATGGGCATTCTCCCGTGGTCGTGGGTGGTCGGCCCGCGGGCATGCCCCGGGCCGGACGATGGGTTGCGGCCATCGGAGGATTGGCCGATCCTCCAAGAAGTCCATCCAATGCGCAAGACCGTGTTCACGTACTGGAACACCACCGCCCGGCCGGGAGCCCGCCGACCCGCCCCCCTGCTCTCCCTGACCCCCCTACGCCGGCTGCGCCCCCGACGCCACCGCCGCCCGGTCCCGGGCGTCCCACCGGTACTGGAGCCAGGCCCGCTCGGCCGCCGACCAGGCCGTGGTGGTGAGGAGGTAGAGCCCGGCGGCCAGCGGGACGATCGCCGCCGTGACCAGCGTCCCGAAGGCGAGCAGCGGCATCCACCGGGCGATCCGCTGCACCCCGGCACCGGCGGCGTCGCCGGCGGCACCCGACCCGGAGCCGGCGGCCGTCCGGGGCGCGCCGCCCGCAGCCGCACGCGTACCCGCGGCGGATCCGCCGCCGGCACCCGTCAACGCCGCCGTCGACGCCGCGAAGGACCGGCGCCCGCGCACCGCGTTCCAGCCGGCCACCGCCGCCAGGGCCGCGAACAGGGCGAGGAACACCAGCCCCTCGGCGCCGAACGGCCCGCCCGCGCCCAGGGCGTCCGCCCAGCGCGCCCCCAGCGGCGCGGCCAGCAGCCGGTGGTCCAGCAGCCCGTTGACCCGTCCGCCCACCTCCGCGGAGGAGAAGACGCGGTACATCACGAAGAACACCGGCAGCTGCACCAGCATCGGCAGCAGCCCCGCGAAGGGCGAGACCTTCGCCTCCGCATGGAGGGAGGTCAGCTCCCGGCGCAGCCGCTCGGCGTGCCGCGGGCCGGCGTACCGCTTCCGCAGCTCGGCCACGCGCGGGGCCAGCGCCGCCCTGGCCCGCTCACCGCGGAAGGCGGCGCGGGTGAGCGGGTGCAGCCCGGCCCTCACGAGCAGCGTGAGCAGCACGATCCCCGCGGCCGTCGCCGAGGCGCCGAGCAAGGGGTCGAGAAGACGGGCAAGAAGATCGACAACAGTGATGAAAAAGGACATCGGGGTCCTCCGGAAGGTCTCGTCCTGCGAACGGATTGCGTCGGCATGACGAGCCGCGAAGGAAGGCGCGGCGGTACGGCGGAACACCGGGCCGGGTGGCCCCCGTCGGGTCGGGCGAGACCCGGAAGGGACGGTCCGGCAGCCCGGAAACCGTGCGGCGCGCCCCTAAGCGGCCGTCGGGACGAGCCGGCCGGGCGCCCTCGGCCGGGTGCGGCCGCGGGCGTCGGGGTCGCGCTGCGGCAGGAACGCGGTCCGCCGCGCCCGGTCGCGTATCGCGGTACGGACGCGCGTCGGTGGCACCGGACGGGCGCTGCGGGCGGCGAAGGCGGCGCGGGCGAGAACGGCCGCGCCCACGGCCACGGTGGCGGCCAGCGCGACGGCGGAGGCGAGTGCGCCCTGCCCGCCGAAGACCCAGAGCACGCCCACGAACCCGAGCAGCTCGAGCAGCCCGGTCAGCGCGAGGAACGCGGGCAGCCCGAGAGCGGAACTCGACCCGTCGGCACGCCGGTTGGCACGCACCATCGCTCGGCCCTCCCCTCCAGGACTCCCCCGCACACCGCGTGCGACGTCCTCCCGATCGTAACCGCACCCACCGACAAGCGACCGGGCGCACCCCCGGACCGGCACCACGGACCGCCCCGCCCGCCCCCGGCGCCTACCCGCCCCGCCGCTCCGCGGCGCGCAGCGTCCCCCACACCACGAGCCGGTAGCGCGACGTGAACTCGGGCGTGCAGGTGGTGAGGGTGATGTACGTGCCCGGGGTGCGGTACCCGTACGAGGGCCGGACCAGGCTGCGCGGCACGGGCGCGATGACCCCGGTGTCGCGCTCCAGGGTCTGGTCCAGGCGCGCGCCGACCACGTAGGTGTAGCGCCACCCGCGCACGTCGACGACCAGCGTGTCCCCCGCCCGCAGCCGGTTGACGTAACGGAACGGCTCGCCATGGGTGTTGCGGTGGCCCGCGACCGCGAAGTTGCCCGGGGCGCCCGGCTGCGCGGTCCCGGGGTAGTGGCCGACGTACCCCTCGTCGAGCACCCGACGCTTGTCGACGCCCTCGGCGACGGGCGCCACGACCCCCAGCCGCGGGATGCGCAGGACCGCGTACGCCCGGTCCCCGCGCGGCACTTCGGGGGACGGCGCGGGCGGCGCGGAACCACCGCCGGCACCGGGCGCGTCCGGCGTCGCCGACGCCCCGCCGACCGCGGACGCAGCGGACGGAGCGGACGGGGCCGCGTCCCCGCCCCCGCGCACCGGCGAGCCGGCCACGGGCGCCGGGTCCCCGGCCCACTCCCGCTCGAGGGACGCCACCCGGCTGCGCGCCCCCGCCAGCGCCTGCCGGTTGGTCCACCACACCTGGTGCACCACCAGCAACAGCAACACCATCCCGCCGGTCACGGCCAGTTCGGCCCCCACCCACAGCGACCGCCCGAGCGACACCGACGGCCGGCGCCGGAACCCCACCCCCCGCCCGGGGCGCCGCACCCGGGGGAACGCGCCCGTCAGCCGACGCCGCAGCCGCAGCCGCCCGGACCGCCGTCGGTCCCCCTGCACCACCACGGGCATCCGCCGCCGCGCACCGCGCACCCTCCCACCCCGCTCCCGCCGAAGGCCCACCTGAAGGTTTCGCGGGCCGCACCCTAGGACTTCCCCCGCCAACTGACCAGCGGCAGTACGGTGTGGACCATGCGCCCCGACACGCCTGCCGAGCACATCGCCGAAGCCGAGCGCCTGCTGCGCACGGCCTCCCGCTACCCCGAGGACCAGGAACCGCTCGTCCTCCAGGCGGCGGCCCATCTCGAACTCGCCGACGAACGCGAGCGGGCGAGCGCCCTCTACGACCGCCTGCTGGCCGGCTCGCCCGCCGACCCGCACCTGATCAAGGCCCTGCAGGCCGCGAACCTGTGGGAGTACGGGCACGAGGCCGAGGCGCGCGCCCTGATCGCCGGCATCCGCGCGGCCGCCCCGAAGGACCCCGCGCCGTGGGAGGTCATCGCCGAGGCGCTCGAGGCCCACGACGAACTCGAGGACTCCCACGCGGCGTTCACCGAGGCGGCCACCCTCCTCGTCCGCGAGGACGAGCCGCTCTCGGTCCCCGCGACCGCCCTGCTGACCGGTCGCCACCGGGTGCGGCGGCTGCTCGCGCTGCCGCACGACGACTGGGACATGGTCGCCGACACCCGCCACACCGGGCCGATCCCCCTGGACGAGCTGCACGACCCCAAGCGGATCTGGGCGCTGGGCTCGAACGACCCCGCCGAGCTGCGCGCCGAGATCGCTCGGCTGCGCGCGGAGCTGGGCGACCGGCGGGCCGCGCTCTCCCGGCCGTTCCCGGTCGCGGTCCTGCACTGGCCGGCCGCGGAGCTCGCCGAACTCCTCGCCTCGTACCCGGGGCTGCAGCCCGAGTACCCCTCCCACGAGGCCCACTTGAACAGCATCGAGGCGTCCCTGCGCGACCTGGCCTCCTCCGGGACGCCGAACCTGGGCATCGTCACGGGCAGCGTGCCCTCGTACGAGGCCTTCGCCGCGTCCGAGAAGACCTCCCCCTCCTCCCCCTCCCTGCTGGCGGAGTACGCCACCACGCTCGCCGCCCGCGGCAAGGCCGTGCCCTGGCCCCCCGCCCCCTCCGACCCCTGCTGGTGCGCCTCCGGCCGCCCCTACACCGACTGCCACGGCGCCCGCTGACCCCTGCCGGGCCCTCACCGGGGACCCCGCTAGAAGCGCAGGACCAGCTGGACGGGCGCCGGCGGGTGGACCCGCAGGCCGAGCGGCCCGGGACGGGCGGCGCCGAGGGCGAGGAGCGTGCGGAGGGCGGCGAGGGCCAGGTTCGGCGCGTCGCGGAGGGTCGCCGGGGTGGCACTGGCCACGAGCACGCCGTGGGACTCCAGCAGGAGCCGCCGCCGGAGCGTGGCCTGCCAGGAGTCGCGGGTGTAGTGGTATTCGGCCGAGTCCACCTCCAGGGCGACGCCCTCGTCGGGCCAGTACGCGTCCGGGGTCGCCAGAAAAGTGCCGTCGGGGGTGGTGAGGCGGGCGTTCCAGAGCGGGGCCGGCAGGTCGGCCGCGGCCGCCAGCACGTCACGGGCCCGCCCCTCGGCCACGGACCGTACGCCGGCCACGAGTTCGGCGGCGGCCGCGCGGACCCCGGGGCGGTTCAGGGCGCGGGCGGCGCGCAGCTCGGCGTACAGGTCCTGGGGGTGGCACCAGCCCGCCTGGACGACCTGCGCGAGGACGCTGCGGACCCGGTCGGCGTCCGCGGCCGCCGCGTGCCGCGCGAAGTCCGCCGCCGCCCGGACGGGTCGGGCCGCCGGCACGCCCGCGACCGTGAAGGTGGCGGGCCAGCGGGAGGTCGGCAGCGGCCGCACGTCGCCCACGGGAGCCGGCCGGCGCGGCGCCCGGACGAGGACGTCGAGCGGTACGGCGGGCGCGTCGCGGACCCCCAGCAACGCCAGCGCGGCCCCGCCGGTCAGGGCCGCGCCGGCGCCGGAGAGCGGGTCGGGGGCGGTCGCACCGGCGGGCCCGGCCGGGCCCGGGGCGGCGTACAGGACCGCCGCCAGGGCGCGTTGGCGCGCGTCGGGCGGCCCGGTCCGCAGCAGGTAGACGCGGGGCAGCAGCCGCTGCCACGGCCCACCCGGGCGACAGCGGCCCGCGAGGGTGCCGGCGGGCACCCCCGCCGACCGGAGCTGCCGACGGGTGGCGAGCCCGGACTGCCGATCCGTCAGACGCCGCAGCGCGGCCGCCGGAACCCGACGGCCGCGCCGACGCGACGAGGTGGACGGGGCGGACGGGGTGTGCGAAGGAGCCGCCGGGAGGTGCGGCGCGGACGGGGTGCGCGAGGCGTGAGTGATCATGCCCCGGGTGTTCCCCGCCCGTCCGCCGGATCATGCCCGGAACACACTCAGGCGCCGGCCGCCGGGTGGTCGGGGGCGAGGAAGACCAGGACCCCGTTCGCCGTGCCCGGCAGCGGGGCCACCTCGTGCCAGCCCAGGCGCCGGTACGTGGCCACCGTGTCGGCCGCCTTGCGCGCGGTGAGCACCCAGGCGCGGCTGCGGGGCGCGTCCGCCGCGAGCTCGGCGAGCAGGGCCCGTCCGGTGCCCTGGCCGCGGGCGTACTGGCGTACGGCGAGTTCGTCTATCTCCAGCGCGCCGACGAGGAGCTCCCGGACCCGCTCGGCCCCGAGCTGCGCGGCGACCTGGGCGTACGCCCGGCCCTCGGGGAGGGTCCGACCCGTCAGCCAGGCGGTCGCGAACCCGTCGATGCCGGCCGCGGACTGGGCGAGGGCGGTGCGGAAGCCGGTCCTGCGGGTGTCGGCCTGGAGCCGCAAAGAGAACTGGTGAATGGTTTCTTCGTCCTCGTTCCACGGCGGCGCCGAGAACACCTCGGCGTACGTGTCGACCAGCTCCTCCGCGAGGTCGAGGACGGCCGGTCCGTAACAGATCACGTTTGTGCTCCTCTGTGCGCCTCGTACCCCATGGGCGGATCTCCCCGGTTGGGCGGATCTCCCCCATTGGCTGGATCTCCCCCCTTCGAGACCGAATGTACGCCGGAACGGTTCCACCGCCGGCACGTCCGCAGATCCGGAGGGTGTGCGACAAATCCGGCACGGGCGGGCCGTGTCGTGAGGGGACGCCGGGGCGTTGAGTGGGCACACGTACGCACGCACGCTCGCACCGCAAGGCGGACCACCCATGTCACACGGCCTCTTCTCCCGGCTCCTGCTCGGCGCGGGCGGCTGCGCGGTGGCGTTCCTGCTGGTGCTCGGCGTCATGTCCCTGCTGCCGACGTCGGTGCAGGAGGCCGTGCCGGACTCGGTCCTGGGCGGGACGGTCTTGGTCCTCGGCGCGCTGGGCGCGCTCAGGGCCTCCCGGCGGGCGCGCTAGACCGGCGCGTTAGCCTCGAAAGTCGCGGGTGCGCGGCCGTCGCGGTGCGACGGCCGCCGCCGCGCCCCGTCCTGCCCGCGGCCCGACCGGCCGCGGGCAGGGCCCAACCAACGGAGGGATGGACGGACATGGCACGGATTCCGACGTCAGCGGTGACCGCCGGCGGGCTGGTGGGCGGTTACGCCGTCGCACGATGGACGCGCAAGCGCCCGCTCGGCGGTGCCGTGCTGGCCGCCGCCGGCGCGGTCGCGGCCCGCGAATGGCAGCGGCACGCGGGCGGGGCGGCCGCGGCCGCCCTCGGCGGCCTGTACGTGGCCGGCTTCGCCGGCTCGCACCCGCTCGCGAAGAAGATCGGCGCCTGGCCGGCCGTACTCACGGCCACGGCGGTGGTCGCCGGCGCCGCCTGGGCCGTATCGGACCGCCGCCCGGCGAAGTAGGCGACCGCCGCCCCGCGGAGTGAGCAACCACAACCCACGCGGGGTGAGGGGGTGCCAGGGCCGACCGACCCCGGCACCCCCTCTTCGTCCCCACCCCTACCCCAGGCCGCCTGACCCTCGGCGGTGCCAGGCGGGTCCCGTGGTGTGTGGGGAAGGCGCTTGACGGGGTGGGGCAGGCTGGTCCGGAGGCGGGCCCGGGCCTGGGGTGGCCGAAGGCCAGGGCGAAGCCCCGAAGCCCCAGGGGTGGGCCTGCCGCAGGGCCCGCAGGCCCTGCCCCGTCAAGCGCCGAGGGGACCCGCACACCACGGGACCCGCCCCCGAAGCGAGCCGCCCCCGACACCGGGGACCACCCCGAAGCCCGCCGGGCCCCCACCCCCGTAAACCCCACCCACCTCCGTAAGCCCACCCACCCGCGCAGGCCCCCACCCCAGCAGGCCCCCACCCCCCGCCTAAGCCCCCCGCCTAAGCCCCCACCCCCCGCGACACCGCATAGATCAGCAGCCCCGCCATGGCCCCGACCACCGTGCCGTTGATGCGAATGAACTGCAGGTCGCGACCGATGTGGGCCTCGATCTTGCGCGAGGTGTGCTCCGCGTCCCAGCCCGCCACCGTGTCGGTGATCAGCGAGGTGATCTCGGCGCGGTAGTTGGTGACGACGTACACCACCGCCCCCTCGATCCAGCCCTCGAGCTTCGCCTGCAGCCGCCCGTCCGTGGCCAGCTTGCGGCCCAGCGAGATCAGCGACGCCCGCACCCGCAGGCGCAGCTCGCTGCGCTCGTCCTCCGCCGCCGAGAGGATCATCGAGCGGATCGCGGCCCACGCCGACGCGATCACGTCCTGCACCTCGCCCCGCCCCAGGATCTCGGACTTGAGCCGCTCCACCCGCTCGCGCGTGTCGGTGTCCGACTGCAGGTCGGCGGCGAAGTCCGTCAGGAACCGGTCCACCGCCCCGCGCGCCGGGTGCTCCGGCATGTCCCGCATCTCCGTGACGAAGCGCAGCAGCTCCTTGTAGACGCGCTCGCCGACCTTCCGGTCCACGAAGCGCGGGGTCCAGCCCGGCGCCCCGCCCTGCACCGCGTCCATCACCGCGTCGCCGTGGGTGACCAGCCAGTCGTGCGCACGTACGCACACCAGGTCCACCACCCGCCGGTGCCCGCCGTCCGCGACGATCCGCTCCAGCGTCTTGCCGATCCCCGGCGCGATCTCCGCCGTCTCCGCGCGCCGGGTGATCGCCTCGCCGACCACGGCCTGGACGTCCGAGTCGCGCAGCACCGTCAGTGCGCCGCGCAGGGCCGTGGCCAGTTCCGCGGTGACCCGGTCGGCGTGCTCCGGCTCGGCGAGCCAGTTCCCGAGCCGGCCGCCGATGCCGAGGGCGTGCAGGCGTGCCTGCACGACGTCGGCGGAGAGGAAGTTCTCCCCGACGAACTCGCCCAGCGACACGCCGAGCTGATCCTTCTTCGTGGGGATGATCGCCGTGTGCGGGATCGGCAGGCCCAGCGGCCGCCGGAACAGCGCCGTCACCGCGAACCAGTCCGCCAGCGCGCCGACCATGCCGGCCTCCGCCGCGGCCGCCACGTACCCGGCCCAGCCGCCCGCGCCCGCGTGCTCCGCCCACGTCGCGAGGGCGTAGACCAGCGCGACCAGCAGGAGCAGCCCGGTGGCCGTCGCCTTCATCCGGCGCACTCCGCGGCGCTTCTCCTCGTCGGCGGCGCTGTACGCGAACGCGGTGCGCGGCCCCGGCCCTGGTGGCGTCCCGGCCTGCCCGCCGTCGCCCGCCTGCTGTGTCGTACGTTCCACCTGCTCCTGCCTTCCCCCGCCCCCTTCACGGCTGCGCGGACCGGTCCCGTACGGTTTCGTACGCATAGCATCTGGTCGCAATGGCCCTGACTACTTGACCGACTCCCGGGACGCGCCGGGAGTTCCCGGCGGCCCGTACCCCATTGGGGGAAACGGGCCGGGAGCCGGGAAGACTGCCGGAGGAACCGCCGCATGCACGCCCCGACACCGGGCCCCCCGCCCCCGGGCCGCCCGCCCACCGGACCTCCGCCCCCCGCGCCCCCAGTCCCACCCCAGGCACCCACCCAGGCCCCGGCTCCGGCCCAGGCCCAGCCCACAGGCCACCCGTCCCCCGGCCACACCCCCTGGGGTCCCCCCGGCACCGGTGCCAGCACCGGCACCGGCACCCGCGGCCCGCGCCGGTCGCTGCTCGCCGCCCTGGTCGCGCTGGCGGTGCTGGTCACGGCCGGGGTCTGCACGGCGCTGCTGGCCGGGGGCGACGACGGGCCCGACGGCGGACCGGGCGGCGGCGCCGCGGCGGTGGACGACGGGCCGAGCACCCCCGTCAAGGGGAGCGGCCGGACCGCCGGCCCGGTCGACAAGGGCGGCCGGATCGCCCCGCACTGGGTGGGCACCTGGTCGGCGGCGCCGGTCGGTCCCGAGCCCGACACGTACCTGCGCGGCCACTCCGGACGCACGTTCCGCAACGTCGTGCACACCAGCGTCGGCGGGGACCAGGTGCGCATCACCCTGTCGAACCTCTTCGGCGTCGGCCCGCTCCGCATCACCAGCGCCACCGTCGGCCTCGCCGCCGGCCCCGGCACCCCCGCCGCCGAGCCGGGCTCGCTGGCGCGGCTGTCCTTCGGGGGCGCGCCCGACGTGACGATCCCGCCCGGCGACGAGGTCACCAGCGACGCGATCGGGTTGCGACTGCCGGCCGACGCGGACGTCCTGGTCAGCACGTACGCGCCGGCTGCCGCCGAGCCGGGCGGCCCGGTCACCCAGCACCCGGGCGCGCGGCAGACCTCGTACGCCGGCGAGGGTGACGGCACGGACGACGAGACCGGGAGGACGTTCACGGAGAAGACCGGCGTCTGGCGGCACCTGGTCGCCGTGGACGTACGGACGGACCGTGCGGTCGGCACGGTGGTGGCCTTCGGCGACTCCATCACGGACGGGGCGGAGTCCTCCACGGACGGCAACCGCCGCTGGCCCGACGTCCTCTCCGACCGGCTGCGGCGCGCGGCGGCACAGGCCGGTGACGGAGCCGGCGGAGCCGGGACCACCGGCGTGCCGCGGCTGGCCGTGGCGAACACGGGCATCAGGGGCAACCGGCTGCTCGCGGAGGGCACCGGCCCCAGCGGCCTGGACCGCTTCGACCGCGACGTTCTGGGGCGGGCCGGGGTCCGCGTGGTGGTGGTCGAACTGGGCATCAACGACGTCATGCGGCCCTCCGGCACGCGGTCGGACCGGCCCGAACCGGACCGGATCCTCGACGGGCTCCGGGAGCTGACCCGACGGGCCCGCGCGCGCGGGCTGCTGGTGGTCGGGGCGACGCTGACGCCGTTCCACGGGCACCGGAGCTACAGCGCCGAGGAGGACGCGGTGCGGCGGGCGGTCAACGCGCACATCCGCGCGGGCGAGGTCTTCGACGTCGTCGTGGACTTCGACCGGGCGCTACGGGACCCGGCCGAGCCGAGCCGGCTGCGCGAGGCGTACGACTCCGGCGACCACCTGCACCCGAACGACGCGGGATACCGCGCGATGGCCCGCGCCGTCGACCTCGCCGACCTGAACTGAACGAACCGACGAACCGACGAACCGACCGGACCGGAACTCACCACCCGACCAGACCCACCCGACCTGACCCACCCGACCTGACCCACCCGACCAGACCCACCCGACCAGACCACGACACGAGCCGAGCACCCTCGCGAGCCCCCTCAGCGGTGGCGGCGCCTCCCGAAGCCGAGGATCCTGCCCGATAGCGGGCAAACTCCTCGACGTCCGCGCGCCCCACCCCTAGGATCCGCGTCATGGGCACAACAAAGGACGCTCCTGTCACCGGACCCGCCGCCACCACCGGCGCATCCCCCAGCACCGGCCGCCTCGGCGGGGCCGTCTGGGGTGCCCTGCTGATCGTGTACGTGGTCTGGGGCTCGACCTACCTCGGCATCCGCGTCGTCGTCGAGACCCTCCCGCCCTTCCTCTCCGCCGGGTCGCGGTTCCTCGTCGCGGGCCTGCTGCTCCTGGTCCTCGTCGCCTGGCGCCAGGGCCCCGCCGCGCTCAAGGTGACCCGTCGGCAGCTGGGCTCGGCCGCACTCGTGGGCCTGCTCCTCATCCTCGGCGGCAACGGCCTGGTCGTGCTCGCCGAGACCGCCGTGCCCTCCGGCCTCGCGGCCCTGCTCATCGCCTCCGTCCCGCTGTGGATGGTGGTCCTGCGCACCACGACCGGGGACCGGCCGCCGCTGCCGACCCTGGCGGGCGTCGGGATCGGCCTGGCCGGGCTGGCGGTGCTGACCCAGTCCGGGCTCAGCGGCAACGTGGAGCTGTGGGGCGTGGGGCTGATCCTGTTCGCGTCGCTGCTGTGGGCGCTCGGCTCGTTCATCTCGGGCCGGCTGCCGATGCCGAAGGACCCGTTCGCCGCGAGCGCGTACCAGATGCTCGTCGGCGGCGCGGCCGGACTCGTGGTGGCCTTCGCCCGCGGCGAGCAGCACGGCTTCGACCCGGGCGCGGTGTCGGGGCGCTCGTGGGTGGGGCTGGCGTACCTGGTGGTGTTCGGCTCGCTGGTGGCGTTCACGGCGTACGCGTGGCTGCTCCGGGCGGCACCGCTGTCGCTCGTGGCCACGTACGCCTACGTGAACCCGGTCGTCGCCGTGCTGCTCGGCGCGCTGATCCTCGACGAGGCGCTGACCTGGCCGATCCTGGTCGGGGGCGGGATCGTCGTGGCGGCGGTCGGGGTGATCGTCAGCACGGAGCGGCGGACCTAGGATCCCCGGGTCGGCGGCCCCTCCGTGCGTCCCGCCGCGGCCGCCTCGTACAGCCGCCGGGCGCGGGCGTCGAACGGCGCGGCCGTCGAGTCCGCGTCCGTGTCCCCGCCGCTCAGCACCCCTATCAGCCGGCCCGGCCGCCCGGGCCCGCCCCGGTCGGCCACCCACGGGCTCCCGCTGGTGCCCGTCCAGAAGCCCGGGCAGTTGATGTAGAGCATCTTCGGGTCCTCGTCGTCCGGCTCCGTCCGCGTCGTGCACGCGACGGGCCGGTTGTCGGGGTTGTGGTCGGGCTCGGGGTAGCCGACGACGGTGACCTCGCGCTCGGGCCCCGGGGACCAGTCCGGCTCCGGCACCACCCCGCGCCCCACCACCTGCTCCACGGTCCGGCCCGTCGCGTCCGGCGCGATGGTCAGGAAGGCGTAGTCGGCCGTCTCGTCGCCGTACCTCGTCCACCGCTCGTCGACGTGCACGGACGCGACCTTCCAGACCCCCGACGGGTGCCGCCCCGGGTCCTTGCCGGAGAAGCCCGGCGCGAAGGACAGCACGCCGATGGCCAGTCCGTCCTGCGCGACCTGACCCTCCTCGCCGTCCTCGCCGGCGGGGGCGACGCAGTGCGCGGCGGTGGCGACCACGTTCCCCCGGGGGCTGTCGACCACGCTCGCCGTGCACCAGTGCTCGCCGTTCGCCATCAGGACGCCGACGGCGGGGAACGCACGGGTGTACGGGGCGGGCACGCCGGGCTCGGCGGTGGCGATGCCGAGCGCGAAGACCGCCACCAGAGCCACGGCCCCGCTGCCGGCCGTGCGCGCCCAGGCCCGGGTGCGCACCCGGGCGACGGTCCGCGCGGGAACGTGCCGATCCACTCCAGGGAACCCTCCCTCGTGCCGCGGACGTGGTCCCGGCCATTGTGGCCACCGCCGTCGGCGACCCGCACGGCGGTGTGGGCTGCCCGGGGACGTCCCCGCCTTCAGGACGGAACGACGGAGGCAGCCTCCACCCTGGAGGATGAGCATCCCGCCCCCGGGGTTCCAAAGCGGGACGAACTACGCGAAGACCACCCGCGCCGGCCCGCCCACCAGGACCTCGGCAGGACCCCGACAGGACTCCCGGCAGGGCTTCCGCAGGACCTCAGCCCCGGTGTTCGTCCAGCAGATCGGCGCACCGCCCCAGCATCGCGACCAGCGCCGCACGCTCCTCGTCACTGAAGGCGGCCGCCAGCGCCCGCTCGACCCGTACGGCGCCCACGTCGGCCTCGTCCAGCAGGGCGCGTCCGGCGTCCGTGAGCCGGGTCTCCAGGACGTTGCGGTGCCACGCGTGCGGGGTCCGCTCGATGAGCCCGCGCTCCTGGAGGTTCTTCAGGACGGTGTTCATGGTCGGCGGGGTGACCCCGCAGTTGCGGGCCAGGGCGGCGGCGGAGATGCCGGGGTACTCGGCGAGCGAGAGCAGGGCCGCGTACTGCGGAACCGTTACGCCGGCCGGCTTGAGCGCGGCCGTCTTGGCCGACTGGAGGGCCTGCTCTGCGCGCTTGATGTGGAAGCCGAGGCGCTCCGCGGCGGGCATGGACGTCATCTGCGCATCGTAACGGCCGAGCCCGACGACAGACCCCTTCCCCACATAAGCCCATTGACGATCATTAGACCTCTAACATAGATTCGATCACACCGAAGGACTTCGACCGAAAGGCCTGCCGTGCCGTTCCGTACGCGCAACCGGACCCGCCTCGCCGCCGCCACCGCCCTCGCGGCCGCCACCGCCGCGCTGGCCTCCCTCGCCGCCCCCACCGCCCTCGCGGCCCCGGGCGGCGCCCCCAGCACCGGCACCCCGCACCCGTACGCCGCCCGACCCGCCGCACCCCGGATCGGCACGGCGTTCGCGCTGCCCGACTCCCGCGCGTACCCGGAGGGCATCGCCGCGGACGCCCGCACCGGCGCGGTGTACGTCGGCTCGTACACCAACGGCGCCGTCTACCGCGCGATACCCGGCCGCGACGCCGCCGAGGTCTTCCTGCCCGCCGGCACCGACGGCCGGCACACCGCCAACGGCCTGAAGGTCGACCGGCACGGCCGCCTGTGGGTCACCGACTCCACCACCGGGGTGGCGGTCTACGACGTCCGCACCCGCGACCTGCTCGCCCGCTTCGACCTGCCCGCCGACGGCACCCCGCGCTTCGTCAACGACCTCGCCCTCACCCCGGACGGCACCGCGTACCTGACCGACAGCATGCGCGGCGTCCTCTACCGGGTCTCCCCGGCCGACCTCGCGCACGCCCGCGCCCACGGCGGCCGCGCCGCCCTCACCACCCGCTTCGACCTGTCCGCGCAGCTGCCCCCGCAGCCCGCCGGCACCGTCACCCTCAACGGCATCGTGGCCGACCCCGCCGGGCGCTACCTGCTGGCCGTCGACATGACCGGCGGCAACCTCTACCGCGTCGACACCGCCACCGGCGCCGTCCGCCGCGTCACGCTGACCGGCGGCGACCTCACCCACGCCGACGGACTCGACCTGCACCACGGCGTCCTGCGGGTGGCGCACAACACCACCAACACGCTGACCCGGTGGCAGCTCGGCCACGACGGCACCACCGCACGCCTCGTCCGCACGGTCACCGACCCGTCGCTGCAGATCCCGACCACCCTGGTGCACACCGGGCACCGCACCCTGGTCGTCCGCTCCCAGTTCGACAAGGGCGGCCCCATGGGCCCCGGCACCCCCGGCCCCTTCACCGTCGCCGAGGTCCGGCACTTCTGATCCCCTGATCCCCTCTCATCCCTCAGGCACCAGTCCAAGAGGACGGAACGACGTCCAAGAGGACGGAACGACGTCCAAGAGGACGGAACGACGAAGGGGCCGCCCCGCGAAGGGACGGCCCCTTGGTCACTTCACCCCGGAGCTCGCCCCGATGCTCAGTACTCCTTGAGCGAGATGGCGGTCGCGGCCCGGTGGATCGGCTCGACGGCCTTGGCCATGAGCCTCTCCTTGCCGGGCAGCCGGTTCAGCAGGCCCAGCATCACCATCGACATCCGCAGACGGCCAGTCCCGCGCCCGGGTCGCCCCCGGCCGCCGCAGCGCACGGGTGGCCGAGTGCAGCCCGTCCGCGCCCACCACCAGGTCGTACGTCTCGACGCGGCCGCTCCCGAAGGTGGCCGCCACCCCGTCGGCGGTCTCCTCCAGGCCGGTGAGCCAGTCCCCGAACCGGTACTCCACGTCCCCCTTCGTGGCCTCGTACAGCATCCGGTTCAGATCCCCGCGCAGCAGCTCGGCGTCGTCGTCCGCACGACCGCCGAAGTGTCGCCGTCCATGCTCGCCACCCGCTTGCCCGCGGCGTTGACGACCGACCCGGCGCGCACGTCCGTGCGGTGGGCGCGGATCTCCTCGCGCAGCCCCGCCCGCGACACCACGGCCAGCGCGGCCCCACGGATGTCGACCTTGTACCCCCCGTCCCTGATCTCCGCCGCCCGCTCGACGACCGTGGGCTCGAACCCGTGCCGCCGCAGCCAATGGCCAGCGCGGTCCCGGCGATCCCGGCTCCGGATATCAGGACCCTCGTACTCTGCATCTGCTCGTCTCTCCCCGTTCCAGCAGCGACCTGCACATGACCGACCCCGATCCTGCCAACTCCCCTACGTCCACGGGGATATACGTGCCGCCAACAGATGGCCGAAATTCGCCCCCACCCCCGCCGACCTCACCGCACCACCGCGACACCCGACGCCCGCGGCCCCGGACCGCTACCGTGAAGCCATGACCGCACTGCCCGACTGGATGCGCCCGCCGCGCGCGGAAGGCTGGTTCGCGGAGGACCTGGACCGCCTCCCCGAGGCACCCCGCCACACCGAGCTCATCGACGGAGCCCTCGTCTTCATGATGTCGCCCCAGCGGTCCTGGCATGGCCGCCTCGTCACCGCCTTGACCACCACGCTCATGACTCAGGCGCCGGTCGGCATCGAGGTCGAGCGAGAGATGACCATCCGTCTCGACGCCCGGAACCGCCCCGAGCCGGACCTCCTCCTGACGGACCTGCCTTACGACCCCGACCGCACCTGGTACGCCCCCGAAAGCGTCATGCTCGTCGTGGAGGCTGTGTCACCGGAATCCGCCCACCGCGACCGCACGGTCAAGCTCCGCAAGTACGCGGAGGCCGGCATCCCCCACTACTGGTGCATCGAGGACGAGGACGGCGCGCCCGTGGTCCACGTCTACGAGCTCGACGAACCGACCGGTAGCTACGCCCCCGCCGGGATCTTCCGGGGCATGCTCCACCGCCCGGTGCCCTTCGAGATCAGCCTGGACCTCGACAAGCTCACCCCGCCCCGAAAGACCTGAAGAGCCGGCACCACGCCGCTCCGAAAACACGAAAGGGGGTCGGGCTCGCCAGAGCCCGACCCCCTTTCACCTTCTTCGCCCTCATCCATGACAGCGGAACGCAGAAAAGCCCCGCACCTGTGGAACTTTCGTTCCTGGTGCGGGGCTTTCCCACAATGATTGTTCGGCGGCGTCCTACTCTCCCACAGGGTCCCCCCTGCAGTACCATCGGCGCT